>JACQTK010000090.1 GCA_016210845.1 Acidobacteriota bacterium | reverse complement strand
CCTCAGCACACAACTGCTCGGAGACTTGGAGGCAGTCATGCCACTGGACCCTCGCGAACTGTGTAGCGCCTGCATCAATCACCGCACATGATGCGGCGAAGGACAAGGCCAATCGTCGCAAGGCGTTCCGGCGCAGCCGCGGACGGCTACTGGGATGCCTGTATTGTCCAGCCACGACAGCATGAGAGATGTCAGTCAATATATGTAGGTTCTGCTTTGGATTGACAGGATACCCAAACCCGGGTAGGGTTCGCCCCAGCATGGGCGCCCGTAGCCTCATGCCTTTCCAGGGGCTCATTTTCGGTCGTTTATAGCTCGATTTCGGCGGTTTATAGACGGCTCGCACTCTTCGCGTCTTCGGTCCGCGTTTCTCTCTCTTTGGTTTCTTAGCGTCCGGTAGCTCTGGTACAGCGGCTCCGGCTCCGGCCGGCGTCCGCTCGGCGTCTCCAGGGGGATGCCGCCACGGCCGGTGGGGCCGTGGCGGACGT
This sequence comes from Acidobacteriota bacterium, assembly GCA_016210845.1. GTDB lineage: Bacteria > Acidobacteriota > Vicinamibacteria > Vicinamibacterales > UBA2999 > JACQTK01. Next base: position 3,152 of record JACQTK010000090.1, on the reverse strand, counting down.
TGACCAGTGGAATCAAGGGAGGTCACTCGATGCGTACGTTCGCGAAGCTCGCTCCCGCCCTCCTGTGGGTGGTGCTCTTACCCTCGATCGCCTCGGCGCAGGCGTCGCTCACCGGTGTCGTCCGCGACACCTCCGGAGGCGTGCTTCCCGGCGTCACTGTGGAAGCCGCGAGCCCCGTCCTCATCGAAAAAGTCCGGACCGCCGTCACCGACGGCAACGGCCGCTACCAGCTCGTCGACCTCCGGCCCGGCGCGTACACCGTGACGTTCGGCCTGGCCGGCTTCAACACCGTGCGGCGTGACGGCATCACGCTGGCCGGCACGGCCGCGTCGACCGTCGACGTCGAGCTGCGCGTCGGCGCGCTCGAGGAAACCATCACGGTCACGGGGGAGGCCCCGGTGGTGGACGTGCAGAGCACCAGCCGCCAGGCCGTGCTCTCCGCGGACGTCATCGACGCGCTGCCGACGGCGCGGAACTACGTGACGCTGGCCCGGTTGATTCCAGGCACGTCCGGCGGCGGCAACGACGTGGGCGGGTCGGTCACGCAGGGCACGGGGGGCAGCGTGACGATCCATGGCAGCCGGACCCAGGACCAGCGGGTCACGCTCAACGGGATCAACACGATGACGCTGCAGGCGGGCGGCAACATCGGCGGGCAGATCCCGGATGTCGGCTCCGCCTCGGAGATCACGATCGACCACACGGCCGTCTCGGCGGAGCTGCCGACCGGCGGCGTGCGCATCAACTTCATCCCGCGCGACGGCGGCAACCGGTTCACCAACGCCACGTTCTTCACCTTCTCGAACGGCAGCCTGCAGGGCGACAACTTCACGCAGCGGCTGAAGGACGCAGGGCTGGGCACGCCGGACGAGATCTGGAAGAACTGGGACCTCAACGAGTCGGTCGGCGGGCCGTTCCGGCGCGACAAGGTGTGGTTCTGGTTCTCGACGCGATACAACGGCGCGGACCGGTACGCGCCGATCTTCGCCAACAAGAACGCCTGGAACCCGAACGAATGGCTCTACGAGCCGGACACGAGCCGCCGGGGGTTCAACAAAGGGCGCGTGTTCCAGAACAGCCTGCGTGTGACGTGGCAGGCGTCGGAGCGGAACAAGATCGCGGGGACCTACAAGGTCGACCGCTGGTGCAACTGTCCGAACAACGTGAGCGCCACGCGGGCACCCGAGACGGCCACCGACTTCCGGTTCCCGCGGCTGCGGCAGGAGCACCTGGAATGGACGTCGCCGGTGACGAACCGGCTGCTGCTCGAGGCGGTCGGCATGCACCTGTTCGAGCGGTGGGGCAACATGCACCCGCCGCGGTCCAATGGGACGGAGAACGATCCGGCGGTCGTCGCGATCGCGCCGCAGATGATCTCCGTGGTGGAGCAGTCCACCGGGCTGAGGTACCGGATCAACAACACGTACAACAACACGCTGGTGCCGAACTTCGCCTACCGGGCGGCGATGGCGTACGTGACCGGGACGCACAACATCAAGGTGGGCTTCAACCGGGTCCATGGCTTCCAGGACACGACCACCTACGCATTGAACCCGGTGAGCTACCGCTTCAACAACGGCGTGCCGAACCAGATCACGCTGGAGTCGACGCCGCGGCCCCTGCGGAATCATCAGGACAACGACCTCGGCTTCTACGCCCAGGACCGGTGGACGCTCAACCGGTACACGGTGAACCTGGCGCTGCGGTACGACTATTTCGGGACGAGCTTCCCGGAGCAGCGCATCGGGCCCGGGCCGCTCGTACCGACGCGCAACCTCACGTTCCCCGCGCAGGACAACCTGGCCTGGCACGACATTACCTATCGGACGGGATTGACGTACGACCTGCGTGGGGACGGCCGAACGGCCTTCAAAGCGACGTTCAACAAGTACCTGCGCGGCCAGACGCTCAATACCCTCGGGTCGCAGCCGAACCCGGTCAATACACTCGTCAATTCGACGACGCGGTCGTGGAACGATCGAGGGGGGCAGGGGATCAACGGCGATTTCGTCCCGCAATGCGATCTGACCAACCCGAACGCGAACGGCGAGTGCGGCGCGATGGCCAACCGCAACTTCGGCACGCCCGTGCCCGGCGCGCAGTACGACCCCGACCTGCTGACCGGCTGGGGCCACCGCGAGCGCAACTGGGAGTTCTCCGTCGGGGTCCAGCATGAGATCCTCCCGCGCATCTCGGTCGACGTCGGCTTCTTCCGGCGCATCTGGGGCAACTTCCAGGTGACCGACGACCTGGCGCTCAGCGCGGCGGACTTCGATACGTTCAGCATGGTCGTGCCGTCGGATCAGAGGCTGCCGAACGGCGGCGGCTACCGGCTCGAGGGACTCCGCAACCTGAAGCCCACCGCGTTCGGCCGGCCGTCGCAGAACTTCAACACGCTCTCGAGCAAGTACGGGAAGCAGATCGAGCACTGGAACGGCTACGACATCACGGTCAACGGCCGGCTCCAGAACGGCCTGACGTTCCAGTTCGGCACGAGCACCGGGCGGACCTCGGAAAACGACTGCGAGATCGTCGCGAAGCTGCCGGAGCTCAACTTCACGGGGAACCAGCGGCCGCTGCAGTTCTGCGACCGGCAGACGCCATGGCTCACCTCGGTCAAGGGGTACGCGGTGTATACCGTTCCGCGCATCGACGTCCAGTTGAGCGGAACGTTCCGCAGCACCAAGGAGTCGTCGATCAACGCGAACTTCACCGCCACCAACGCGTACCTGGCGGCGAACTCGACGCTCGGACGGCCGCTGTCAGGGGGCGCGGCCAACATGTCGGTGGCGCTGCTCCAGCCCAGCACGATGTACCTGGACCGGCGGAACGAGCTCGACCTCCGGTTCGGGAAGGTCCTTCGGTTCGGGCGGTCGCGCTCGGTCGTCAGCCTCGACCTCTACAACACGTTGAACAACGACGCGGTGCTGAGCGTCAACGAGAACTTCGCCTCGTGGATGCGGCCACAGCAGATTCTCAACGCCCGCATGGCGAAGATCAGCGTGCAGTTCGACTGGTAGCAGTAGGCAGCGGGCAGTAGGCAGTGTAAAGGGCCGGCCTCGTGCCGGCCCTTTTTTTATGCCTGGTCGGACGACTTACTGCTTACTGCTTACTGCTTACTGCTTACTGCTTACTGCTTACTGCTTACTGCT
>JACQTK010000105.1 GCA_016210845.1 Acidobacteriota bacterium | reverse complement strand
GGGCGAGCGGCGGGTAGACGGGCGGGACGTGCTTCACCTTCGTGGGCGGGAGAATCGACCCGCCGACGCGAACGGGGCCTCCGTCCCAGGCCGGAGGGACGCGCACCGGGCTTTCGGCCGGGCCCGGTGTCGGTGAGGACGCTAGACTGTCCGGGTGATCACGACCACCGTCGACAACAAGGAGTCCGCCAGCCTCGACCAGCTGCTCTCGCGGGCAACCTGCGCGTCCAGCTCGGCGACGTGCCCGACGAGGACGACCTGATCGTCCGATCCTGATCGCGGGCGGCGCCGCGCCTTGACAACCTCGCGCGATTGACGAATCATCACGGCCCTCGTCTGGCGCGCTCCGCGCGCCTGCGTGAACCCACCTTCCCTCCGGGGGCCAGCATGGGCGTTCCGATCCAGATTCGCGTCAACGACACGCTGCGGAAACACGAGGTCGAGCCACGGCTGCTGCTCGTGCACTACCTGCGCGAGGTCTGCGGCCTGACGGGCACGCACGTCGGCTGTGAGACGAGCATCTGCGGGGCGTGCACGGTGCTGGTCGACGGCAAGGCCGTGAAGTCGTGCACGATGTTCGCCGTGCAGGCCGACGGCTGCGCGGTCACGACGATCGAGGGTCTGGCGGTCGACGGCTCGCTGCACCCAGTGCAGCAGGGCTTCTGGGAGCGGCACGGCCTGCAGTGCGGCTTCTGCACGCCAGGCATGATCATGAGCGCGGTGCAGCTGCTCGACGATCGCCCGCAGCCGAGCCGCGAGGAGATCGCGCACGGGCTGCGGGGCAACCTCTGCCGCTGCACGGGCTACTCGCACATCATCGAGGCGGTGGCGCACGCAGCCAACCAGCCAAGGGCTCGCCGTTGATATCCCGTGCCTGTGGAGCCTCGCCCTTGGCTGGTTGCCAGTATCACTTCCACCCCACCGCGCACAAACCGCGCGGCGGGGACCCCGGCTTGCCGCGCTTCGCGCGGCTAGGAGCGCTATGCGGACTGGCAATGGGAACAGGATTCCCGTTCGGGGCCGCATAGCGGTCCAAGGGAGGCCGCCATGAGCACCATCACTGCCGAGACGACCGGCTACGTCGGACGGGCGATGAAGCGGGTGGAGGATCCGCGCCTGATCAAGGGCATCGCCACCTATGTGGACGACCTCCGCCTGCCGGGCATGCTGCACGCGGTCTTCGTGCGCAGCCCGCACGCGCACGCCCGCATCGCGCGCATCGACGGCGCGGCAGCCCGCGCCATGGCCGGCGTCGTCGGCGTCTTCTCGGGCGCCGACGTCAACGCGCACTGCGGCACAGTGCCGTGCGCCGCCGCGATTCCCGACCTCAAGGCGCCCGCGCACACCGTGCTGGCGGGCGACCGCGCCTATTTCGTCGGCCACCCCGTGGCCGTGGTCGTGGCGAGCACCGCGTACGCGGCGGCCGATGCGGCCGACGCCGTGGACGTCGACTACGAGCCGCTGCCCGTGGTGGCCGATCCCGAAAAGGCGATCGAGGCCGGCTCGCCGCTCACGCATCCCGCGCTCGGCACCAACGTCGCGTACACCTGGAACATCGGGGGCGGTGATATCGACGCCGCGTTCGCGCAGGCGGACCGCGTCATCCGCCAGCGCATCGTCCATCAGCGCCTCACGCCGATGCCGATCGAGCCGCGCGGCTGCGTGGCCTCGTTTCATCCGGGCGACGGCACGCTCACGCTGTGGACCTCCACGCAGATTCCGCACCTGCTGCGCACGCTGCTGCCAGGGATGATCGGCGTCGCGGAGAACAAGCTGCGCATCGTCGCGCCCGAAGTCGGCGGCGGGTTTGGCGCCAAGCTGAACGTCTACGCCGAGGAGGCGCTCTGCTGCCATCTGGCGATGCGGCTTGGGGCCCCCGTCAAGTGGATCGAGCGCCGCCGCGAGAACGCCGCCGCCACCATTCACGGGCGCGACCAGATCGGCGACTACGAGGTCGCCGTCAAGCACGACGGCACGATCCTCGGGCTGCGCATCCGGACGATCGCCGACCTCGGTTCGTACCTGCAGCTGCTCACGCCCGCGGTGCCGACGCTGACGGGCCTCGTCGTCACGGGCTGCTACAAGATTCCGGCGGTGCGCATGGATGTGGTCGGCGTGTACACGCACAAGATGTGCACCGACGCGTACCGCGGCGCGGGACGTCCCGAAGCGACCTACCTGATCGAACGGTTGATGGATCTGGTGGCGGGCGAGCTCGGGCTCGACCCGATCGAGCTGCGGCGCAGGCACTTTCCGCGGCCCGACGAGTTCCCGTTCAAGACGTCGCCTGGGCTCGTGTACGACAGCGGCAACTACGACGGCGCGCTGGGGAAGGCGATGGAGCTGGCACGGTGGGACGAGCTGGTCGGCCGCCGCGACGCGCGTCGGCGCGAGGGCGGCCTGTCCGGCATCGGCGTCTCCACCTACGTCGAGATCTGCGCGATGGGACCCTCGAAGGCGATGCCCGCGGGCGGCTGGGAGTGGGGGTGCGTCCGCATCGAGATCTCGGGCAAGGTCACCGTCATCACGGGGGCCACGCCGCACGGGCAAGGACAGGAAACGAGCTTCGCCCAGATCGTGGCGGACCGCCTCGGCGTGCCGATCGAGGACATCGTCGTACTGCGCGGCGACACGGCCGTGGCGCACTACGGGCGCGACACGTACGGAAGCCGCGGGACGGCCGTCGGCGGATCGGCCATCGTGATGTGCATCGATCGGATCGTCGAGAAGGCCGCGCGGCTCGCCGCCCACCTGCTCGAGACCACGCCCGATCGCGTGGAGTTTCGCGGCGGCACTTTCGGTCTGACCGGCGGCACGGGGAAGCGGCTCGGCTGGGGCGATCTGGCCGGCGAAGCGTACATCGCGAAGAACCTGCCGGCCGGCTTCGAGCCAGGCCTCGACGCCTCCGCCTTCTTCGAGCCCCAGAACTTCACCTTCCCGTTCGGCACCCACATCTGCGCGGTCGACGTCGACCGCGATACGGGAGCGGTCCAGATCGTCAAGTACGTCGCCGTCGACGACTGCGGCAACCAGATCAACCCGCTGCTCGTGGAAGGACAGGTGCAGGGCGGCATCGCGCACTCGATCGGCCAGGCGCTGTTCGAGCGCACGGTGTACGACGAGAACGGCCAGCTGCTGACCGGGGAATTCATGGACTACGCGTTGCCGCGCGCCGAGGACATCCCCGACTACGTGCTCGGCAGCACGTGCACGCCCACGACGGTCAACCCGCTCGGGGCGAAGGGGGTCGGCGAGGCGGGCACGATTGGCGCGACCCCCGCCATCGCCAATGCGGTCATCGACGCGCTGCGGCCGCTCGGCGTCAGGCATCTGGATCTGCCGCTCGTGCCGGAAAAGGTCTGGCGCGCGATCAACCGGTCACGATCGACCGACTAGCCTGAGACCTTCAGGTCTCCGGTCAGGAGACGACTCATGTTTGCCGCACCGTTCGAGTACGCTCGGCCGACGACGCTGGACGAGGCCCTGTCGCTGCTCTCCCGACACGGAGACGAGGCGAAGCTGCTGGCGGGCGGGCACAGCTTGATTCCGGCCATGAAGCTGCGGCTGGCCCAGCCCAAGATCCTGATCGACCTCGCGCGCCTCGACGCGCTGCGCCG
>JACQTK010000095.1 GCA_016210845.1 Acidobacteriota bacterium | reverse complement strand
GCGACGGGACGCCCGCGCGCTCGCCGCACACCGCCAGGTGCCGTCGCCCGAGCGATTCCCGGTCGTGGCGCCTGCGCTCTTCGCACTGGGCCTCATCCTTTCCGGGCCGGCGCCGTGCCGGCGCCCGCGTCGAACTGATCCTGCCGCTCGTCGGGGCGCAGCGGCACGATGACGTTGAAGTCCGAAGGACGCGTGTTGGGCGGCGGCGATCCGGCCTCGCCTTGCGCCGCGGCGTCCTCTCGCGGCCGGAGCTCCGTGAAGCGCCCTCGAGCGGCCGCGTCGCGCAGGCGGACGACGAGCTCGTAGTTGTAGGCCGCGTCGAGATGTCCGGCGTCGCTCTGCAGCACCAGCGCGTACTGTCGCAGCGCTTCGTCCAGGGCCCGTACGGTCGCCTGACCGGCCGGCTGGCGCTGCGCAGCTCGGAACATCGCGTTGGCCGTGAGGAACGTCATCGCGGGGTCGGTGTCGTCCGTGCCGCCCTCCCCGTTCTCGGCGCGCGCGATCAACGCGGGATAGTCGCCGGCCCAGTACGCGGCTTCGGCCTGCCGATACCGGATGTCCCGCACGAGCGCGCGGCCCACCAGCGGCAGGCGGCCGACGATCCCGAGGCTCTGCTCCATGTCGGCAAACGCGTCTACGGCCGGACGCGCCATCGTGGCTTGCCGCTCGAGGGCGTCGGCCAGGCGGCCGTCCGCGCCCGCCGTCCGTCGCGCCAGCTCGCCCGCGGCGAGCAGCAGGAGGGCAGCGGCGACGCGCGCCACGACGGGGCGTCGCGGGGGCGAGGTCATGGGAATCTCCGGAAGTAAGGGACCGCCAGCATCAGCGCGGCGCCCAGCGACCACAGACTCGCGGCCGCCAGCGCGAACGGCCCGAAGGCGGCGCGCTCGTTCACGTACTGCGCGATCTCGATCTCGCCGGCCGACGCGCGGTCGATGTCCTGGATCGCGCTCAGGATCGCCGCCTCGTCTCCGGCCGCGTAGAACCGGCCGCCCGTGCGCTCGACCGCGGCCCTCCACTCCGCGTCCGACACGACGGAGCCGAACGCCTGTCCGTAGCGCGTGCGCACGAAGTAGATCGGCACCTCCGCGGCCACCGCCGCCCGCACGACGCCGGCCACCGTGCCGCCCTGATGCGCCACCTCGGCATCCTCGCCGTCGCTGAAGATCACCAGCAGGTTGCCCGACGCGTCGAGGAAGTCGAACGTCTCGAAGAGCTGCACCCCCTGCTCGATGGCCCGCGTGAGGATGGTGCCCTGATCGGGGAAGCGCACGTACTCGCCGAGATCGCCGATGAGCGACAGGCTGAGGCGGATGTTGTCGTAGTCGGTGGTGAACGGCGTGACGACGTACGCCTGGTCGCCGAACTCGACGAGCGCCATCAGGTCGCGGTACGGCCCCTGGGTGCGCAGCTGAACGAACCGGTCGGCGGCAGCCACCGTGGCGAAGAACGTGGCCGTGCCGCCGCGGCTGAGGCCGGGCGCCTGGAACGGCCGCGTCATGCTGGACGAGGCGTCGATCAGCAGGCAGATCCGGCGGCCCGGAAACGTGTCGCGCTGCTGCGGGAGCGCGGTGTAGGGATCGGCCAGCGCCAGCACCAGCAACGGCAGCCCGGAGACGAGGAGCACGAGCGGGACGTGACGGGCGAACGCCCAGGAGCGCCGCTCGAGCGGCGCGAGCAGCGCGGGGAGGCCGACGCGCTCCCGCGAGCCACGGACGCGCAGCGTCGATCGGACGACCAGCATCGCGGCGGCCACGGCCACGAGCGCGATGGCCGTCAGCCTCGCCTCGTCTCCGTGCCAGAAGCGCAGGTCCTGGAACGTGAGCGTGCGGAGCTCCTCGAAGGAGGAGCCCAGCCTTCGCGCCAGCTCGATCAACGCGCCCATGCCCGACTCCGAATGCCGGTGGCCGACCGCGCGAGCGATCGCCATCGTCGCGCGAGCCACCCGTGCGCACGCGACAGGCGCTCGGTGGCCTGCTCCGCCGCGCTCAACGCGTCATCGAGACTCGACGCGTCATCGAGACGCGCAGGCTGAAGCCTGCGCTCTACAGGTGCGGGGATCGTGTCCTCCTGTAGAGCGGCGGCTTCAGCCGCCGCGGCCGGAGAGCCGTACGCGGCGCTCGTGAACCGCTCGAGGGCGGTCTTCAGCGGCGCCAGCTCTGGCACCCCGGCCAGTGTTTCGGGGGTCGCCCAGCCCGAGACGAGCGTGGCCACCGGCTTCGGCCAGCGCGACCGGACGAGCAGCTGGCCCGCGACCGGGACCGTGCCGTCGCGCCACGGCGTGCGCGTCACGCGCGGCGACACGGCGAGCGTGGCCGGAATACGGGCCGCCGCCAGCGCCCGGGCGGCCAGGTCGTTGGTCCAGCCCGTGGTCAGACGCTCACGTCGGATGGCCTCCAGCTCGCGCAGGACGCGCCGCAGCATCGCACGCTCCGAGGCCACGGGAGAGGCGGCCTGCGTCCGAACCGGTCGGCGCAGCAGTCCCGCAAGCGCCCACGCCCCCATCACGCCCGCGAGGCCGAACGAGGCGAAGGCGGCGATGCGCAGGCCGTTGGCGCGGAACCGCCGATCGGCAATCGCGCGAAAGGTCTCGGGGACCGGCTCACGAATGTCCGTGACGCCAGCGGGCACGAGCGACAGGATTCGAATCGGCAGCGACGGCAGGAGGTATTCGCGCTCGCGCCCCTCGAGTGACGCCCCCTGATCCACTCGGCTCTGCACGCGATACAGCACCGTCGGCCCGGGCAGCGTCACCTCGGTGCCGAACTGGTCGCCAAGCAGTCGCAGCGAGTACTCGTACTGAAAGAGGCGGCGGCTGCTCGTGCGCACATCGGGTGCCACGCGTCCGCTCACGACCTCGAACGGCGGCACCTGCAGGGCGGCCGGATCCAGCCGCGAGCGGTCGACCACCACCGTTGCGGCCTGGGTGTCGAGCGACGCGCAGGTGAGCACCAGCGTGAACGGTTCCCCGACGCGCACGGCGCCCGCGCTGGTGCGCGACCAGCACTCGATGGGGGCGACCTCGACGGGCTCAGCCGTCTGCGCGCCAGCCAGGTGCGGAACGGCCAGAGCGGCGCCCGCGGCGGCTAAAGCCAAAGCCGCCATACGCGGCGGCTGAAGCCGCCGCTCTACAGGGGGATGACCTATCCCCCTGTAGAGCGCACGCATTAGCGTGCGCGAGGTCCAAGACAGCGTCAGCGTGCGCGAGGCCCAGGACAGCGCCAGGGTGCGCGAGGTCCAGGACAGACGCGCCATCTACGTCACCTTCCTGAGCCGCCGTTCGGCGACGAACTCGGCGAGGACCATGGCGTTCGCCGTGGCGTCTGCGCCCAACCGTACGACGTCGAGATCCAGGTCCTTGGCCGCCCGCGCCACGTCGTCCTGCCAGCGCCGCACCGTGTCGCGCAGGCGCATCGCCTGCGACCGGGAAATGATCTGCGCGCGTCCGCTCTCGACGTCGCACACCTCGATCCAGCCGGCGGACACACGGGGCAGCTCGAAGGCGAAGGCGGCGTCGACGAGCACCACGAAGGCGTCGTGCGTCGTGTTCAGCAGTGCCAGCTCCCGCAGCACGGATCGCGGATCGTCGACGAGGAAGTCCGAGACGAACGGCACGAGCGCCGTCCGGCGGACCAGCGAGGCCACCGTCGTGCTGAGGCTGCCCGCGTCGCGGACCTCGCGCAGCCCCCGCCGGTGCTCGTAGGCGTCGAGGCAGTGGATGACGTGGTTGCGGCCGATACGCGGCGACACCGCCGCCAGCCCGCCCGATCCCGCGTCGAACGTGACCAGGCCGAACATGTCCTGGAAGAACACGGCCGAGAGGCCGATCGTGGCCACGGCGCGGGCGGACACGGCGGCCAGCGGCACGCCGCGCGTGCCGCACCGCATCGAGGGCGAGTCGTCTACGACGACCATGACGGTGGCCGTGCTCGGCTGGTCGAACTCTCGGACGATGAGCGGGCTGAAGTCGGTGAGCGAGGACTGCGGCCAGTCGATGCTCGAGAAGCGGTCGCCCGCCTGCCACTCGCGCACTCCCACGTAGTCGAACCCCGACCCGTGCGAGCGGCTGCGGTGATCGCCGATTGTCATCTCGCGCATCTGCCTCAGGATCAGCAGCTCGATCTCGGTGATCTCGGCGAGGTTGACGAGCGGCGTGGCCTCGGCGGGGTGAGGCCGCCCAGGCATCTTCAACGATCGTGCGCCGCCGGTCAGCTCGGGAACGTGCGTGCTCACGGGACGGGCACCCGCTCGATGACGTCCTTGATCACCAGGTCCGTGGACAGCCCGTGGCTGGCGGCGTGCGGGCCGAGCCAGATCCGGTGGCTCAGCACGTAGGGTGCCAGGTCCTGGATGTCCTCGGGATACACCTCCGCGCGGCGCCGCACGAGCAGCGCCCACACCTTCGCCAGGCGGCCCCAGCAGATGATGGCGCGCGGCGACGCGCCGAGGTCGACGCCGCGCTCCACCAGCTCGGACGGCGAGTGACGGTACCAGTCGGCGTCCGGGTTGTAGGGGCGCGTGGCCGCGACCAGCCGCTGGATGTACTGCCCCAGACGCTCGTGCAGGAACACGTGCGCGCTGATGGCCGCGCGCAGCGCGATGATCCGCTCCTTCGAGAGCAGCGCGTTCAGACGGACGCGCTTGAAGTCGAACGACACGAGCCTGGCCTCCTGCTCGGGCGGGAGATAGCCGATGTTCACCATGATGGCGAACCGGTCGGTGGCGGCCTCCGACAGCGGGAACGTTCCCTGCCCGAGCTCCACCGGGTTCATCGTCGCAATGGCGAAGCTGAAGGCGGGCAGCTCGTACGTCTCCTTGCCGACCGTCACCGTGCGGTCCTGGAGCCCTTCGAGAAACGCGCTCTGCGACTTGAGCGGGATGCGGTTGATCTCGTCGAGCAGGATCACCTCGGCCGACGCCAGCGGCCCGAACTCGGTGACCAGGGCGCCGGTGGCCGGATTGATCATCTGGAAGCCGACGATCTCGGTGGGCTGCAGGTCGGCCCGCCCCTGCAGGCGCGCGAACCGCGCGTCGCTGATGGCCGCCAGGATGACGCCGAAGAACGTCTTGCCGACGCCAGGAACCCCCCGCAGCAGGAGGTTGCCCGCGTTGACCTGCCGATGCTCGTTCTTGTCGTACGTCGTGGGGATCTCCGAGAGGAGGACGACGTTGGCGAGAGCCTTGGCCGTGTCGTAGCCGACGAGCGCCTTGGCGCCTTCCGCGAGAATGGCGTCGTGGAAGGCGCAGGCCTGTTCCAGGTCCGGGTGCACTCCGGTAATCGTATCGCGGACGGCGGTCTCTGGCCCTCCTCGGGCCTCATTCCACTCACTCGAGCCGGGGCAGGGAGCCCCGAGGGCGTACCTCTCTTCGCATGGAGTACGCTACACGGCGTGGACCGCGACGAGCTGCTTCGCGTCCTTCGGGCGTTTGAAGCCGAGGGACTCGAGTACGTGCTGATTGGGGAGGGCTGACATGCCGGTGCAGAAGTTCCGCTCGATCGAGGAGATGAATGCGGCTCCCGTCGTGGTGGATTCCCGCCACGCCGTGGAGCGCTTCCTCCGCCACTGTGCCCGCTACCGGATGATCGCCCCACGCACCTTCCCGCGGGGGGTCTTTCGATTCAGGACGCTCGAAGACGCGCAGGCCGCTCGGCGACAGGTCGCCGCGCGTCAGCACCTGCGTTGAGTCTGGATCCCTCGCGATGACCGACGAGCAGCGCAAGGCGGTGGTGCTCGAGTACCTCAAGGCGGTCGAGAACCAGGGCCGGACGTCCACCGGCGGGTCGGTGCTCGACCTGTTCGCCCCCGATGCCCGGGTCTACTTCCCGAAATGGGGCGTCGCCAGGGGCAAGGACGAGATCGCCAGGCTGTTCGCCGACGTTGGCGCCACGATCACGTCCATCGTTCACCACTATCCGGATCTCACCTGGGTCTTCTCGGGCGGCGACCTCGTCGTGTGCGAGGGGACGAGCCACGGCGAGCACGTGGACGGCCCGTGGCGGGCCGGGGCGCCCGACTGGGGCGCGGGGCGCTGGTGCGACGTGTTCGAGATCCGCGACGGGCTGATCCATCGCTGCTTCATCTACATGGACCCCGACTACGCGGGCAAGGACGTGGCGCGCTACCCGTGGCTGCGGGGGCGCACGTAGGGCCGACGTCCTGGTCGCCGCGTGGGCGAGCGCGGGACTGCTTCTACTGGGTGGGGAGCTGCGCGGCCGTCCAGAGCTCGCGGTACTTGTCCCGGACCGACGTATCCAGGGATTCGCTGAAGCTGACTGGCAAGCCGTTGGCGCGAATCAGGGACAGCACGTCTGCCAGATCCTGCAGACGGTCGGGCGCAGACATCCCCGCGGCGAGCTTGAGCTCCACGAGCGTGCGCAGGTCGAGCACGCGATGTGGCGCGTCGCCCCGCGGCACCACCGCAGGATGCGGAAACCGGACGGCCTTTGGGCGTCCATCCCCGGGGAATTCTCCCGTCACGAGAAAGTCGATCGGCACTCCCGTGTCGGCGTCTCGCACACCGCGAGCCCCGGGAAACTTCTCGACATACCCGCGCCCCAGCCACCGGGCCTTGAAACGCTCGAGGCCCTCCGCTGTGATGAGGAGATCGACATCGACCGTGAGCCGGAGGTGACCGTGGACGCCCACGGCGAGGCCGCCAGCGAGCGCGAAATCCACCTGGAGGTCGGTCAAGCGAGTGGCGAGACCTTCGAGCGTTCGCTGAACCGCGGACTCTCTCATGAGGAACGCGTCCAGCTCCTGAACGACGCCTTTCAGGCTCTGAGCCATGGACGGTCTTAGGATATGCGCCACGTGCCCATCCTGCAATCCGCAAGCGAGCCAGCCAAGGGCTCGCCCTTGATAGGCACTCCCGCCGGGGGGTCAGCGACGGAGCCGCTCGGTCCAGTTCACCATCAATGTGAGGGGTTGATTGTGGGCGGGGCCCTCGATGGAATCGATCAGAAATCGCTCGCCATCGGTGCTCACCGCATAGGGAGTGCGGTAGGCTGTTGCGTCGCCGACGACGGAGGTTCGGAACAGGGCGCGAGCACGCCCGACCGATGGCTGCGGGCCGGGCACGAAGCTCACCGACATGAGCGTGCGATCCGCAGCCAGATAGAAGATCTCACGGCCATCGTCGCGCCACTGGGGATGGGAGCCGCCACCGGCCGAGATGGCGCGCTTCTGCCCGCCAGCGGGGAACGCTTGAAGGTACACCTCCCACGTTCCGGACTCGTCGGACATGTAGGCCACCCATCTGCCATCGGGGGAGACGCGCGCGTACATTTCGTTCGCCTGCGATCGTACGAGCGGCTGTGGGTCGCCGCCACCTAGCGGCAGCGCCCACAGGTCTCTCCGAGTCTCGCGGTTGGCGCTGGAGTACACGAGCCAGCGGCCGTCGCGCGACCAGTCTTCAGGGGTTTTTGCTTCCGGCGCTTTCAATAAGATCTCGTCGTCGCTGTCGCCTCGGGTCGGTTTCGCGTAGATGTGGCTCGCCCTTGCCGGCGACGGGGTGAAGGCAAAGCGAGAGCCATCAGGCGACCAGACGGGATTCACCCCGTCGTCGTGCACGCGCGTGGCGGCACCACGCTCCAGCTCGAGCACCCAGACCCCTCGGCGTTCGCCGTCGATGCTGTCGGCCAGCAGCATCCGGCCGTCCTGCGACAACGTGATGTTGTGCAATGTTGCCGGTGCGTTGACCGTGCCCAGACGCTCGCCGCTGCGGCTGAACCACACCAGCCGCTCGGTTCCGCCGCCGCCGCCAAAAGCCAAGAGATTGCCGGCCGACGCCGTGACGACCACTCCGCTGATGAGGTTTGGCGCGGGCACGTCGTCGGCGAGGCTGATTGCGGGTCCGGTCACGCGCAGGCGAGCCGCATCGAACGACTGCGCCATGAGGACGCCTTCGCGGACGAAAACGAGGTGTCCGGACGGTGCATAGATGGCAGGCCCGCTCGACCTTTCCAGGACGCGGACACTCTCCGCTGAATCCAGCGAGCCCGCGTACACACCTGCGACATCCTCGTCGGGACTGAGCACCCGGTACAGGAACCTCTTGCCGTCTGGAAGGAATGAAGGCCACCAGCGCATCGCCTCGGGGCCCGCGGCGTCGATGGTCGTGACCGGGGACGCGCTGCCGCCAGAGGCAGGGACTGAGAACAGACCTGATCGCCGCTCGCCGTACAGAATGACGCCCGTTGGACCCCAGGCGGCAGCGGCCGATCTGGCGTCGACCGACGTGATGGTGCGAGGTGCGCCCCCAGCCAGGTCCAGCGCCTTCAGCTTCCCGTATGCAAAGAAACCGATCGCGCGTGAGTCTGGTGACCAGAACGGGCGAGCGGCGTCTTCCGTGCCTGGCATGGGCCGGGGCTCGGCCTCGTCGAGATCTCGCACCCAAAGCTGCGCGAGGCCGCTCCGCTCGTCTCTTGCGACAAAAGCCAGATGACGTCCGTCCGGAGACAACACACCCCCCGACGCGAACGTCGTACCCGGCGGGGGAGCTTGAATGAAACGAATCGCCGGACTCGAAGGGGGTAATGAACGCCACGACAGCGTCGCTCCAGCCGCGAGTGAAGCTCCGCCAATCGCGCCCAGCGCCAGCCACAGGACTGCTCCGTTCCTGCGTACCGGCGGAACGGCTGGCGGCACGGCGGTCCCTGGAGACATTGCATGCATCGTCGAGACAGCCTCGAGCGATTCACTCGGAACAAGATCGCCCACTCCCTGCCGTGGGTCACGCCGGATTTCCTGCACCGGCGCGACGAAGCGGTAGCCGTACCGGGGGAGGGTGAGGATGAAGTGAGGCGAGTGAGGCGAATCGCCAAGGGTGCGTCGCAGCAACCAGATGTTCTGGGTGAGGCTTTCCTCCGTCACGAACGACCCAGGCCAGACCGCGCGGATCAGTTCTTCCTTCGTCAAAACCCGCCGCCGCTCCCTGACCAGTATCAGGAGCGTGTCGAACGCCTTTGGCGGCAGCGGAATGGGGGTCCCCTCTCGGCTGAGCTCCCGCGAGGCGGCATCGAGGAGGAATGGCCCAAACGCAAAAGCCGGCGATTCGGCTGACTCGTCGTGATGCCCGGTTGCGGCGTGGACGGCTTCCATTACGCGATAACCGCTTTGGGGTACATCCCTGACCCCGTTAACCGCTTTTTAACAGCGTCCCAACGTCATTCTTAGACGTCGCTCAGGACTTCCAAACCCGCGCTGTGGGAGTCTAGCACCCCATCCTTTCGCCCACAAATACGGAGGCTTAGACCACGGAGGTCGCTGCAGCATGGTTCGCTGGACGCCTGTAGACCGGACACTGAGGCGCGGTCGTGGTCTCGTGCTCGTCGTACTGCTGACGAGCAGTCCGGCCTTCGCCCAAGTGGACATCGTCGGGCTGTGGGGCAACATCTACCACGAGGACCAGCCCGAGCGAATCATGCCCGGTCCTGATGTCGGCGACTACCTGGGCATTCCTCTGACGCCTGGAGGCCGTCTGAAGGCGCTTACGTGGGATGCGTCCATACTCACGCTCCCCGAGCGCCAGGCGCTGCCGCACCCCTCGACGTATTCGATTCGCGGCCCGGCAAACCTGAACATCACGAAGGAGATCGATCCGGTGTCGCTCCGCCTGATCGCCTATCGGGTGGCTGGGACGTTCGGCCGCGCGGACCGGACGATCTGGATGGACGGCCGCCCGCACCCGCCCGAGGAGGCTGCACACACCTGGGCGGGCTTCTCGACGGGCAGGTGGGAGGGTAACACCCTCGTTGTCCGCACGACCCACCTCAAACAGGGCTGGCTTCGCCGCAACGGCGTGGCTCACAGCGACCGCGCTACGCTCTCCGAGCGCTGGATGCGACACGGCAACATCCTGACGGTGATGTCGGTAGTCTACGATCCGGCCTACCTGGCCGAACCTTACGTCAAGACCACCGACTTCGTCCTGAATCCGTATCAACCGCAGAACCAGGGCGGCGGTGGGGGCGCGTTTCAGATCGTCGACGAAATTGCGGGCCGTCCAGTCGGTTACGTTCCGCACCACCTGCCAGATACCAACGAGCAGATCAAGGAGTTCGCAGACCGTGAGGGTCTCCCCTTGTTCGCCACCATGGGCGGACCCGAGACGATGTATCCCGAACTCGTGCCGAGGCTCGCCGTGTGGCGTCGGGACCTTGCGAGCAAGCGTGCGGCTGAACTGGCAGAGGCGAAGAAGGTCGATCCGCTGATGGGGACGTGGAAGCTGGACGTCGCGCGATCGACCTTCGAAGGTCGACCGCCGTACGCACGACAGCTCACCTTTCGTCTGGTCGGCGATGCCATCCGGACCACGCAGGATACGAACGTTGTCGCCCAGGCTGGGGCCATCGAGGGTGAGGCTGGCAGCCCTGTTCCCGCGCCGCGCGATCGCGCTCGCGTCGACTACACCGCCAAGTACGACGGCAAGGATTATCCGGTCGTGGGAGCGGCGCTCGAGACCGTGTCGCTGAGACGGATCGACGCGCGGACGGTTGAGCGTCTCGGCAAGGTCGACGGCAAGGTGGTTGAGACGACCACCATGAAGCAGTCTGCGGATGGCAACACGTTGACCGTTACAACAGTCGGTGCGGCCGCTCCGGACGGCAAGCCGTACGAGCGAGTGGAAGTCTATTTCCGGCAGGACGGCGGACGCCTGGCGGGGGGGAGGTAGGGTCGCCCGATGCGATGGCGGAGGGAACTGCTCGCGGCCGTCGCGGGTCTTCTCTGTGTCCTTGTCTCGACGCCGACCACGCAGGCCAGGCTGGATCCACGGGTTCAGGGCCCCGGTCGGCAGGAGAATGCCGGACCCACCGGGCTCCGTGTTCTACCGGTACAGGGCAACGTCTCCATGATCGCCGGCGCCGGCGGCAACATCGCCGTACAGGTTGGTGAGGACGGCGTCCTGCTGGTGGATACCGGGCGTGCCGAGAGCAGCCGTGGCGTCATCGACACCATCAAGGGCCTCACCGACAAGCCCATCCGTCAGATCATCAACACGCACGTGCACGAGCATCACACGGGCGGCAATGAGGCGTTCACGAGGCTCGGGGTGCCGATCATCGCCCACGAGAACACCCTCAACCGTATGAGCGCCCCGACGGGTGAGCCGCCACCTCGCCCGAGCAGTGCATGGCCCACCGACACGTTCTTCACGACGAAGAAGGAGCTCTTCTTCAACGGGGAGGCGATCGAGATCCTTCACCAGCCGGCCGCGCATACCGACGGCGACGTCTTCGTGTACTTCCGCCGCTCGGACGTGGTCGTGACCGGTGACATATTCGTCACGACACACTTCCCGGTCATCGACGTCGAGCGCGGCGGGAGCATCGACGGTCTCATCGCCGCTCTGAACCGCCTGATGGATATCACGATTCCTCGCCGAAACCAGGAAGGAGGCACCTACGTGATTCCCGGGGTGGGCCGGCTGTGCGACGAAGCCGACGTCGTCGAGTTCAGGGACATGGTGACCATCGTGCGGGATCGTGTTCGACACATGATCGAAAAGGGGATGACGCTGGCTCAGGCAAAGGCTGCGGCGCCTGCGCTCGACTACGAAGGGCGGTGGGGCTCCACCGGCGGACAGTGGACGGCCGACGGATTCGTCGAGGCTGTGTTCAACGATCTGAGCAAGAAGGATCGACGGTGACATGGTGAATCGATCGCATCGGGTGCAGTCGTGGTTCGCCGGCATCGCGGCCTTGTCCCTCGTTGCGTTCGTCTGTCCGAACGCCGTTGCGCAACAGGCTGCCGCCCCGAATGCGCAGGCGATCGCACCGATTGATCTCACCGGCTATTGGGTGTCGGTTGTGACCGAGGACTGGCGCTGGCGCATGGTGACACCGGCTCCGGGCGACCACTCGAGCGTTCCGCTCACACTCGAGGGCCGCAGGGTGACCGATGGGTGGAATCCCGCCAAGGACCTGGCGGAGGGGAACGCGTGCAAGGCCTACGGTGCGGCGGGAATCATGCGTATGCCCGGTCGCCT
>JACQTK010000104.1 GCA_016210845.1 Acidobacteriota bacterium | reverse complement strand
CCGCGGATGAGCACCGAGGTGTTGGTCTGCGCCACCTGCGCCACCTGCTCGTACATCTCCCCCGACGCGCCGCTCGTGCCGAAGATGTTGGAGAAGACGTAGCGCTCGCGCAGCTCCTGGCGCAGGTGCGTGTTCTCGTCAAGCAGCCGCCGGCGCTCCTCTTCGACGAGCCGCTGCACGTTGAGCGCCTGGGCGATCATCGAGCTGACGATGCCGAAGAACTGGACGCTGCTGTCGAAGTCGCGATCGGGCTTGAAGCGGAGGTCGACGCCGAGCGCACCCACGGGCGCGCGCTGGAGCACGATCGGGACGCAGACGAAGCTGAGCTCGTGGCGGGCGATGTCGGCGCGGCGCCCCGCGCGGTTCAGGAAGGCGGGCTCGCGGCTCACGCGCGGGACGACGATCGGCTTGCCGCTCTCGACCACCTTGCCGGTGATCCCTTCCCCCAGCTTGTAGCGGATGGAGCGGGCCCGGTCCTCGAACCCTTCGGCCGCTTCCACGCCGAGCTCCCCGTCGCGCAGCAGCGTGACCATGCCGCGGACCACACCGTGGTCGCGCATGAGCACGCCCAGCACGCGCTGCATGGCCTGCTTGAGATTGAGCGTCCCGGACAGCGCCTGGCTGGCCTCGAGCAGCGTGGCCAGCCGGCGGGCGTCGCGCGACGCGGTGGGCCCATCGGGTCCGTACTTCGGGGCCGGCATGAGGACTCCTACTTCACTCCTACATTCCTGGAAAATTACACGGGCTTAACAACAAAAACGTCGGCTTGACAACTTTGCGCGCCACTATTCGTCGTGTACTGGCATACTGGGAGCCAGCCTTTCCATCCTGCCACCGAGCCGCCCGGCCGGGAAGAGGGTCCGCTCCCACTTTCTTGTAGCAATCGATATATGTCAAAACAATTGTGTCTGAGTCGAATTGTATCTCCCCGCACCGCCGCGCGGCCGATATCGCCAAAAACGGCCGGATCCACGGCCCGCCGCGAGCGGCCGGCTGGCCCGCGCCTTGCCAGTCGCGTGCGTATGCAAACCGTGCCACTTGTCCTGGGCGCCGTGGTGGGGGCCCTGCTCGCCGCCGCCCCCGCGCGCGCGGGCGAGCTGCGGGATTTCGAGCATCACGTCCGGACCACCGACCTGTACCTCCGCGAGCTGATTCGCGACGCCGTCGACACCTCGCCGACGTTCCGGGCGCTGGTCGCACGCCTCCAGCGATCGGACGTGATCGTCTACGTCTCGCGGGAGGGTACGCTGCCCTCGGTGGACGGCCAGCTGACGTTCAGAGTGGCCTCGGGCGGCGTGCGCTACCTGGCCATCCGTCTCGCGTGGAATCGGACCCCGCGGCGGCACGTCGCGAGCCTGGCCCATGAGCTCCAGCACGCCGTGGAGATCGCCGACGCCCCGTGGGTCGTCGACGAGGCCACGCTGGAGCGCGAGTACGCGCGGATGGGCGACCACGGCCCCGAGTACGGGACGGTCAAGACCTTCGAGACCAAGGCGGCGATCCAGGCGGGTCGCCAGGCGTGGCGCGACTACGGGTCGGAAGCCGAATGAAGTGGCTGGGTGGCTGGGTCGCTAGGTAGCCGGGACTCGGGCCCCAGCGACCCAGCGACCCAGCGGCCCAGCGGCCCAGCGGCCCAGCTACAGAATGTACCGCGACAGGTCCTCGTTCCTGACGATGTCGGCGAGCATGCGGTCGACGTAGCCCTCGTCTATCGTGATCGTCTGGGCGCCCAGGTCGGGCGCCTCGAACGACAGCTCGTCGAGCAGCCGCTCCATCACCGTGTGCAGCCGCCGCGCGCCGATGTTCTCCGTGGCGTCGTTCACGCGGGCGGCGAAGTCGGCGATCCGCCCCACCGCACCGGGCGTGAAGGCGAGCGCCACGTCCTCCGTGCCGAGCAGCGCCGCGTACTGCTTCACGAGCGCGTTGCGCGGCTCGGTGAGGATGCGCACGAAGTCGTCGCGCGTGAGCGGCTCGAGCTCCACGCGGATCGGAAACCGCCCCTGCAGCTCCGGAATCAGATCCGACGGCTTGGCGACATGGAACGCGCCGGCCGCGATGAACAGGATGTGGTCCGTCTTCACCATCCCGTGCTTGGTGTTGACGGTCGTGCCTTCCACGATCGGCAGGATGTCGCGCTGCACGCCCTCGCGGCTGACGTCGGGGCCGTGGCCCATCCCGCCGCCGTCGCGGCTGGCAATCTTGTCGATCTCGTCGATGAAGATGATGCCCGCCTGCTCCACCCGCTGGACGGCGGTGCGGCCCACCGACTCCATGTCGACCAGCTTGGCCTGCTCTTCCCCGATCAGATGCTCGAGCGCCTCCGGCACCTTCAAGCGGCGTGACTTCGGGCGTCCCTGGAACAGGTTGCCCATCATGTCCTTGAGATTGAGCCCGATCTCCTCCACAGAGGTCCCCGCGATGATCTCGAACGACGGCATCGGCGTCTCGCGAACCTCGATCTCGACGACGCGCTCGTCGAGCCGCCCCTCGCGCAGCTGCTCCCGCATGCGCTCGCGCGTCCGGCCCTGCTGATCGCGCACGGCCGCGGCGTCTTCGCCCGGCGCGGGCGGCCGCGTGGGCGGCAGCAGCAGGTCGAGCAGGCGCTCCTCGCCCGCCTGCCGCGCCTTCTCCCTGACCTCCTCCGACTTCTCGGCGCGCACCATGTCGACGGCGAGCTCCACGAGATCGCGGACCATCGACTCGACGTCGCGCCCGACGTAGCCGACCTCGGTGAACTTCGACGCCTCCACCTTGATGAACGGCGACTGCGCCAGGCGGGCCAGCCGCCGCGCGATCTCCGTCTTGCCCACGCCGGTCGGGCCGATCATCAGGATGTTCTTGGGCGTGACCTCCTCGGCCATCTCGGACGCGAGGCGCTGACGGCGGATGCGGTTGCGCAGCGCGATGGCGACCGCGCGCTTGGCCTTGGCCTGGCCGATGACGTACTTGTCCAGCTCGGCGACCACGTCGCGCGGGGTCAGCGTCTGGGACGCGGTGGCGGTGCGTTCGGGGAGATAGATGGCCACGGGTGGCTACAGTTCCTCGATGGTGAGATTCGGGTTGGTATAGATGCAGATGCCCGCGGCAATCGTCATGGCCTCCTCGGCAATCTGCCGCGCGCTGAGCTGGCTGTGGCGCGCCAGCGCGCGCGCCGCGGCCATCGCAAACGGCCCGCCCGATCCCACCGCCACGATCCCATCGTCGGGCTCGATGAGGTCTCCCGTGCCCGACAGCAGGAACATCGCCTTGCGGTCCGCCACGATCATCATCGCCTCGAGCCGCCGAAGCAGGCGATCCGTGCGCCAGTCGCGCGCCAGCTCCACCGCCGCGCGCTCGAGGTTGCCGCGATACTGTTCGAGCTTTGACTCGAAGCGCGAGAAGAGCGCGAAGGAGTCGGCGGCCGAGCCCGCGAAGCCCGCGAGAATCGAATCGTTGTACAGCCGGCGGATCTTCCGTGCCCCCTGCTTGATGACGGTGGTGCCGATGGTGACCTGGCCGTCGCCCGCCAGGCACGTGCGCTCCTGATGCCTGACGGCGAGGATGGTGGTGGCGTGCATCACTTCCGCAGTATGCCTCAACCCGCCGGCAGACGTGGCCTCCGGCTGTGACACCGGGAATGGACGTCGCGCATGGGTTGATGCGTTCTTCGAGTGTTTTCGCATTATCCTCGTGGCAACAGTGTTGCTGCCTCAGCAGGTCACTTGGAACATGTAGGGGCCGGCCGGAAGGGCGGCCCAAGCCCAAGGAGACGCGCCATGCTCCCCCGCTTCCTGCTCGCCGTGCTCGCCCTGCTCGCCGCCGAGGCCATCGTCTTGGCTCAGGAGACGGCCGAACAGCTTCCGGTCGAACGGGCCGCGCCGCCCGACGCGCCCCGCGTTGCGGTGCCCCGCGCTGCCGCACCCCGCGCCGAGGCTCCGCCACCAGCCGCAGCCAGGCCTGCACCCGCTCCGCGCCCGGAGCCGCCGACGCGCGTCGAGGCCGCGCCGCCCGCCGCGGATCAGCGGCGCGCCGAGCCTCGCGGCAGCCGCCCGCGCGGCGACAATCCGCCAGTCGGCACCGCGGTGCCGCGCGGCACACGGCAGGCGCCGCCGCCTGTCGTGCGACAGACGCCGCCACCTGTGGATCGCGGGCGTCCTGTGGCTCGATCCCGCCCCGTGATCGTCTCGCGGCCGCCGACGTACAGCTACTACTACTACCCGCGCGCCTACTACCCGTACGGCTACGGCGCGTTCGGCCTGGGCTACTTCTACTACGACCCGTACCGCTGGTATTCACCTGGTTATACGGTGTACGGCGGCCGCGTCTATGGCGGGGGGGTCTATGGCGGCGTGTGGCGTTCAGGACGCTCGTACGTGTACTCGTCCTTCGACATCGGCGAGCTGCGGCTCCGCGTCACCCCGCGGCACGCGCAGGTCTTCGTCGACGGCTACTACGCAGGCATCGTGGACGACTACGACGGGGTGCTGCAGTCGCTGAAGATGGAATCCGGGCCGTATCACGTCGAGATCGTGGCGCCAGGCTACGAGACGCTCGAGTTCGACGTCCGCATGAGACCCGGTCAGAAGATCACGTATCGGGGAGACCTCATTCCGCGCCCGTAATCACGACGACGATCGGCCACGAAGCGCACGAAGAACACGAAGGCTCCTTCCGGACGTTCGACTGGCCGCCGAGGGCGGCTCGCGGGCGACGAGGCCACGAATGAAACCGTCCTGATGGGCACCTGGCCAGGTTTCATTCGTGGCCTCGTCGCCCGTGAGTCGGCCTGCGTCGCAGGCCGACCAGTCGAACGATGCTCCGTGACACTCACGCGCCAGATCTTGTTTTTTCGCACAACTTCGGGCGCGTGAGTGTCCCTAGCAGATACAGGTTCTTGATCCCAGCGCGGCGTTTGGACCGCTATGCGGCCCCGAACGCGAATTTTGTTCTCGTTACTGCTCCGCATAGCGGTCCTAGGCGCGCGGAGCGCGCCAAGCAGATACCGCCAACCAGCCAAGGGCGAGGCTCCACGGGTATCGGGATATCAAGGGCGAGCCCTTGGCTGGTTGCGGCTTCGCCGCGCTGGGATCGTTGTGGCCTTCGTGGCTGATCCGTTCCTTGGTGATCTTCGCGGCTCACGCCGTTCGCCGCCGGAACCACAGATAGAGCGGGATGCCCGCCAGGATGATGCCCGCGCCGATCAGCGTCCGGTTCAGGTCGCTGTAGAACGCGTTGACGACGATCGCGAGGCTCGCCAGCACGAAGATCGCCGGCGTCACCGGATAGCCGAGCGCCTTGAACGGACGCGACGCGCCCGGCTCGCGCGCGCGCAGCACGAAGACGGCCGCCACCGCCAGGCCCAGGAACAAGGTAATCGCGAACCCGACGTAGTTCGCCAGCGCGTCGAGGCTGCCGGTCAGCACAAGCAGAATCGCAAACGCGGCCTGCGCGGCAATCGAGACCGCCGGCGTCTTGAATCGCGGATGGACCCGCGCCATCGACGTGAAGAACGCGTGGTCGCGCGCCATCGCGAAGTACACGCGCGGGCCCGCGAACGTGAACGCGTTGATGCCGGCCGCCAGGCTCACGATCGAGACGACGCCCATGATGTCGCCGGCGCGAACGCCAAGCAGCCGGTCGGCCACCACGTCGAGGACGCTCCCCTGCACCGACGCGAGCCCTCCGATGGACATCACGTAGAGAAACAGCACGTTCATCAGCAGATAGATCACCGTCACGGCCACCGTGCCGACGGCGAGCGCGAGCGGCACGTTGTGGCCCGGGTTGCGGATTTCCTCCGCCATGTACGCCGCCGCATTCCACCCCGAGTACGTGAACATGATCGGAATCAGCGCGAACAGCCAGCCCGAGCCGGTCACGGGCGCGGCGGCCTGCTGCACGTTGGCCGCCGAGCCGGTGCCCAACGTGAGGCCGAAGGCGATGAAACCCACGAAGGCCGCCACCTTCAGGGCCGCGAGGACGTTCGTGACGGTGCGCCCAGGGCCGATGCCCGCGATGTGGACCAGGGCGGCAGCCAGGATGGCCGCGCTGGCGACGATCGTCTGGGTCGAGAACGTGAGCGGCACGTACGGCAGCGGCACGTCGAACAGCGGCGCGGCGCTGCCGGCGCCAGGAATGAACCGGTCGAGGTAGAGCGCCAGCACGATGGCGCTGGCCGCCATCGCGCCCGAGAATCCCGCGACAAACGACGTCCACCCGGTGAGGAACCCGGCCAGTCCGCCGTACGCGTCCCGCAGGTACACGTACTCGCCGCCCGCACGCGGCCGCAGCGCCGCCAGCTCCGCGTAGGCCATCGCCCCGGCAAACGCCAGCAGGCCGCCGACGAGCCACGTCAGCAGGAACATCGGCGCGCTGGGGACCGAGGCGGCAATCAGCGGCGGGAGGAACAGGATGCCGCCGCCGATGACGTTGGAGACGATGATGGCGGCTCCATCGAACGGACCGAGACGGCGCTCGAGGGAAACGGGCGGGCTGGTGGTCGTCGTCACCCGGGGATTATAGCCAGTAGGCAGTAGGCAGTAGGCAGTAGGCAGTAAGTCAGCTTACCGCCGGCTGCCTACTGCCTACTGCCTACTGCCTACTGCCTACTGCCTGCTATTCGGTCAGCAGCTGGCGGTCGATCTGGTACTCGGCCAGCCTGACCCAGGTGCGCGGGCCGTGTTTGCCGTAGATCTCGACCTTGGCGTCAACGAACTCGCGGTTCTGGAGCATCTGCAGGCGCGGCTGCGTGCCCGTATAGCCCCGCGTGGAGCGGAGCACGAGCATGCCGCCCGTGGCCCCCGCGGCCAGACCGTCCGAGTCGATGGCGTTGATGAAATGTTCACCCCAGGACTCCTGCTCGCCCACCCGCCGGAAGACGGCGTTGACCTGCACGCTGGCGATGTCCTCGGCGGAGACGTTCTGAAACCGGAAGGCGATGCTCGGCACGAGCTTGTTCTTGTTGCCCTCGACGATCCCCGCGTCGTACCAGCCCGTGTGGACGTCGGTGATGCGCAGGTCGTTCTCGACCTCACGCGACGCGCAGCCGGCCAGAAGCAGGCTGGCCACCAGGAAGGCCGCTCCTCGAACCAGCCAAGGGCTCGCCCTTGATATATGAGAATTGTACACAGCCATGCTCCCAGAGACACCGGGAACGCGTGAAGGTTCCCGCACGGCGCGGCCGCGCCCTTCCTAGTTCTCGCGAATCCGGACGCGCGCGCGCACCTCGTCGAGCGTGAGGCGGTCAGCACGATACGCCGCGAGATCGCTTCCCGTGATGCTCAGGAAGATCGTCATGACGCCTGGATCGCCCTGCGTCAGGGGATTGACCGGCTCGTTGTCCTTGGCGCCGATGGTCAACCACTCGTCGGGACCGATGACGAGGGTATGGCCGTACTCGATCATCGCGTCGACGAGCGCCACCTGCACCTCCTGCGTATAGACCTCTCCCGGATCCAACAGCAGCAGCGGATCGACCTGCGGCGGCGCGGGCGCGCCCGCACCCGACGGAGGCGCGACCGACTGTGCGCTCACCGTCCCCGACGGAGAGTCCTGAACGCCAGCCGGAACGCCCTGAGCCGCCACGCGATCGGGTCGGGGCGGCAGGACCGGCCCCATCTGCTGCTGCAGACGGCGGAGTGTCCGGTCGAATTCGGCCTGCACGCGCGGATCCGGCAGCAGCTGCAGGAACTCCCGCATCTGCGCGAAGTCGCGGGCGAGCGCGCCGCTGGTCTCGTTGAGCGTTCGCAGCGACCATACCATGCTGGGACGCAGGCCAGGCACCTGGACGTCGAAGAAGACGCCGTAGCCCTCCAGGCGGAATCCGCGGACCTCCGGGAGACTCCCCTGCACCAGCGCATCGTCGGGTATTACCGCCCGCACCTTGCGGCGCAGGTTGTCGACCCCGTTCTGCACCGCGCGCTGGAGCACGCCCTCCAGCATCGAGATCTGCTGGCGCGCTCGAAGCTGCTCCACGTCCGTGGACGCTGCTGGTGCCTGCGCTGCCGCAGCGCCCGATACGCCAGCGAGAATCGCGACGCCGATGATCGAGGCTTTCACCACTGTCTCTCCTCTTCAGGCGGACCCGATGGTCCGCCTCTACTGCCACCGTTCCGCTCGTTCACTATCGTCCCTGCTGCGACACCCGCATCAGGTAGTTCAACATCTGTCGCTGGTCGCGCACCTCGGCGCCCGTGAGACCTTCCATCTGACCCAGGGTGCGCTGAATCTGCGCCAGGTCGACACGCCGCTGCACCTCGAAGTCGTTGACCACCTGCGTCATGCCCATGGCCAGCGCCCGCTGCTGCCGCTGCTCGCTCTCTGTGATGAGTGCCCGGACCCGCGCCAGCAGCTGCGCGTCGCCCTCGCTCGACCGCGCCCCCGCGGCCGCTGGCGAGGGGACGTTACCGCGGATCTGCACCATTTCCGTGCGCAGCCGCCTCTCCAGCGCCGCCAGGTCTGCCGCCGATGCGGGGCTCGCGGCTGGCGACTCCTGGGCAACGGCCGCCGCCTGCTCGGTCTGCGCGGACGCTGGCGCGCGGCCACGTTCAACACCGAGCCAGACGCCAACGGCGAAGATCGCACAGGCGGCAATGGCCTGGGCCCACGCGGGCATGGGCTGACGGTACCAGGCCCGAGGCCCTGGGCCCAAGGCCCCAGCCTGAGGCCGGAGGCCCGAGGCCTGCCCTTCGACTTCGCTCAGGGCACCCCGAGCGCCAGTCGAGGGGTGAGGCCTGGTCACGGCGAATCCGAGGTCGATCTCGGGTGGCGTCCACGACGCCAGCTGCACGCGCGTCGACTCCAGGGCCGCGAGCTCAGCCGCGCAGGCGGCGCACACGCCGACGTGCGTCTCGATGGCCTGGCGCTCCACCGGATCGCACTCGTCGTACAGATAGCCGACGAGCGCCGTGTTGTCTCCACACTGAAACGTGTCACTCATATGCGTTTCACCAATTGGGCCGTCACCCGTCCGTTCTTCTCGAGGTGCCGCCGCAGGACGCTGAGCCCCTGATACAGGCGCGTCTTGACGGTGCTCAACGGACACCCCTGAAGGTCGGCGATCTCCTGGAACGTCATCCCGTGGTATTCCTTCAGCACGATCGCCGTCCGCTGCTCCTCGGGCAGCCGCGCCATCGCCTCCTCCACCACGGCGCTCAGCTCCCGCCGCGCGACCAGCTCCTCAATCGATTCGACCGGCCCCCTGTCCGCGGCCAGGTCCAGTGGATCCACGCCCTCGGGCATCTGCTGCGTCGGGGCGCGGCGATGTCGGCGGATCCAGTCGCGGCACAGGTTGAGCGTGATGCGATAGAGCCATGAGGAGAACTTCGCCTGTCCCCTGAAGCCCGGAAGCGCGCGGAACGCGCGGAGGAACGTTTCCTGACACACATCGCGGGCATCGTCCTCCCGCCCGATCACGCGGTATGCGAGCGCGTAGATCGGCCGTTCCCATCGGAGGATGAGCTGGTTGAAGCTGTCTACGTCGCCGCCCCTCGAGCGGGCGACGAGCTCCTCATCGGTCCACGTCATTCCGGATCGGGTGGCCACCGGTCCCGGTCACCAGGATAAGACGACCGGGACGGCCGCTCGGCTTCCCCGATCATACGACCGGCGGGGAGGGGCTCCCCGGGCGGCGAGACGGCGAAAGCTGTAGAATAGAAACGGCTTGCCGCTGAACTTTTCCACTGATGAAGTCTTCCTGACCACCGAAGAGGTGCTGGAGTACCTCCAAGTCAATCTGCGTACGGTGTACCGCTTGATCAAGGCGGGAAAGATTCCCGCCGTCCGGGTGGGGCGCCAATGGCGGTTCCGGAAGCGGGATATCGACGCCTGGCTGGACAGCCAGCGCACGCTGCCTGGCGGCGCGCCGGCCGCCGCGGCGCCTGCCCGCCACGGCCGCGCCCGCGTGCTCGTGGTCGATGACGAAGCGAGCATCCGCGATCTGCTCTCCAAGACGCTCGCGCTGGCCGAGTACGAGGTGGACACGGTGGCGGATGCCAACGCCGCGCTCGACCGCGTGCGCGCGGTCGAGTACGACCTGCTCATCGCCGATCTGAAGATGCCAGGCATGGACGGGCTGACGCTCATCCGACAGGTGAAGCGGATCCGCACGGATCTGCCCGTCATCATCATCACGGGCTTCTCGACCGAGTCGAGCGCCATCGAGGCCGTCAACCTCGGCGTCGCCGGCTACCTGACCAAGCCGTTCCGCGTGCCGCAAGTGCTGGCCGCCGCGGCCAAAGCCCTGGGGCCGCCCGTCGCGTAATTGATCCAGCTTTCCGAGATCTCGAAGTCGTTCGGCGATCGCACGCTGCTCGATCGCGTGACCTGGCAGATCGACGACGGCGATCGTGCGGGCCTGTGCGGGCCGAACGGGGCGGGCAAGACGACGCTGCTGAAGATGCTCGCCGGCCTCGAGGAGCCCGACGGGGGCGCCATCGTCAAGCCCGCGGGCATCACGATCGGATATCTGCCGCAGGACGGGCTCACGCACACGGGCCGGACGGTGTTCGAGGAGGCGAGCAGCGCCTTCCAGCCGCTGCTCGACATGAAAGCCGACATGCACGACATCGAGCATCGCCTCGGCGACGCGTCCGTGCCGCAGGCGGAGCACGACGCGATGCTCGTCCGCTACAGCGAGCTGCAGGACCGGTTCAGGCTGGCGGACGGCTACAGCATGGATCTGCGGATTGCCACGGTGCTGCGCGGGCTCGGCTTCGGCCCGGAGGACGTGGATCGACCCGCGGAGACCTTTTCCGGCGGGTGGCAGATGCGCCTGGCCCTGGCCACACTGCTGCTGGGGCGTCCCAACCTGCTGCTGCTCGACGAGCCGACCAACCATCTCGATCTCGACGCGCGCAACTGGCTCGAGGGCTACCTCGCCGACTACCCGTATGCCGTGATCCTTGTGTCGCACGACCGCTACTTTCTCGACGCGGTCGTCACGCGCATCACCGATCTCAACCTGCGGAAGCTGACCGATTCTGTCGGCAACTACAGCACGTACGTCGAGCAGCGCGATGCGATGCTCGGCCGGCTGCGCCAGGCGAAGAAAGAACAGGACGAGGAGATCGCCCGCGTCAAGCTGTTCATCGATCGCTTCCGGTACAAGGCG
The DNA here is from genome assembly GCA_016210845.1 of Acidobacteriota bacterium. Classification (GTDB taxonomy): domain Bacteria; phylum Acidobacteriota; class Vicinamibacteria; order Vicinamibacterales; family UBA2999; genus JACQTK01. The sequence goes on along the minus strand of JACQTK010000104.1, from coordinate 3,340 downwards.
ACGAAGGCGGCGCAGGTGCAGAGCCGTATCAAGCTGCTCGACAAGGTGGTGCCGATCGAGGTGCCGCCGGAGCGGAAGCGGATCCGTTTCAAGTTCCCCGCCTGCGCCAAGAGCGGACGCACCGTGATGGAGTTGAAGCACGTCCGCAAGGCCTACGGCGAGGTCACCGTCTTCCGCGACCTGGGCCTGCACATCGAGCGCGGCGACCGCATCGCGCTCATCGGGCCGAACGGCGCGGGCAAGTCGACCCTGATGCGCATGCTGTCGGGCGAGGAGGTGCCGGACAGCGGCACGCGCACGGTGGGACACCAGGTGGTGATCGAGTACTTCGCTCAGGACGAGGCCGCGCGGCTGGATCCCTCGCTCACCGTGTACGAGACGCTCGAGGCGGGATCGCCCAACGACATGGTTCCCGCGATCCGCACGATCCTGGGCGGATTCCTGTTCTCTGGAGACGACGTCTACAAGAAGGCGGCGGTGCTCTCGGGCGGCGAGCGCACGCGCCTGGCCGTGGCGCGCATGCTGCTGCGGCCGTCCAACACGCTGCTGCTCGACGAGCCGACCAACCATCTGGACCTCGACTCCAAGGACGTCCTGCTCGAGGCGCTGGAGGACTACGGCGGCACGCTCGTCATCGTGTCGCACGATCGCTACTTCGTGGAAAAGCTCGCGACCAAGATCATCGAGATCGGCCATGGAGAGGGCGTCCTCTATCCAGGGACGTATCCGGAATTCCTCTGGCACAAAGAGCATCCTGAGGCGCCGTCGGCGACGCGGCAGGCCCCGGGCCCCAGGGCTCCGGTGGCGCGAACCTTGTCAGGTCCGCGTGGCGAGCCGGAGGCGGGGCCCCCGCCGCGCACGCCTGCGCGGCGGGGTGCCGTGGCTCGCCCCACGGCAGCGACGAACATCCCGCGTCCACGCGAAGCGCGCAAGCGCGAGGACGCCGAGCGCCGCCGCAAGCAGCGCGCGCTGGACGCGCTGCACACGCGCATCGCCGACCTGGAGTCGCGGATTGCCGACCGTGAGGCGCAGGTCAGGGAGCTCGAGGCGGCCATGGCAGCCCAGGGGTTCTACGACGACCGCGACGCGTCGAAGGCCGCCGTCGATCGCCATCAGGCGCTCATGTGGGAGGTCGGCGACCTCATGGCGCAGTGGGAAGCGCTGCAGGAGCATGCCGCCGAGCACGCCTCCGAATCGTAACCAGCCCCTTCCTCTCGGTACGAAAACTGCGCTAGACTTACAGAACTGTAATTAGACGAACGGGCCTCTTCTACCGAGATACCCAGCGTTATCAAGTATTTACAGGTGATCTTCGCCTGTACTGTCGGGGCATGGCATTTGCCACCTGGGCCGTTCTGGTGTGAGGGTCCTGCACCGCGAACCCGCGTCCCAGATGACCAAGCCGCGCCGCGCTTCCGCCCGTCGGGCTTCGAGCGCCCGTCCGGGCCGTTCTGCGCCAGCGCGCCGAGCGCGGGAGGCGCGCCGGGTGGCCGACGACGGCGATCGGTTCTTCCGCTACATCGTGGCGGGCATGCGGAACGGCGTGCTGGCGTACACGCGCGACGGGACGCTCGCGCTGATCAACGAGGAGGCCTACCGCATCTTCGACGTCACGCCGCGGCGCACGGACCTCGGGCAGCCGGTAGCCGACGTGCTGCGGGCGCATCCCGAGGTGGTTCGCGTGCTGAACAGCGTGTTCGACCTGCACTTTCTGCCGAACCGGGCCGAGCTGCGGCTCCGCCCGTCGGGCCGCGTGATCGGCTACACGATGGCGCTGGTCCGCGACGACGCAGGACGCGTGGTCGGGGCCGCGATGTTCTTCAAGGATCTCACGCGGGTGGAACAGATCGAGGAGCGCGAGCGGCTGCGGGATCGGCTCGCGGCCGTGGGCGAGATGGCCGCGGCCATCGCGCACGAGGTGAAGAATCCGCTCGCGGGCATCGAGGTGATGGCCGGGCTGCTGCGGCGTAAGGTCGCGGACCTGCCCGACGCGCAGTCGCTGCTGACCGACATCATCTCCGAGGCAAAGATGGCCAACGCCATCGTCCAGGAGGTGCTCGAGTTCGTGCGGCCGATCCGCCTGCAGGTCGAGCGCACGGCGGTGCGGCAGGCGATACAGTCCGCCGTTCAGCTCGCCGATACCAAGGCACGGCGCGGCGACATCAGCATCGACGTGCAGGTGCCCGGCGCGCTGCCGGAGATCCAAGGCGACCAGCACCAGTTGACGCAGCTGTTCACCAACCTTCTCACCAACGCCTACGAGGCGATGGACGGCAGGGGGCGCGTCGCGATCAGCGCGCAGGCCGTGCGGCTCGACGACGGCGCGGAGGGCCGCGACGCGGTGCTGGTGGAGCTGGCCGACGAGGGACCGGGCATGCCCCAGGACGTGGCCGATCGCGTGTTCGACCCGTTCTTCACGACCAAGTCGCACGGGTCGGGCCTCGGGCTCGCCATCGTGCGCAAGATCGTCGACGCGCACGACGGGACGATCGATCTGCGGACCGCGCCCGGGCGGGGCACGATGATTCGCGTGACGCTGCCGGTGACCGGCAGCGCCGACGCAGTGTAGGGAGCACATCATGGGCCGCATTCTGATTGCCGACGACCACGATTCACTCCGCCGGGGCCTGGCCCAGGCGCTCGCCGAGGCGACCCACGACGTCGAGGAGGCGCCCAACGGGAATGCCGCGATCGAGAAGCTCCACGAGGGGTTCTTCGACGTCGTCGTCAGCGACCTCAAGATGGGGGGCAGCACCGGGCTCGAGGTGCTCAAGACCGCCAAGACGCTGCATCCTACGACGGCCGTGATCCTGATGACGGCGTTCGGGTCGGTGTCGACGGCCGTGGAAGCCATGAAGGCGGGGGCCTTCGACTACGTCCAGAAGCCGTTCGAGATCGAGGAGATGGAGCTGAAGATCCAGAAGGCGCTCGAGATGCGCCGGATGCAGCACCAGATCGACTACCTCCGCCACGCACAGGGCGACATCTACGACTTCGACCGCATCATCGGATCCAGCGGCGCCCTGGAGCGGGTGCTGGGGGTGGTCCGCAAGGTGGCCAAGAGCAACACCACGGTGCTCATCCGCGGCGAGACGGGCACGGGCAAGGAGCTGATCGCGGGCGCCGTCCATCACAACTCGCACCGCGCCTCGCGCAACTTCATCAAGGTGAACTGCGCGGCGCTGCAGGAGAATCTCCTCGAGTCGGAGCTCTTCGGCCACGAGAAGGGCGCCTTCACGGGCGCCGACAAGCAGCGCATCGGCCGCTTCGAGCAGGCCGACGGCGGCACGCTCTTCCTGGACGAGATCGGCGACATGAGCGCCAACACCCAGGCCAAGAT
>JACQTK010000100.1 GCA_016210845.1 Acidobacteriota bacterium | reverse complement strand
GTCTCTACGCGATTGGCCGCGCAGGCTGAAGCCTGCGCTCTACACGTGGAGAGGCGGCGCAGCTGCATCCGCCTGTAGCGCGGGGGCATTAGCCCCCGCGGGAACTATCGGCCGGTGGCAGGCCGAATCCCCTGAACGCCCGGTCGGGCAAGCTCATACACATAGCTGCGCCAGCTACCTGTCTGCCATCTGGTACGAGATAGTACCCATCGCCCCGAACCGTGTGAATGTACTGTGGATGGAGAATCGATCGAGTCGTTCGACGGCCCTGGTGATGCTGACATGCTGGGCCAGCTAGCCCGCCAACATGAAGCGGACGTGAAGTCACGCTTCATCACCGCTTCATCCGTGCGCCCTATGCTGGGGCTGAAGTCGTGTCGAGGTTACAGCGTAAAGAGCAGTTGACCATGACCCGCGGAACGGTGCCGCCGCTCGTGCTGCTGGCGCTTGTCGCATTGACGGGTGTTGCCGTGGCGCAGGCGCCGGCGGCCCGTATCGTGCTGCCGTTTGACGATGCGACGGTGGGGCATCCGCCAGCCGGGTTCCTGTTTGCGGCGTCGCGACAGGCCTCGGCCGGCAGCTGGCAGGTGCGGGGCGGCGGCACATTGCGGCACCTGATGCACCCGGCGGATCCCTCGGTCACCGATCGCGGCATCTCCGTCGCGGTCGCGTCAGCCGCGGCCCATGCTGACGTGCGCGTATCGGCGCGCGTCCGTTTGATTGACGTCGATCGCGCCGGCGGCGTGGTCTGGGCTTATCACGATGCGGATCACTTCTACTTCGCTGGCGTCGCCCTGACCGAGCGCCACGCCGTGCTGGTGCGCGTGGCAGGTGGCAACCGGACCCTGCTGAATATCATCGAGGATGTCGATCTCGACCCCGAGGCGTGGCACAACATCAGCGTCACGCATCGGGGTGATGACGTTCGCGTGGCCATCAACGGGTTGAACGTCCTGCACGCGCGCGACCGCATGCTCGATCAACCAGGTCTTGCCGGCGTCTGGTCTGCTGGAAACTCCACCAGCTGGTTCGACGACATCGTCATCGACGCCGTGCGGGAGTAGCCGGATGCGGTTGCTCGTCGTCGAGGACGAGGCGGCGCTGGCAGATACCCTCGAAAAGGCCCTCCGCGAGGAGCGGTTCGCGGTCGACCTTGCGCGCGATGGCAACGAGGCGCTGTTCAAGATTTCGCACGTTGACTACGACGCGGTGATTCTCGATGTGATGCTGCCGGCTTGGGACGGCTGGTCGGTCCTGCGGCAGGCGCGGGCGCTCGGGCGACGAACGCCGGTCTTGATGCTGACCGCTCGCGACACCATCGATGACCGCGTCAAGGGATTGAATCTCGGCGCCGACGACTACCTGGTGAAGCCGTTCGCGCTCGCGGAGCTGGTGGCACGCGTCAACGCGCTGATCCGCCGGTCGTACGGGGGAGCCCCGCCGACACTCAAGGTTGGCGACATTGAGATTGATTCGGCCGCGCGGCGCGTCTACCGCACCGGGGGCCCCGTCAATCTCACCGCGCGCGAATACTCGATATTGGAGTTGCTCGTTCGCGCGCGCGGACGCCTGGTGACGCGATCCATGCTCGTCGACCACCTGTACAGCGAAGACATCGCGGTCGGTTCGAATGTGATCGACGTGCACGTCGCGGCGCTTCGCCGCAAGATCGGTTCCAACATCATCAAGACGCGGCGCGGCGAAGGCTACATCGTCGATGTGTGATTCGATCCGCGTACGGCTGCTGGTCTGGTACGGCGTCGTATTGAGCGTGCTGATTGCCGTATATGCGGCGGCGATGACCTACCTCTACTCCGAGTCGTTGCTCCGCGATATCGACCGGGATCTCGCCGAAACAGCGGCCGTCGTCGCGCAGTACATCAGCCCGGACGTATCCGGCACGTTCGACCTGAACTTCCCGCCAGGCCTCCGTAACACGCTGTTTACGCAACCAGGTGGCACGTATTACATCGTGTGGAATCCGCGCGGCGAGGTGATCGACCGTTCGGAGTTCGCGCCGGTGAATCTCGAGATGCTCGGGCCCGGGACCGGAACGATCGAGGAAGGCAGGTACGTCGTCGCACCGGGACCGGCTGCCACCCGCATTCTGGCCGGACGGGCTCTTGGCGATCGTGACGTCGCAGTGCGGTCACTTGGGCTCGCGATCGCGGGCGCGGGCGGAACCATCCTGCTGTTGTCGCTCGCCGGTGGATGGTTTCTTGCCAGCCGCGCGCTCGCACCTGTGGCACGCATCAGCGGCACGGCGGCCGCGATGGTCGCCGGTGACCTCGAGGCGCGCATTCCCATCGTGGGAACGGACAGTGAACTGGAGCAGCTGGCCAGGGCGTTGAACGAAGCGTTCGATCGCATGCGGGCCGCAACCGAGACACAGCGCCGGTTCATTGCCGATGCGTCGCACGAGCTGCGAACACCGCTGGCGACCTTGCGAGCCGAGCTCGACTGGGCGATGAAGCGTCCGCGAACCATGGCTGAGTATGAAACATCCATCGCGAAAGCCAGCCTTGCGGCCGATCGCCTGACCTACATTGCTGGCAGCCTGCTGACGCTGGCGGCGCCGGGGGGTGGCGCTCCTGCTCTCTCGCGTGAATGCCTGAACCTTGCGACATTGGTGCGCGAGGTGGCCGACCTGCTCCGTCCACTCGCGGAGAGCCGTGGCATCGTGCTCAGCGTGACCGGCGAGGCGGTGTGGACTCGAGGAGATTCGGGACGCCTCACAGACGCCCTGTCCAACGTCATCAAGAACGCCATCGAATACAACCGGTCCCTGGGCACGGTGACCGTGGTGACGCGTCGCGAAGGTGAGCAGGCGGTGGTGATTGTCCGAGACACCGGCATCGGTATCGCCGCGGGTGATTTGCCTCACATCTTCGAGCGGTTCTATCGAGCGGGCGCGGCTCGCAGCCGGGCGGGAGGCGCGGGACTTGGGCTGGCGATCGCACGCGCGGTCGTCGAGGAACATGGCGGCGCGATCACCTGCACGAGCGCGGTTGACGCCGGCAGCGAATTCATCATTCGGCTGCCGGCCGTAGGGGGTTAGTCCGTGGCGTTCGCCGCGGCCACGCGCTGCGTGACCTCGGCCCATTCCACCGTGCGGCCGCCATGGAACGGCACCACGGTCTGGACATTCAGCCCGAGACGCTGCACGTTGTCGACCAACGCCCGCGCCGCGGGCATTGCCGCCGGGTTCAGGGGCGTCGTCGGCATCGCCGGCGGCGTGAACACATCCGCTTCCGCGACGATGCGCTCGGCCGGCAGGTACATGACCAGCATGTCGCCTGCGTGGCGGTAGTTGGTCAGGTTGTGCAGCTCAATCGTGCGCTGGCCGTCCGTCAGCACCTCGCGGGCACCCACCAGCTGCAGCTTGAGCGGCTTGCGCGACCGTTCGAGCGCGTCGGGATTCAGCGTCCGCCGCGAACGGGCAATCCGCTCAATCAGCGCCTTGTTCGACTGGTGAGTCACGATCGTTGCACCCTCGTCGATCGCCGACCTGATGCCGCCGAGATGATCCCAGTGATGATGCGACGTGACGATGTAGCGGATCGGCTTGTTCGGAATCGTCTCCTTCGCCTTGGCGATGACCGCCGCGCCGCGCTGTTCGTTGTTCGGCGTATCGAACAGCACGATATGGTCCCGCATCTCTACAGCCAGGCTGTGATGCGTGCCGCCCGTCAGGTGGAAGACGCCTTCGGCGACCTTCTGGACCGTCACGTTCACCGGCGGTGCCGGCATCGGCGTCCGCACGTTGTCCGGAACGTTGATGTTGACCGTCGGGTTCGCCGTCACCGACGCCACAATCAAGTCCAGCGACACGAGACCATCCTGCTTCTGGACAATTCGCATCGGGAACAGGATGCCGCCGAAATCGTAGTAGTCGCGATACTCGGTCTCGATCAACATGTCGCCGACAACGGGCGAGTCGTTGCGGGTCTGCACGCGCTCGACCTGGTTTCGCACATTGATGACGCCGGTTACCCGGTACTTCTCGGCCACCGTGAACGTCACTTCGGTGCCGCCGGTCACCCGACGGGTCGTGGCGTTGTTCGCGAGCGCGCCCTTGACGAACCCCTGTGGCGTTGACCAGATGGTGAGCATGCGCTCCACCTGATTGGCTGGCGCCGGGGCAGCCATTGGAAGTGCGGCGTTGCCTCCCTGGCCCGCACCGCCGGCAGCCGCCCCCGGCGCCGCCGGAGCCGGCGCCGGGAGATTCCACGCGAAGTTGCCGCTTACCAGTTGAATCAGACGCTGCTCCTGGCCATTGAAGGGGGCGCCACCGCCGCGCGGCTGCGTGACCGACTGGTCGCGGACCTGTTCCTGGCGCATGCTGGCGCTGCCGAAGCCGATCACCACGGTGTGCTGGCGGACCATGACCGGCGGCCACGGCTGATCCCCGGTGTAGTTCTGGCCGACCTGATACGCAGCCCCGGCCGCGGTGAAGGCGAGCGAATTGATACGCTCGGCGCCGAGGGCATCAGCCGCGGCGCGGAGCGCGCCCGCCTGCTGCGCCGAGGGGACCGAGGAGAGCCCGACGACCAGGGCGGTGAGAACGACGAGCACACGTCGCATGTAGATACCTCCGTGTTAACGGCTTGACAGTATCCTCCCGTGACATGAAGTCGTCATGAAGGACATCTTCATACCCCCTTCATCCTCATCGGCTAGCGTTTCAGGCACATATCGAAAGGATCCCAGCGATGAAACGTACCGACGCTCTCCTCCTTCTCGTCGGCGCGGTCGTCTGCGTCGCCGCCTACGCGTCCGCCCAGCAGCGGGGTGGCCGCGGCGCCGCGCCTCCCGATCAGCAGCCGTTCGTTCGCACCATCGAGCAGGTGCGCGGCGACCTCTACAAGGTCATCAGCGGCCCCGGGGTTGGGGCCGTCACGGTGTTCCTCGTCACGCAGGACGGGATCATCCTGACCGATCCGCTCAACCCCGAGTTCTCGGCGTGGTTGAAGGGCGAGCTGGCGACGAAGTTTCCCGGCAAGCCAGTGAGGTTCGTGCTGGCCAGCCACTATCACTGGGACCACGCGCGGGGCGGCGGCATGTTCGCCGACACAGCCAAGTTCATCGGCCACGAGAACATGTCGAAGAACCTGGCGCTCCCGATCCGGCAGGCTCGACCGCCCGGTGATACCGACGATCTCAACGGCGACGATCGCCTGACTCGCGAGGAGGCGCAAACGGGCACGCGCGCCAACTTCGACCGATTCGATGGCAACGCCGACGGGTTCCTGACGCGCGAAGAAATCAACGCGGACATCCGACGTCCCGACGTCACGTTTTCAGACCGCTATACGCTGACGTCCGGCGGGACGCGCGTCGAGCTGATCTGGGCCAAGAACCGCCACACCGACGATCTCTTCGACGTCCATTTCCCCGACGAGCGCGTGCTGTTCGCCGGCGACTATGTGTGGATCAACCGGCTGTGCTGCAACTTCTCGTTCGACCGGCGGCCCATGGCCACCTGGATTGCCTCGATCCGCGCGCTCGAGGCGCTCGACTTTGACATCGTCGTCACCAGCCACTGGGCTGCCGGCACCAAGGCCGACGTCATCCGGTTCCGCGAGTACCTCGAAGACCTCTCAACGCAGGTGCAGGCCGGTATCAAGGCGGGTCGCAGTCTCGAAGAGATTCAGAAGACGGTCAACCTCCAGAAGTACTCGAATTTCGTCGGTTATCCGGATCAGGTGCCGGCGATCGTCCAGTCTGCGTACAACAGTCTGACCAACTGATCACCTGCGGGACGCTCGGCGGCTCATGCCGCCGAGCGACAGACTGGAACATCGAGTGGCCGCCGATGCTTCATGGCGCGGTCATGGGCCATGAGGACCGCTCGCGCGCCCTGACCCCTGAAACATTTGAACGTGGTTCCTCGTATTGAACATTGTTCAACCCACTGCGTCACATGCATATTCAGGAAGAAAAGGCGGTTCGCGGACCCACGCGCCGGCGGATGCGCCAGCAACAGGTCTGGGATGCCAATCGGAGGGCCATCCTCGACGCCGCCCTCGAACTGTTTGTTGCCGATGGGTACGCCCAGGTTTCCATCAGGAATATCGCCAGCAAGGTCGGCTACAGCCCGGGCGCCATCTACAGCTACTTCCCGTCGAAGGACGATATCTACCTCGCGCTGGCGGAAGAAGGCTTCCGTATGCTCGGCGATTCCCAGCTGGCGACGCCGGCAGGGCCGAACGCGCTCGATGATCTTGCAGCCGTTGCCTGGCAGCTTTACGAGTTCAGCAAGAACCAGCCTCATTACTTCGCTCTGGTCTTTCTCGATCGGCAAGTCCCGCAAATCGGGCCGGCCTTGGAGCGGTTCGCTTTCATGGCGGAGATCAAGAGCCACGTTGCGGGCCGGGTGCAGCGGTGTCTCGATGAAGGGTTGCTTCCGGCGACGGTACATCCACGGACAGCCCTGGCGCTGCTCTGGGCGTCTGTTCTCGGGATCGCCTCGATGGCACTCTCCAAACGGATGCCGCCCGGCCAGCAGGCCGACGACCTGGCGCGCGATGCCATCGCGACAACCATCGCCGGTCTCAGGGCGGGCGTCGCCACCAGCAGCGGGCCTCCTCGTTCCTCGTGCTCCCGTCCATAGCTCGTTCTCACGGAGTCTTCTTCAATGCGTCTTCCTTCTCCATCTAGGTTCCGCGGGGCCGCCCCCGCCGTCGGTGTGCTGGTCGCCCTTCTCGCCTCTGCGTGCGGGGCGAGTGCGAGGAGTGAAGCCAAAGGCGATAGCGGTATCGAGCCGAGGGCCATTCGGGCGGCGACGGCGGTGGTGATCGAGCGGCCAGTCACGCGCTTCGTCACAGTGACCGGCACGTTGACCGCCGACGAACAGGCCGACGTCTCCGCCGAGATTGCCGGGCGCGTTGTCTCGACGCCGGTCGAGCGCGGCTCGGCCGTGAGGGAAGGCGCCGAGCTCATTCGCATCGCCGATACGGAAGTGCGCGCTCAGGCGCAGGAGGCCGAAGCGAACGCCAGCCAGCTCGCGGCCCGCCTCGCGTTGACCGACGGCGTCGATCTGGAGCTCGACCGTGTGCCCGAGGTGGCCAACGCGAAGGCGTCGAGTGAGCTCGCAGCGAGCGAGTTCGAACGCGCGCGGATGCTCCACGACAAGCAGCTGCTCTCGCAGGCCGATTACGACCGAAGCCGGGCGCAGGCCGACGCAGCGCGGCGGCAGTACGACATTGCACGGAACAACGCCGAGCAACTGTACCAATCGCTGCTCGCTGCCCGCGCTCGGCTGACTGTTGCGAGGAAGGCGCTGGCCGACACGGTGGTGAAGGCGCCGTTTGCTGGCGTCGTCGAGCTGCGGCTCGTGTCCACCGGCGACTATGTGACTCGCGGCACGAAGGTCGCCTCGGTCATGCGAATCAACCCGATGCGTGTGGAACTGACGGTCCCGCAGCAGTTGCTCGCATCCGTCGCGCCCGGACGCGCAGTCGCGCTCCAGGTCGATGCGTATCCGGGACGCTCGTTCACCGGGCGCGTGCGTTACGTGTCTCCTGCGCTCAAGACCGACTCGCGCGCGCTGGTTGTTGAAGCGGTGGTTCCCAACGAACACGGCGAACTGAAGCCGGGGCTCTTCGCAACGGCGCAGCTGGAGCGGGACACCGCGCAGCCGGCGCTGCTCGTGCCGGCAGGCGCGGTGCGCACGATTTCAGGGACGGCGCGTGTCTACGCAGTCTCCAGCGACGGCCTCGTGCAGGAGCGGATCGTGACGACGGGCCAGACGGTTGGCGATCTGATCGAGATTACAAGTGGCGTCGCGCGCGGTGACACGGTAGCCGTCAGCAACGTCACGCAGCTCGCGGACGGCGTCCGCATCGCGAGGTAGCGCGTCATGCAGTGGCTTGCCGCGCTCTGCGTCCGCCGGCCGGTCTTCGCATCGGTCCTCATCCTGTCGATGATCGTTGTCGGTATCTTTTCGTTTGCTCAACTCGGCATCGACCAGTTCCCGAACACCGATGTCCCGACCATCCTGGTCACCACGCGTCTCCCCGGCGCCGCGCCGGCGCAGGTGGAAAGCGAGGTCACCGACCGAATCGAGGAGGCGGTCAACACGATCAGCGGAATCGACACGCTGACGTCCACCTCGTCGGAGGGTGTCTCTCAGGTCGTCGTCAGCTTCAGGCTCGAGAAGAACGGCGACGTCGCGACTCAGGAGGTGCGCGATCGGGTCAATCGGATCGTCCCGCTGCTTCCGCGCACGATCACCCAGCCGGTCGTCGAGAAGCGCGATCCCGATGCGCTGCCGGTGCTCACGCTCGCGCTGACGGCAAACCAGCCGGTGCGCGAGATCAGCGAATACGCCGACAAGGTGCTCCGTCGCCAGCTCGAAAGCGCCGACGGCGTGGGACAGGTTCTCGTCCTTGGTGGCCGTCAGCGCCAGATCAACGTGTGGCTCGACGTGGGGCGTCTGCGAGCCCAGAACCTGTCGGTGAATGAGGTGTCCCGGGCGCTGCAGACACAGAACGCCGACATTCCCGGCGGCAGGCTGGACCAGGGCGAACGCGCCGTCACCGTGCGGACGCGCGGGCGCGTGGAATCGCCCGCGGAGTTCGGCGACATCGTCATCCGCGAGGTAGGGGGACACCCGGTCACAGTGCGCGACGTGGCGCGCATCGAGGATGGCGAGGCCGAGGGGCAGACCATTGCGAGCCTCAACGGGGTACCGACCGTTCTGCTGCAGATTCGTAAGCAGTCGGGTACGAACACGGTTGAGGTCGTCGACGGCGTCAAGGCACGCCTCGCGGAACTGCAGCAGATCCTGCCGGCGGGTTATGAGATTCGCCTCGTCCGCGATCAGTCGGAGTTCATCGAGGCGGCGATCACGAGCGTCGAGGAGCACCTCGTGGTCGGCTCGATCCTCGCCGCCCTGGTCGTGCTGCTGTTCCTCGGCAACTTCCGCTCCACCGTGATTGCCGCTATCTCGATTCCCACCTCGATCATCGCGACGTTCGGCCTCATCTGGTACATGGGCTTCACGCTCAACATGCTGACTATGCTGGCCCTGACCCTCTCAGTCGGCATCGTCATCGACGACGCGATCGTCGTGCTCGAGAACACGTATCGGTTCATCGAGGAGAAGGGGATGCCGCCCATGCAGGCGGCTGTCGAGGCAACCAGGGAGATCGGCCTCGCCGTGCTCGCGACCACACTCTCTCTCGTCGCGATCTTTGTGCCGGTGGCGTTCATGAGCGGCATGGTCGGGAAGTTCATGAGGAGCTTCGGCCTGACGATGGCCTTTGCCATCATGGTGTCGCTGGTCGTCAGCTTCACGCTGACGCCGATGATGTCGTCGCGCTGGCTGAAGCTGAGGCCGCGGAAAGACGGCGACGATTCCGCGAGCGACTCGAAGCATTCGACGATCTTCGCGCCCGTCGATCGCGTCTACACGCGGATGCTCGAGTGGGCCATGGGACACCGCGGAGTCGTGGCAGCGCTGACTGTGCTCGTCCTCTTCTCCAGCGTCCCCCTGGCTCGTTTCGTCAGCGTCACCTTCATCACGCAGGATGACCAGTCGGGCTTCGACGTCAACGTGCGCGCGCCCGAGGGCACGAGCCTCCAGGCGACTGAAGTCCTAGGGAACCGCCTATCGACCGCAATCAGGCGGATTCGGGAGGTCGACTACACGCTCCTGACGGTAGCGGGCGACGGGGCCGGGACCCAGAACAGCGCGTCGATCTTTGTCAGGCTTGCCGCGATCGATGCACGAACACGCGATCAGTTCGCGATCATGTCCGAGGTGCGCGACGCCATCCTGACGCCGCTGACCGCGCAGGGAATCCGCAGCAGTGTCGGTGGCGGTTTCGGGCCGGGGGGCGGCGGCGTGCAGTACGTCCTGCAGGGCCCGGACATCGCGCAGCTCCAGCGCTACTCCGATCAGCTGCTGAAGCGCGTAAAGACCCTTCCCGGCGTCGTCGACGCCGACACGTCGCTCAACGACGGCAAGCCCGAGCTCTCGGTGCACATCGATCGGCCCAAGGCGGCCGACCTCGGCGTGCAGCTGTCCGACGCGGCAGACGCCTTGCGGCTGCTCGTCGCGGGCGATGCCGTGACCACCTACAACGAAGGGGGCGAGCAGTACGAGGTGCATCTGCGCGCCGAGGCCGCAGATCGTGCATCGGAGGCGTCACTCGGCCAGATGCCGGTGCCGTCGTCGCGGCTTGGCACCGTCGCGCTCGAGAACATCGCGAGCCTCGCGCCGAGCGATGCGCCGTCGGAGATCCGGCGGCTTGGCCGGCAACGGCAGGTCACGGTCAGTTTCAGCTTGTTGCCCGGCGTCTCCCAGGCTGCGGTGCAGGATGCCGTGGCGGCTGCGGCGTCCGAACTGGCGCTGCCGCCCGAGTATCGCGGCGGCTTCAGTGGCCAGTCGCGCGAGCTCAATCGCACCGCCACCGCGTTCCTCACCGCGTTCGCGCTGTCCATCATCTTCATGTACCTGGTGCTGGCCGCGCAGTTCGAGTCGTGGCTGCACCCGGTGACGATCCTGCTCTCGTTGCCGCTGACGCTGCCGTTCGCGCTGCTGTCGCTGATCATCTTCCAGCAGTCGCTGAATGTCTTTTCAGCGCTCGGCCTCCTGGTGCTGTTCGGCGTCGTGAAGAAGAACTCGATTCTGCAGATCGACCACGCCAACCAGCTCAAGGCCACCGGGCTCAACACGCGAGACGCGATCGTGAAGGCGTGCCGCAATCGACTCAGGCCGATCCTGATGACCACGCTGGCATTCGTCGCGGGTATGGTGCCGCTCGTGGCGACGAGCGGGGTCGGCTCGGCGACGAATCATTCGATCGCATGGGTGGTGATCGGCGGGCAGTCGCTGGTCTTGCTGCTGACGCTCATCGCCACGCCCGTCACATATGCGGTATTCGACGACATCCGCGAGAAGCGGATCCTCTGGCGAGGCCTCGCGTGGCTCAGGGGGCGGTTGCCTTGGCCCGAGCCGGTCACACCGCTGTAACGCGCTGAACGACGGACAATTATGCCGCAGGCCGGTAGTACAGCACCATGCCCGCGCCGATCGACGCGAGGACGAACCCGACGAAGAGCATCGGGTTGAGCGCCGTCTTCGGCGGGTGGATCGCCATCGAGACGATCACGTTGACGATGGGCGCGCCCGCGAAGACGAGCGGCATCACGTAGACGGGCAGACCGCCGAACCGGAACGCGTAGATGATGCCGACTGCGCCAATCGCCCCGAGCACCCCCGCGATCGTCGCCAGCGTCACCCCTCCCGTGTCGAACCCCGAGAGGCCGCCCTGGACGCCGAGCCCGACCACGGGGACCAGGACCCCGATGAGGAAGTAGGCAACGCCCACGCAGAGCAGGGCCTTCAGCGGATTGCCCAGCTGTACTTGTCCCTGGTGCAGCAGCGCGCCGTACGCGCCCCATGCCAGCACCGTTCCGGCAACGAAGATCACCCAACCCATACGTCGTGGCCTCATATGTGTCGTCATGTAATCGGGATGGCCCGGCGGGCAGTATATATTGGACGAACCAGCTACTGGCTTGCCCTTGAGATTCCAATCGCCCGTGGCTGGTTGGCCAGTATTTGCTTGGCGCGCTCCGCGCGCCTCGGACCGCTATGCGGGCTGGCAAGGCGTACAAGATTCTCGTTGGAGGCCGCATAGCGGTCCAATGCCCAATCGATTGCCCATGCTGGTCGAGGACGACCAGACGGACGTCGGGAGCTATTTCGTCGCCACGTACCCGCCATTCTCGGTGTGGAACCGTGAGGCCGTGGACCGCGACGCGCGTCCAGCCCTGCAGCACCACGCGGCACCGGGCGTGCCGCTGGGCCTCTACCTGCACATTCCCTTCTGCCGCAAGCGGTGCCACTTCTGCTACTTCCGTGTGTACACCGACAAGAACGCGCAGGAGGTCGCCGAGTATCTCGACGTGCTGGCGAGGGAGTGGGCGCTCTATGCGACCCTGCCGGCCGTCGCTGACCGCAAGCTCGATTTCGTGTACTTCGGGGGCGGCACGCCGTCGTTTCTGTCAACCCGGCAGCTCGAAGGCCTCGTCAAACGCCTGACGGCGGCGTCACCCTGGCGCGAGGCGGAAGAAGTCACCTTCGAGTGCGAGCCTGGCACGCTGACCCAGGCCAAGCTGGCCTCGATCCGGCGGATGGGGATCACGCGGCTCAGCCTCGGCATCGAGAATTTCAGCGACCGCATCCTCGAGCTGAACGGCCGCGCGCACCGCTCGCCCGAGGTCTTCCGCGCATACGAGCAGGCGCGGGCGCTGCAGTTTCCGCAGATCAACATCGACCTGATCGCGGGCATGCTCGGCGAGACCGAGAAGAACTGGCAGGACTGCATCCGCAAGACGGTGGCGCTCGCGCCCGACAGCGTGACGATCTACCAGATGGAGCTGCCGTTCAACACCGCCATCAGCGCGGATCGCGTCAGGCACACCGGGCGCTTCACGGAGCCGGTGGCCGAGTGGCCCACCAAGCGGCGCTGGGTCCGCGAGGCCTTCGAAGCGCTCGAGGAGGCCGGTTATCACGTCGGCAGCGCCTACACCGCGGTGAAGGCGCCATCGCGCACACGCTTCGTGTACCGCGACCGTCTCTGGCAGGGCGCCGACATGGTGGGGCTCGGCGTGGCCTCGTTCGGCCACGTCAACGGCGTGCACGTCCAGAACCTCGACACGTGGGAGGCGTACCGCGACGCGATCCGCCACGGCCGGATTCCGCTCAGCCGTGCCTACCGGCCTACGGGTGAGGAACGGATGATCCGCGAGCTGGTGCTCCAGCTCAAGCTCGGCTCCGTGCGGCCCGCGTATTTCCACGACAAGTACCGCGTCGACATCCTCGACCGCTTCCGCGAGCCCCTTCACGCGCTGGCCGCCGAAGGGTACGTGGCAGAGGCGACCGCCGACCGGGTGTCGCTCACCCGTGAAGGGCTGCTGCGGGTCGACGCGCTGCTGCCGCGCTTCTTCCTGCGCGAGCACATCGGGATCCGGTACACCTGATGTCACGAAGCTACGCCCAAAGACCGCGAAGCTTCGTGACTACGCGGCCGCCCCCTCTAGGCGGCCGCGCTAAGCCGGGCTTGCACCGCGGTCCATGACAACCTTCTTCAAGGGATTGACGCATCTGGATACGTCTTCAGGGTGCAAGCACGGCTGATGCCGACCTCCCGCTGTTCCCAGTACCGGCTGCGCCGGCGCGTGCATTTCTACGAGGTCGATTCCGCAGGCATCGTCCACTTCAGCTGGTACTTCCGTTACATGGAAGAAGCCGAGCACGCGCTCTGGCGCGAAGCCGGCCTGAGCATCGCGCCCTCGGGCGCCGAGATTGGCTTTCCGCGCGTGGCGGCGGCGTTCGATTATCGGCAGGTCCTGCGCTTCGAGGAGGAGTTCGAGGTGGCGATTGCCATCACGGCAATCGAGCCCAAGACGATGAGTTACGCATGTCGGATCACTCGAGGCGCGACGCCCATCGCGACCGGGACGTTGAGAATCGCCTGCGTGAACAAGCTCGCCCGCCCATGGAAGATGATCGCCATCCCCTCCGACATCGCAGCGCGGTTCGAGGTGGCGGAGGCCTGATGCGTCCACAGGCCACGGAGGCGCGGAGACACGGAGTGCGTCTTTTGATAGTCGGATCTCCGTGCCTCCGTGTCTCCGTGGCCTGTCGGGGTGAAGGATGCTGAGCCTGGAGCGGCTCGGTCGGGACGAGCTGTGGGCGTGGCAGTGGCGCCGCCTCTCGGCGCTGCTGGTGGCGATCCATGGCCGAAACCCGTTCTACACGCGGAAGCTGGATGCGGCATGCGTCCGCGTGGATGCCATGCGGCTGCCCGACGATCTGGCCGCGCTGCCGATGACCACCAAGCGCGAGCTGGTCGAGGACCAGGACGCGAGTCCGCCGTGGGGCACGACGCTCACCGAGCCGATCGAGCGCTATACGCGCTACTGGCAAACGTCCTCGACCACGGGCCATCCGCTGCGATGGCTCGACACGAACGAGAGCTGGCAGTGGACCGTCGACTGCTGGAAGGCCGTGTTCCGCGCGGCGCGTGTGGCGCCGGGCGACCGGGTCTTCTTCGCGTTCTCCTTCGGGCCGTTCCTCGGCTTCTGGGCGGGGTTCGAGGCGGCGGGGCAGATGGGCGTGCAGTGCATCCCTGGAGGAGGGATGTCGAGCCACCTCCGGCTGGCGACCATCGACGGCGTGGGCGCGACGTGTATCTGCTGCACGCCGACGTACGCGCTGCGGCTGGCCGAAGTGGCCGCGGCGGAATCGCCGCCGCGCCGGCTCGTCGACAACCGCGTCCGTGTGCTCATCGTCGCAGGCGAGCCGGGCGGCAGCATTGCCGCCACGCGGGAGCGCATCGAGCAGGCGTGGGGCGCGCGCGTCGTCGATCACCACGGGCTGACCGAGGTCGGCCCCGTCAGCTTCGAGTGCTGGGAGGCGCCAGGCTTCCTGCACGTCAACGAGGGCGAGTTCATCTGCGAAGTGGTGGATCCCGCGACAGGCCAGGCGGTGGCCGACGGCCGATCGGGGGAGCTGGTCGTCACCAACCTCGGCCGCACCGCCAGCCCCGTGATCCGCTATCGCACGGGGGACATCGTCGTGCGGCGATCCGAGCCGTGCGTGTGCGGGCGCACGTGGGCGCGGCTGGAGGGCGGCATCCTCGCCCGCGCCGACGACATGATCAACATCCGCGGCGTCAACGTCTTTCCCACCGCGATCGAGTCGGTGGTCCGGGCCTTTTCCGACATCGTCGAGTTCCGGTCGACCGTGTCGCGCCCAGGGGCCATGCGGTCGCTGACCGTGGAGGTGGAAGCGGCGCCGCACGTGGCCGACCGGGCCGCGCTCGCGACCAGGGTGTCGCAGCAGCTTCGCGAGGCCCTCGGTCTCACGGTGCCCGTGCACGTGCTGGAGCCCGGTACGCTGCCGCGGTTCGAGATGAAGGCGCGGCGATTCCTGGTCGAAGGATGAGCATCACACATCACGAATCATGAATGACATGGACCATCCCGAGGTGGTGGTGATTGGCGGGGGGCCGGCCGGCTCCACGGTCTCCACGCTGCTGGCGCAGCAGGGCGTGCGCGTGCGGCTGTTCGAGCGCGAGCGGTTCCCGCGGTTCCACATCGGGGAGTCGCTGATTCCCGAGACGTACTGGGTGCTCGAGCGGCTCGACATGCTGCCCAAGATGCGGAAGAGCCGCTTCCAGAAGAAGTACAGCGTGCAGTTCGTCAACGGCGACGGCAGGCTGTCCGCGCCCTTCTCCTTCTGGGACAACAGGCCGCACGAATGCTCGCAGACGTGGCAGGTGGTGCGCAGCGAGTTCGACCAGATGATGCTGGACAACGCGCGCGAGCATGGCGTGGACGTCCACGAGGGCGTGCGCGTGGTCGACGTGCTCTGGGACGGCAACCGCGCGGCGGGTGTGGCGATCCGGTCCTCGAACGGCGGGGATCGGGAGATTCGCGCAAAGGTCGTGGTCGACGCCAGCGGACAGAACGGGCTCCTGCAGAACAAGCTCCGCCTGCGCGTATGGGATCCGGTGCTGAACAAAGGCGCGATCTGGACGTACTTCGAGGGGGCGCACCGCGACACGGGTCGTGACGAGGGCGCGACCATGGTGCTGCAGACGGCCGACCGGACGGGGTGGTTCTGGTACATCCCGCAGCACGACAACATGGTGAGCGTCGGCGTCGTGAAGCCGTACGACGCCCTGTTCAAGGGTCGCGGCCCCTTCGCCCAGACGTTCGAGGACGAGGTCGAGCGGTGCCCGGCCGTCAAGCAGCGCGTCTCGTGTGGACGCCGTGTCACGGGCTCCTTCGCGACGAAGGACTATTCGTACCGCTCGACGCAGGTGGCTGGCGACGGATGGGTGCTCATCGGCGACGCGTTCGCCTTCCTCGATCCGCTGTACTCCTCGGGTGTGCTCCTGGCGCTGCGGTCGGGAGAGATGGCGGCCGACGCCATTGTCGACGGACTGGCGAAGGGCGACACGTCCGCGGCGCAGCTCGGACGGTGGGGGCCGCTGTTCAACCGGGGGGTGGACCGTATGCGGCGGCTGGTCTGCGAGTACTACGACGGCTTCAGCTTCGGGAACTTCGTGCGTCGGTATCCGCACCTGCAAGGCACGGTGACGGACCTGCTGATCGGCGATCTGTTCACCGATCGCGTCGACTCGGTCTGGCAGCCGATGGAGTCGCTGTACCCGCCAGGAAAAGCGCCCATCCCGCCGTGGTTCGCGGGTACGCCAGCGGACCAGGCCGCCGACAAGCTCACGGAGCTGGTGCTGCCCGAGGGCCGGCGCCCGTGACCGTGCTCTCGGCGGCGCACGCGCTCGAGCGCCTGCGGGAGGGGAACCGGCGCTTCGTCTCGGGCGCTCGCGGCTCGGACGCGGTCTCAAGTCGCGCGCGCCGCGGCGAGGTGCTGGACGGCCAGGAGCCGTTCGCGGTTGTTCTGGGTTGTTCCGATTCCCGCGTCCCCGTCGAGATCGTCTTCGACCAGGGCCTGGGCG
>JACQTK010000094.1 GCA_016210845.1 Acidobacteriota bacterium | reverse complement strand
CGTCGATCGCGCGGTCATCGAGAAGAAGATCAGCGACGCGCAGACGAAGATTCCAAGATAGTTCATGGTCAACCGCCAACTCCCAGCCTCCAACCTCCGGCGCTGGCGGTGGAGGTTGGGAATTGGGACTTGGATCTTGGGAGTTGGGATTGTCCTCCCCGCCTGTGCGGCACGGCGCGTGGCGCTGCCCACCGATCCAGGCATGCCGTTTCCGGATTTTGCTCTGGTCCATGCCCAGGTCGCGGCCGGATGCGCGGGGGCCCGCACGCTGACGGCCGAGCTGGGCCTCTCCGGCCGCGCGGGCGGGCAGCGTGTCCGGGGGCGCGTGATCGCGGGCTTCGAGCGGCCGGCCTCGATGCGCCTCGAGGGGGTGGCGCCGTTCGGCGGGCCCGTGTTCATTCTCGCGGCGCGGGGCGAGCTGGCGACGCTGCTGCTGCCGCGCGACAACCGGGTGCTGCGCGATGCCCGCGCCGAGGAGATTCTGGGTGCGTTGACCGGCGTGGCGCTCGCGCCCGCGGACCTGCAGGCCATTCTCAGCGGCTGCGTCACGTCGGCGCCTCGAGCCACGGGCGGGCGGCTGCACCGGAACGGGTGGGCCTCGATCGACCTCGAGGGTGGTGCCACCCTCTTTCTGCGGCGCGAAGGCGGGGCGTGGCAGCCCGTGGCGGCGCGCCGCGCGGGATGGCAGATCGAGTATCCCGCGTGGCAGGGCAGCTTCCCCGGGGCCGTGCGATTGCGGTCCGACGGGCAGCGCATCGAGGTCGATCTCGCCGCGGACGTGTCGCAGCTGGAAGCCAACGTCGACCTCGCGGCGGCCGCGTTCACCGTCGACGTGCCCGCGGATGCCCTGCCCCTCACGCTCGACGAGCTGCGCAGGGCCGGACCGTTGCGTGCGCAGTAGGCAGTAGGCAGTTGACAGTTGACAGCATGCGTCGAGCTACCTCGTGGCCGTCGGTAACTGTCAACTGTCAACCGTCAACTGACATGCGTCCAGTACCTGTCACCATCCGTGCGCACGCGAAGATCAATCTCGATCTGCGCGTGCTCGGCACGCGCGCCGACGGCTTTCACGAGCTGCGGACCGTGTTCCAGGCGATCGCGCTGCACGACACGCTCGTCTGCGTGCCGCGCGAGGGCCCTCTGGCGATCGAGTGCGCCGCGCCAGGCGTGCCGCTGGATCGATCGAACCTGATCTGGCAGGCGGCGGAGCTGCTCTGGCGCGCGTTGCGCCGCCGCGGACCGGTGCGCGACATCGCCGTGCGGCTCGACAAGCGTATCCCGCTGCAGGCCGGCCTCGGTGGCGGCAGTGCCGACGCCGCCGCCGCGCTGGTGGCGCTCGCGCGCGCCTGGCGCGTCCCCGTGCGGCCCGCGCAGTTGACCGACCTGGCCGCGGTGCTCGGCGCCGACGTGCCGTTCTTCCTGGCGGGCGGGACGGCGCTCGGGCTCGGACGCGGCGACGAGATCTATCCGCTGGCCGACCTGCCGCGTCACTGGATCGTGCTGCTGCTGCCGGGTTTTGGCGTCTCCACCGGCGAGGCCTACGGCTGGTACGATGCTGAGCGCGACCTGGCGCGCGGGCTGTCGCTCCAGGAGCCGCAGCACGTGCCCGGGCCGTGGCCGTCGCGCGCCGCGCAGATGATCAACGATCTCGAAGCGCCCATCGCGAGGCACCATCCCGAGATCGAGCAGATGAAGGCGGCCCTCCGGAGAGTGGGGGCGCTGGCCGCGGCCATGTCCGGCAGCGGCTCGGCGGTGTTCGGGCTCTTCCAGAAGCGCCGCGACGCCATGCGGGCCGTCGATCGGCTGTCGGGCTCGGGGTGGCCGACGCTGCTGACCGAATCGCTCGATCGGGGCGAGTACGCGCGGCGGAGCCGTCCGGTCCGGCTGCGGGACGCGCGGCTTCTTGGCGCAGGCTGAAGCCTGCGCTCCACAGGTGGTCGACGCGCGGCGGCTGGCAGCGCTGCATGCTACACTACCTGATTGCGCCGCCCTTGCCGACCGATGTCTGAGGGCTGGTTCGGATGGTGGGGCGTGGCCAAGCGGTAAGGCGCGGGACTTTGGATCCCGTATTCG
>JACQTK010000096.1 GCA_016210845.1 Acidobacteriota bacterium | reverse complement strand
GTCGATCGGATTACCCCGCTCCCCGTGGCCTTGTCCGATCGGACCGGCCTGGCCGTGTTCAGCCTGCGCTCGCTGGAACCAGGCAGCGCCCGTCACACGCTCGGCGACGGGCCGTCGGAGGAAGGCCCACCGGTCTACCGTCAGCCGGTCATGACGTTTCGCCTCGACGATCTCATCGACGAGCTCGGCGTTCCGCCGCCGAACCACATCAAGCTCGACGTCGACGGCGGCGAGCTGGCCGTGCTCGGAGGGGCCTCCCGCGCGCTGGCCTCGCCTTCGCTGCGGTCCCTTCTCATCGAGGTGAGCGCGTCGATGTCCGACGCGATCACCGAGGTGCTCTGCAGCCACGGGCTGCGTCTGCACTCCAAGGTGGACGTCCAGAACAAGGCTGGCGACTACCTGGTCTGGTACGGGCTCTTCACGCGGAATGGCGGCGGGGCTGCATCTGGCGATCCTCCGGTCGAGGTCGTGTCGCGGTGAAGGTCCTGTTCTTCATGCGCAGCACGGTGTACGTGCGCAATTTCGAATCGACGCTGCGCACGCTCGCGTCGCGCGGGCACCGCGTCCATGTCGTGGCCAACCCGCACCTGCCCGAATCGAACGACCTCATGGCGCGCGTGTGCCGCGAGTGTCCCGAGATCACCCACAGCCCCGCTCCGGAGGTCCCTTTCACGGCGTGGGCGCTGCTCGGTCTCGAGCTGCGCCGTGCGGTCGACTACCTCCGCTACCTGGAACCGGCGTACGCCGACGCGCCCAAGCTGCGTCTGCGGGCCGAGCGGGGCGCGCCCGCGTTCGTCACGGCGGTGCTGCGGCGGCCGCTGGTCGGGTCGCCCGTGGGCCGCCGGCTGCTCGCCCGCGTGCTGCGGTGGTGCGACCGCGCCGTGCCTCGCAATCCCGCCATCGACGCCTTCGTGGCCTCGCACGATCCGGACCTCGTGCTCGTGACGCCGCTCGTCGAGCCCGGGTCGCCGCAGGCGGAATACCTGCGCAGCGCGCGCGCCGCGGGCGTTCGCACGGGCCTGTGCGTCTACAGCTGGGACAACCTGACCAACAAGGGCCTCATCCACGATCCACTGGACGTGGTCGCCGTCTGGAACGACGCGATGACGCGCGAGGCGGTGGAGCTGCACCACGTGCCCCGCGGCCGCGTCGTCGTCACGGGCGCAGCCGCCTACGATCACTGGTTCGGCTGGCGCCCGCGCCACGATCGCGAGGCGTTCTGCGCGTGCGTCGGACTGCCGGCGGATCGGCCCTACCTGCTCTATCTCTGCTCGTCGCAGTTCATCGCGCCCGACGAGGTGCCCTTCGTGCGTCGCTGGATCGCCGAGCTGAGGGCGGCCTCGCCGATCCTGCGGGACGCGAGCGTGCTGGTTCGCCTGCATCCGCAGAACACCGAGCAGTGGCAGGCGGCGGATCTCGACGCCGAGCGGGTGGCAATCTGGCCGCGCGCGGGCGCGAATCCGATGGACACCGACTCGCGATCGGACTACTTCGATTCGATCTACCACAGCGCGGCCGTCGTCGGGGTGAACACGAGCGCCCAGATCGAGAGCGCCATCGTGGGTCGTGGCGTCCACACGCTGCTGGCACCCGAGTTCCGCGAGACGCAGGCAGGAACGCTGCACTTCCAACACATCTGTGGGGCAACGGACGGCCTGCTGCATGTCGCGGGCAGCCTCGCCGAGCACGCCGCCCAGCTCGAGGCCGCAATACGGGGCGAGGGCGACCCGGATCGCTGTCGCCGCTTCGTGGAGACGTTCGTGCGCCCAGAAGGATGGGACGCGCCCGCCACGCCGAAGCTGGTGGCGGCGCTGGAAGGGGTGGCCGCGCGGGGGCGGCGCCGGCCGGATCGCGGCGTCTGGTGGGGCCCGCTCGTGCGCCCGGTCCTGCACCGCGCGGCAGTGCGCCTGGCCCGGACCGAGCAGGCTCGGAAGGAGAAGGCCGCGAGCCAGGAGCGGCTCAAGGAGCAGCGCGAACGTGTCCGCGGGCAGCGGCGTGCCGGGCTGCTCGCCGCGAAGCAGCGCGCGCTGGCGGAGCGGGAGCAGCGCAAGCAGCAGGAGCAGGCGCGGCGCGAGGCCGAGCGGCAGGCGCGCGAGGCGTTCGAGGCGCGGGCCTACGAGCACTATCTCGAGGTCCGCGCCTGGGCCCGACGCATGCGCGACGCGGAAGACCTCGCCGCGGTGTCGCTGTCCGATGCGGAGCGCCGTGTGATCGCGGCGATCGCCCCGCTCTGGGACGCCACGCCGCGCACGGTGGCCGCGCTGCGTCAGCAGGCAGAACCGGTGAGCGGGGTCCGGCCGTCGGACTACGCCTCGCGCGATGGCGCGTTGGCGCCGCGGCTCAAGCGCGCGGTGGGCTTTCTGAGGAAGCAGGTCGGATCCGAGTTGTTCGTCCACGAGCCGCCCGAGCTCGGAGGGTTCGGGTTCAACGAGCAGGGCGCGCTCTACAACGAGGACACGGCACAGTTCTTCAACGTGCTCGTCGCGCTTCAGGATGCGGCCGTGCTGCCCGCGTTCCGAGGCAACACGGCCCGCCGCCTCGTGTGGGACATCGGCGGAGGATGGGGTGGGTTTGCGTACCAGTTCAAGCGCGTCTGTCCGAACGTCACCTACCTAATCACCGGCACGCCGGAGATGTTCCTGCTGTCCAGCGTGTACCTCAGGAGCCTGTTTCCCCAGGCGTGCTGCCGCTTCTACGACGGCGCGTCTGTCGATCGGCTGTGGCGCGACTGGGAGCGCGTGGACTTCGTGTTCGCGCCCGAGCTCGCGCTCGACGTGCTCCGGCCGCCACGAGTCGACCTCACGCTCGATCTCATGACGCTGCGGACAATGGGACAACGCCGCGCCTGCCTTCATGTGCGCCGATCGTTCGAGTTCGGCTCGCGGTTCTTCTACACGCTGCTGGATGGGGCGGGCGAGGCGGCTGGGGCAGGTGAGGCGGCTGGGGCAATTGACGCGGGCAGAGTGGTGAACGCGATCGAGCGCTTCTACTGGCCGCATCCCGTGCCGCAGCGGCGCGATCCGAAGCTGACAGCCGCAGGCGACGGCCATGGGTTGCCGGATCCGGCCCTGGCCCACCTCGTCGGCTGGAGGCGGCTGCGCGTCTGATGACCAGCCGGTCCGCAGCGCCCGTCGGCCCACGCGTGGTGTTCGGCATGCCCGCCTACCGCCGGCCCGATGCGCTCGCCCGCGTGCTGGAATCCCTGCTCTCGCAGACCTGTCCCGACTTCGCCATCGTCATCGTCGACGACGACCCGTCGCCGGAGGTGAAGGCGATTGTCGAGACGTACGCCGAGGGCGAGCCGCGGATCGTCTACGAGCCGAATCCCGTCCGCCTCGGGATGATCGGCAACTGGCGCAAGGCGTTCGATCACAGCCGCGCGCTGTACCCGTCCAGCGAGTACTTCGCGTGGGTGAGCGACCACGACATGTGGCATCCCCGCTGGCTCGAGGCGATGGTGGACGGGCTCGACGGCCATCCGGCGGCCGTCATGGCCTACTCGCAGATGCAGCGCGTCTTCCCGCACGAGCGGCGGGCGGTGACCAGACGGTTCGACACGGTCGGGCTGCCCCCGGCTGCGCGGCTGCGCGCCGCGACGAGCGAGATGACGGCGGGCAATTGCATCTACGGGCTCTTCCGGGCGGCCGCGCTCGAGCAGGCGGGGGTATTTCGGCCAGTGCTGATGCCCGATCGGCAGGTGCTGCTCGCGCTGTGCCTGCTCGGTGAGTTCAGGCACATCCCGGAGGTCCTGTGGTACCGCGAGGTGGCGGGGATGTTCAGCTTCTCCCGCCAGCGGCGCATGCTCTTTGCCGACCGCGTGCCCCTGCATACCTACCTGCCTGCCAACGTCCAGCACTTCGGAGTACTGCTGTGGGACTTCGCCGTCCGCGGGCGGGGCCGCCCGGCGATCGGCCGGCTCGCCGGTGTGCGCTACGCGGTGCTCCAGCTCGCGTATTCGGTGCGGCGCGAGCTCACGCGGGACGATGCGGAGTGGCGGACGCTGTTTGGGCGCGTTGCGGCCGATGTCGATGCCGCGCGATGACTCCGCGGGGGCTGAAGCCCCCGCTCTACATGAATCGCCTGTAGCGCGGCGGCTTTAGCCGCCGCGTGTGGACATTGAAGATCCTCTTTCTCATCGGCGCCACCAGTCGGATCCGCAACTTTCACGACACGCTGGCGATCCTCGCCGACCGCGGGCATACCGTGCGGTTGACGGGCCGGCTGCGGAAGGGCAGCTTCGAGCTGCCGCGGACCGTGCAGCACGAGCGGATGACCGGCCGCGTCAACCCGACCGAGCGGTGCGACGAGTGGCGCGACGTCGTGGATCTGCTGCGGGGCGCCAGGGACTACGTGCGCTACTTCGATCCGCGGTACGCCGACGCGACGCGGCTCGTGCGCCGCGCGTACGAGATCGCGCCCACGGAGTTCGTGCTGTTCTGCGAACGGCACCCGTGGGTCAGGCGCCACTGGAGCCTGGCGGCCCGCGCCCTTGCGCTGGCTGAGGACCTGATCCCCACCGACCCTGGCTTCGAGGAGTTCGTCCGCGAGGAGCAGCCGGATCTGATCCTGGTCACGCCGCTGGTGACGTTCGAGTCGTACCAGACGGACTATGTCAAGGCGGCGCATCGGCTCGGGATCCCCGTCGTGTTCATTCCGTTCAGCTGGGACAACCTGACGAACAAGGGTCTCATGCGGATCCAGCCGGACCGGGTGCTGGTTTGGAACGATGTACAACGGCGGGAGGCGATCGAGCTGCACGGCTGCGCGCCGGAGCGCGTAGTCGTCACGGGCGCCGCGCGGTTCGACGACTTCTTCGGCGGCCGGCCGTCGACCTCGCGCGACGAGTTCTTCGCCGAGCACCGGCTCGACCCGTCCAGGCCGCTGCTGCTGTACCTCGGGTCGTCCCAGTTGACGGGTCCCAACGAGATGGAGCTGGTGCGGCGCTGGGCGGAGTCGATTCGCGCCTCCGACGATCCCCTCGTGCGCGACGCGGCGCTCCTCGTCCGTCCGCATCCCGCGCTGCGCAACTCGTACGCCTCGGTCGACTACTCGGATCTCGGCCAGGTGGCGCTCTCGCTGAATGCCAGCCGCAACGCCGACCAGGAGCTGTTCGACTCGCTGTACCACGCCCAGGCCGCGATCGGCCTGAACACGAGCGCGATGCTCGAGGCGGCCATCGTCGGCCGGCCGGTGCACACGCTGGTGATTCCCGGTTTCGACCAAGGGCAGATCGGGACCATCCACTTCCATTACCTGGTGGAGGCGTACGGCGGCCTCGCGACGATCGCGCGCGACTTTCCCGAGCATCATCGCCAGCTGGCTGCCGTGCTTCGCGACGAACCGCAGGTCTCGCCGCGCAGCCGCGACTTCGCGCAGCAGTTCCTCCGCCCCCACGGCGTCGACACGCCGGTCGCGCCCATCCTGGCCGCGGAGATCGAGCGCGCGATGACGATTGCCAAGCAGCCCAGGGCGAGCGTGCCCGCGTGGCACCCGCCGCTCCGCCGTGCGCTCCTGCTGTGGCTCGGCCGGCGGCGTGAGGCGGCACGCGCCGCGGTGGACACGACGGTGATTGCGACGTCGATGTCGCTGAGGCCGGTCAGGACGGCGCTCGAGGAGATCCAGCAGGGCACGGGACCGGTGCTCGTCGGCCCCTGGAACGATTCGCTGGGCAACGAGATCCTGTACTGGATCCCGTTCGTCCGGTGGGCGGCCGCGACCTACGGTCTGCCTCCCGAGCGCCTCATCGCACTGTCGCGCGGAGGGGCATTGCCCTGGTACTCGTCGGTTGCAGGGCGGGCGCTCGACATCGGGGCGCTGTTCTCCGCGTCCGAGCTCCAGCACTGGCAGCGTCGCACGGTGCCGCAGAGCGAGCAGGATCCGAAGCAGGCGGTCATGGCGCCATTCGACGGCGAGATCGTCGAGCGTGCCGCGCGTACCTTCGAGCTGACCGAGTACCAGGTACTGCATCCCTCGATGCTGTTCCGCGTCCTCAGCCGCCTGCACAAGGACCGGGCGACGACGCAGCTCGCGGATCTGCTGCAGCACGTCCGCCTCGACGGCGACGGGCGGCGGCGGATCGATCGATTGCCCCGCTCGTTTGTCGCCGTCAGCGTGGCCTTCACCGAAGCACTGCCGAAAGACGCGGAGAACGGGAGCTTCCTGGCCGCGCTCGTTGCGGATCTCTCGGCCGAGCGCCACGTCGTCATCGTGGACTGGCCGCCGCCAGCCGACGTCGAGCTTCCGGTGTCGCCGCGCGTGTCCCGGCTCGATGCACTTGAGGCGACGGGCGATGCGCTCGACCTGCAGGCACGGGCTATCGCGCAGGCGGAGGCTTTTGTCGGCAGCTACGGCGACCTGGCGATCCTGGCGTCGTTCTGCGGCACGCCTGCGCTGACCTACCACAGCGAACGGCTTCCCGCGGACTGTCTGGATCGCCTGCAGGCGGCTGCGGCGTCGGCAGGTTGGGCACCGGTGACCGTCGAGCGCGCGCGACGGTTCAGGGGCGTACGCATGCCCATCAAGGTGCACGCCTGATGAGGATTCTCTTCGCCGTCACGCACCTCGGGTTCCTGCGGAACTTCGAATCCACACTCGGCCTGCTCGCCGAGCGCGGCCACGACGTTCGCCTGGTCGTCGATCGCCAGCCCCAGCCGGGCGTCATCGACGGACGACCGATCGTCGAGCGGCTGCAGGCGCGGTTCCCGCAGGCGTTCGCGGTGGAGACGGTCCCCGTGTCGAAGCGCGGCGCCGGGTACGGCATCTCGGCAGCGGTCCGCGGGTCGCTGAACTACTGGCGCTATCTGTCGCCCGCCTTCGAGCGGTCTCCGAAGCTGCGCGCGCGCGCCCGCGCGCAGGCGCCTGCGGCCGTGGTACGGCTTACAGACCTGCCGCTGCTGCGATCACGCGTCGTCATCGGCGCGCTCGGCGCGGCGTTCCGGGCGGTCGAGCGGGCGATTCCGGTCCGTGGCGAGATCGAGGCGCTCTTCGATCGATGGTCTCCCGATGTGCTGCTCGTGACCCCGCTCCTGTACTTCGGATCGCAGCAGGTGGATTACGTGCGTTGCGCGCGCGTCCGGGGCATCCGCAGCGTGCTGGGCGTCGGCTCCTGGGATCACCTGACGACCAAGGGCGTGATCCACGAGCTGCCCGATCGCATCCTCGTCTGGAACGAGCTGCAGCGCGCGGAAGCCGTCGAGCTGCACGGCGCACGTCCGGAGCAGGTCGTGGTCACGGGCGCACAGGCGTACGATCACTGGTTCGCGGCGTGCCCGTCGACCTCGCGCGACCAGTTCTGCGCGCGCGTCGGGCTTTCCTCCGCCCGCCCGTATCTGCTGTATCTGTGCTCGTCGCCTTTCATCGCGCCGTACGAGGTCGGGGTGGTACGGCGCTGGATCGAGGCCATTCGCCGAAGCGGCCGCGAGACGCTGCGGACCGCGGGCATTCTGGTCAGGCCGCATCCGCAGAACGCGGCGCAGTGGTCCGACGCGGACTGTTCGACGCTCGGCGACGTGGCGATCTGGCCGCGCGCGGGCGCGAATCCGATCGGGCCCGACGCGCGCGGCGAGTACTACGACTCGATGTATCACTCGCACGCCGTCGTGGGGGTCAATACGAGCGCGCTCATCGAGTCGGGGATCGTCGGACGTCTCGTGTTCTCGTTCCACGCCCGGGAGTTCGCCGACACGCAGGAGGGCACGCTGCACTTCCGCCACCTGAGGCGCGGCCTCCTGCAGCTGGCTGATGGCCTCGAGGAGCACGTGGCGCAGCTCGAGCGGTCGTTCGAGTCGCCCGAGCGCGATCGCGATCGGGTGCGCGAGTTCATCCGGGAGTTCGTCCGGCCCTACGGCCTCGATCGGCCCGCCACGCCGCTCGTCGTCGAGGCGATCGAGGCGCTGGCGGCGGTATGAAGATCCTCTTCCTGATGGACTCGCCCGAGTACCTGCGCTTCTACGACTCGGCGGTCGAGGAGATCGTGGCGCGCGGCCACACAGTGGCGATTGCGGTGAGCAACCAGCGGGAGAAGAAGCCCGTCGGCCTCGAGGGGCTGCGCGCGTACGCCGACCGCGTGTCGATGCTCGGCGTCGTTCCCCAGCGCGAAGGCGTGTGGAGCGAGGTGGCCCGCAGCATCCGCGCGACGATGGACTTCGTGCGGTTCCTCCACCCGACGCTGGCTGCGGCGACCGCGCTGAGGGCGCGCGTCAAGCGGAAGGTCCTTCCCCGCGTGTATCACTGGATCGACGCCATCCCGCGGCTCGATGCCGTCACCGTTCGGCGGCTGCACCGGATCCTGATGGCGGGGGAGCGTGCGATTCCGGTCTGCCCGCGGATCGTGCAGCTCCTGCGGGAGCAGGCCCCCGACGTGCTCCTGGTCTCGCCGCTGGTGACTGCCGCCTCGGAGCAGGTGGACTGGATCAGGGCCGCCCGCGCCTGCGGCATCCGGACGGCGGTGTGCATCGCCAGCTGGGACAACCTCACGAACAAGGGGCTGATGCGCGTCGAGCCCGACCTCGTGCTCGTGTGGAACGAGACGCAGCGGCGCGAGGCGGAGGAGTATCACTACATTCCGCCGCAGAAGATTGCCGTCACGGGTGCGCAGCTGTTCGATCGGTGGTTCGAGCGGACCATGACATGCGACCGCGAAGCGTTCAGCCGTCGGGTCGGCCTGCCCGACAGCGGCCCCTTCGTGCTCTTTACGGGCTCTTCGAGCTTCATCTCCGAGTCGGGCGCGGAGGTGGCGTTCGTGCGGCGCTGGGTGCAGGCGCTTCGCGCCAGCGGCGATCCGGCGCTGCAGGCGGTTCGCGTGCTGGTGCGGCCGCATCCGTACAACGTCCACCGGTGGGCCGACGATCCTGTTGCCGACCTGCCTGGCGTGTCGGTGTTTCCGCGGCGCGGCTACAACCCGATCGATCCTGAGAACCGGAACGACTTCTTCGATTCCCTGTATCACTGCGCCGCGGTCGTCGGCATCAATACCAGCGCGATGATCGAGGCGGCGATCCTCGGCCGGCCCGTCTGCACCCTGCTCGCCGAGGAGTTCAGCGGCACGCAGGAGGGCACGATCCACTTTCATTACCTGCGGCCCGAGCGCGGCGGCTTCCTGCGGATCGCGGCGACCGTCGAGGAGCACGTCCGCCAGCTCGGCGAGTGCCTGCGCGATCCGGAGACCACGCGCGCCGAGGACGCGCGCTTCGTCGCGTCGTTCATCCGGCCGCACGGCACGGACCGGCCGGCCACGCCTGTCTTCGCGGATGCAGTACTCCGCCTGGGCCACGCGCCTGCTCCCGTCCCGGAGCGGCCGCCGGCCACGCGCCATCTGACGCGGCCGCTGCTGCTGGCGGCCGCGCTGCCCGCGCTCGTCGACGGATGGGCGTCCGATCGCGCGGCGTGGGCGCGGGCGCGGAAGCGAGCGGGATCGCTGGGGCGGCGGGCGCGGAAGCGTGTCGTGCGCGCGGGGGCGCGGTGGAGACGGTATTTCGACCAGGCGTGGTGAGTGACATGCCGCGGTCCCTGGCGCGTCTCGTGACTCCCCGGCCGGAACGGCCCCCCGTGGGCCGGACGGCGCATCGGCGGGCACTGTGGCTCGTCGGTGTGCTTACGGCCGTCGTGCTGCTGCTCACGGCCGGGAACCAGATCTACGACGCGAATCTGTTCGTCATGGCCGAGGCGACGGCGCTGCTGGCGGGCGATCGCCCGGGTCGCGACTTCTTTGGGTTGGGGACGCCGCTCGAGGCGTATGCGGCCGCGGCGGCGCAGGTGGCCTCGGGCGGCCGGCTGATCGGCGAGTTCCTGCGGCAGTGGCTCTATATCCTGGCGGGCGCGGTCATCGCGTTCCATCTCGGGCTCCGTCTGTCGCGCTCGGTCGCCGCCACGCTCGTCGTGCTGGTGCCCACCCTGGTGATCTTGGCGAACACGCCGACGTATCACGCCTCGAAGCTGCTCTTCTTTCCCCTGTTCACCTGGCTCGCATGGCGGTATCTGGATCAGCCGGGCGTCCGGCGCAGCGCCGTGCTCGGTGGTATCAGCGCGATTGCGTTCCTGTCGAGGCACGACTACGGCGTCTACCTCGGCTTCGGCTCGGTCGTTGCCCTGGCGGTGGCGCGCCTGGCCGCGCCGGCGCTGCGACACGCTGGACCGCCGGGCGGCTCCCGGCCTGAAGTCTCTACTGGTTGCGAGGAGCCGCCAGGCAGGAACGGCTCCTTGGCTGGTCCGCTGGTGCGTGACGCCGGCGCCTACGCCGTGGCGGTGGCGATCGTGGTGGCGCCCTGGGCTGTCTCGGTGCAGATGACGGAAGGGTTCGTCGAATACGCGCGCATGCGTGCGATGTTGTTCGAGTCGCCCCCTCGCATTCCGTATACCTCGTTGCTTCGCCTGAACCCTCTTCGTGTGCTGACCCCCGATCCGCTGCCAGCACCGGTCCCGGCGGTCGTCAACTTCGTGTGGCGGTCCGACATCGACCCATCCCGGCAGGAAGAGCTCGAACGGGAGTATGGGCTCCGGCCGCTCCAAGGGCGGGACAGCCGGAATCGCCTGCGCTATGAGGTGGCCACCGCCTACGACCTCCGGTTCCTGGAGCTGGAACGCCACATCAGCGACCCTATGGGTTTCCCATGGGACCGGCTCCGGGAAGTCCGTGCGCGCCTTCCTTCCGAGCCAAACGTGAACCTGTGGCTCCTGCAGATCGCGCTGCTGGTTCCCCTTCTTCTGATCGCGGCTGGCGTTCTGGAGCTGCGGCGGCGCGGGCCCCACGGCGGCGATGCGTCCAACGCCTGGCCCATGGTTGTCGCCGGGGTGTTTCTGGCGCTGGTGCACTCGGCGCTCTTCCGGCAGCCCTCGTACGTCGTGGTCACGGCTCCCCTCAGCGCGGCGCTGGGCGCTCGGTTCCTCGCGGGCCGGGTGATGGTAGGCCGGGCGTGCGCCGTGATCGTGCTGGTGCTGACGACGTGTGCCGCCGTGATGTGGGCGAGGCGTACGCCGATCTTCCTCGTGTCGGAGCTCGGCGCATCCATGTCCACCGGGTTCGATCAGCTGCTGGCCTCACCGCCTGTCGAGGGCGAGCCGAGATATCGCTATCTGTACGAGTGCACCGCGCCCGGCGATCGCGTGCTCATCACCGGGGCGACGCCGTCGCTGGTCAGCTACTACGCGAACCGTCCCTTTGCCGGTGGTCACACGTACTGGCATCACGGCTGGCTGTCCGATCCGACCTCTGAGGCTCGATCGCTCGATCTGCTCCAGCGGCAGTCGGTGCCGTTCGTGGTGTCGACCCACGATCCCGTGATGACCGACTTCAAGCAGTACCCTCGAATCCACGAGTACCTCGAGACACACTACGTCGCGCTCGAGGGCACCTACGGAACCACCCTGGTCGACACACGGCGCCGGCCAGCCGGGCGGTTCGGTCCGCTCGGGTATCCCTGTTTTCGATGAGTCTTGGCACTCAAGACTCATAACTTACATCCATGCGCAAAGTCTGCATCTTCATCGGCTCTCGGGCCAATTACAGCAGCATCAAGTCGGTGATGCGCGCCGTCAGCGTCCATCCCGATCTGCGGCTGCAGCTGATCGTCGGGGCCTCGGCCCTCCTCGATCGCTTCGGCTCGGTGGTCGACGTCATCGAGGACGACGGGTTCACGCCTGATGCGCGCGTCACGATGATCGTGGAGGGCGAGACGCCGGCGACCATGGCCAAGTCCACCGGCCTCGGGCTGCTCGAGCTGCCAACGATCTTCGAGCTGCTGAAACCGGATGTCGTCGTGAGCGTCGGCGACCGCTTCGAGACGATGGCGTCGGCGATCGCCGCGGCCTACATGAACATTCCCGTGGCGCACACGATGGGCGGCGAGATCAGCGGCACGATCGACGAGAGCATCCGGCACGCGGTGACGAAGCTGGCGCACGTGCATTTCCCCGCGAACGAGGCTGCGGCCGAGCGGATCATCCGCATGGGAGAGCCTCCCGAGACCGTTCATACCGTCGGGTGTCCGCGCATCGACCTCGTCGCCGAGATCGCCCGCGCTTCCGACGGCATTCCGCACGCAGAGTGGCTCGAGCGCGAGGGGGTCGGCGCCCACGTCGACCCGTCGACGCCGTTTCTGCTCGTCAACCAGCATCCCGTCACTACCGAGTACGGACACGGCAGGGAGCAGATCCAGGAGACGCTCGAGGCACTCGACGAGCTGCGGATGCCGACGATCATGCTCTGGCCGAACGTGGACGCGGGGTCGGAGGACATCGCCACGGGAATGCGGACCTTCCGAGAGAAGCGGAGGCCGGAGTACATCCGCTTCTACAAGAACTTCCCGATCGAGACCTACGTCAGGCTGATGCTGCTCGCCGCCTGTGCCGTGGGCAACTCCAGCGCGCCGATTCGGGAGGGGGCGTTCCTGGGCGTGCCCGCCGTGAACATCGGCACACGGCAGCACGGGCGCGATCGCGGGCCGAACGTCATCGACGTGGGCTACGACCGGCACCAGATCGTGGCGGCGATCGAGCGGCAGCTCGCCCACGGCCGGTACCCGTCCGATCACCTCTACGGCGATGGCCAGGCCGGTGGGCGCATTGCCGATCTGCTCGCATGTGTGCCGCTCCGCGTGCAGAAGCGCCTGGTCTTCACGGCTGGGGTGTAGCGCGCGGTGAACGTTCTCGGCGTGGTGCCCGCCCGGGGCGGATCGAAGAGCATTCCACGAAAGAACGTCGCGCTCGTGGCCGGCCGCCCGCTGCTGGCCTACACGGCCGACGCCGCCCGGGCGGCCAGGCGGCTCACGCGGGTCGTGGTGAGCACGGACGATCCCGAGATCGCCGCCGTGGCGAAGGATCTCGGACTGGACGTGCCGTTCCTCCGTCCTCCCGCGCTGGCGGGCGACGCCACGGCGATGCTGCCGGTGCTCCAACATGCGCTCGAGGCCATGAAGGCACTGGGGTTTTCTGCCGACGCCGTCGTGCTGCTGCAGCCCACGTCGCCGCTGCGGCGCGCCGAGCACATCGACACCGCCGTGGAGTTGCTCCAGACCAGCGGCGCCGATTCGGTCGTCTCCGTCGTGGAGGTGCCGCATCAGTTCAACCCGGTGTCGGTGATGCGCCTCGACGGCGGCCGCCTCGTGCCGTTCTTGGATGGTCCGCTCGTGCTGCGGCGGCAGGACAAGCCGCGCGTCTTCGCGCGCAACGGTCCAGCCGTGCTCGCCGTCCGGACGGCAGTGCTCGAGCGCGGATCGCTGTACGGCGACGATGTCCGGCCGCTGGTCATGGCGGCCGAGGACTCAATCGATCTGGACTCGCCCTCGGATCTGGAGGAGATCGAATGTCGTCTGGCCCGTCGTCGATGACCATCCTGTATCGGCGATATGCCGAGTACCAACCGGTCGACGTCACGAAGCTGCGGCCCGGCGACTCGTACAAGCAATTGATCGAGAAGCGGACGCACCCGATCGACGAGCTCGTCCGGCGGCACGGCGCGATTCCCGACGACCTGCTCACGCCGCGCGCCTGCCCCACGTGCGGCAGCGTGGATGCGCGGCACGAGCTGGACAAGGATCACATGCGGCTGGTGCGCTGCTCGGCCTGCGAGCTGGTCTACGTCAGCCCGACCTTCGACGAAGGGCACTATCGGACGGTGTATGCGTCAGAGGACTACCAGGAGATCGTGCGCGACCTCGGGATCAAGAGCCACGCGTACAGGGTGGAGCGGTTCGGCCG
>JACQTK010000003.1 GCA_016210845.1 Acidobacteriota bacterium | reverse complement strand
GGTCTAGCGAGAACGTGCGCATCCCCCCTCCTCGAAAACCCATTGTAATCACCCGCGGAGGCGCCGTATCATCCGCCCGTCCACGCTGGGTCGCTTGGTAGCTGAGTCGCTGCGTGGTAGGGAATTCAGTCCCCCAGCTACCCAGCTACCCAGCTACCCAAGGAGAGACCGATGAGACACTCCTGGGCTCTCGGCGCGTCCTTCGTCGCGTTGCTCGCGCTCGCCGTGCCGGCCGTCGCGCACCATTCGTTTTCCGCCACCTACGATCCGCAGAAGGCCGTCACCCTGACAGGGGTCGTGCGGGAATTCCACTTCCGGAACCCGCACATCTGGATCAACGTCGACGTGCCCGGGGACAACGGCAGCGCGTACTGGCAGTGCGAGGGCGGCGCGCCGAATCAGCTGTACCGGAACGGCTGGACGAAAGATACGCTGAAGCGCGGCGACCAGATCACGATCGAGGGGTTCCAGGCACGCAACGGCTCCAACACCTGCAACATGCGCGTTACGCGGTTGAGCGACGGACGGCGCGTGTTCGCCGGCGCCAACGACGGCGGACCTGGAGGCCGCTGACGTGCGGGCACAAGGCCCGCCTCTGCCAGAGTCGAGAGGAGACGTTGACTTGAGCCGCTACGTGTGGGCCGCGGCGGTGGTGGTCTTCGCGCTCGCGGCCGCGCCGGTGGGGGCCCCCGTCTCGGCGGATCAGGGGCAGCAGGCCCCTGGCGCCGCACGGCCCGTGCCCCGCATGCCCGACGGCACGCCCGACGTCTCCGGCGTGTGGGACAAGCCCGC
The DNA here is from genome assembly GCA_016210845.1 of Acidobacteriota bacterium. Classification (GTDB taxonomy): domain Bacteria; phylum Acidobacteriota; class Vicinamibacteria; order Vicinamibacterales; family UBA2999; genus JACQTK01. The sequence continues at coordinate 5,416 of JACQTK010000003.1, read as the reverse complement.
GCGCCCGAATCTCGCCGACGGTCTGGGGCCGCTCCCCTTTACCGCCGCGGGGCGCGCGAAATTCGAGGAACGCGTCAAGGTGGTGGACCCGGTCGCGTACTGTTACCTGCCTGGCAGCCCGCGCCTGATGACCCACGCCGGCGCCTTCGAGATCGCCCAGCGGCCCGGCAAGGTCATCATGATGTTCGAGTGGATGCACAACTGGCGGTCGATCCCCACCGACGGGACGCCACATCTCGGCGAGGACGCCGCGCAGACGCTGCTGGGGGATCCGATCGGCCGCTGGGAGGGGGAGACGCTGGTCGTCGATACCACCCACTTCTCCGACGACCTGACGTGGCTGGACGATGTGGGCAACCAGCACAGCGACGCGCTGCACCTGGTCGAGCGCTTCACGCGCGTGGCGTACGACCGGTTGCAGTACGAGGTCACAATCGAGGATCCGAAGATCTACACCAAGCCCTGGACCGTGCGGTGGACGATCCCGCTGGCGCGTCCGGGCACCGAGCTCGGCGAGGACACGTGCGTGGCCACCGTCTACGGACCGGGCAAGCCCCCGATTCCCGACGTCAAGCCCGGTCCGCGCTGAGCGCTGAAGAACTGACGAGATGAACAGGAGGTCGAACGTGAGACACCGCTTCCTCGGCACGCTGGCGGCGGCCGTTGCGATCGCGCTGGTGTGCTGGCCGGCCGCGCCGATGGCCGAACAGCAGGGCGGCGCCCAGCCCGTGGCTCCCGGCGACGCGCCAATCCCGCGCACCCCCGACGGCAAGCCCGACCTCTCCGGGCTCTGGGCCAAGAACATCCAGCAGGACACGTACGGCATGGGACTGCTGGCCGCAGGCCTGCGCGCCCGCGAGTTCACGCCGTTCGGCCTCACGCTCTACGAGGCGCGCGTTCACCAGGTCGATCCGGACGCCTTTTGCTGGCTGCCGGGCGTGCCGCGGCTCGACAACGATCCGTACCCGTTAGAGATCCTGCAGCGGCCCGACCGGGTGATTATCCTGTACGAGTTCAACCACAACTTCCGCGTGATCCACACCGACGGCCGCCCGCACCCGCCGGACCTCGAGCCGTCGTTCCTCGGCCACTCGATCGGCCGCTGGGAGGGCGACACGCTGGTCGTGGACGTGGTGGGCTTCAACGACAAGACGTGGCTGGACGATCACGGCAACGTGCACAGCGATCGGATGCGCGTGATCGAGCGCTTCACGCGCCTGCCCGGCAACCGCCTGCAGTTTCAGTTCACGATCGAGGATCCCGTCGTCTACGCGAAGCCGTGGACGTCGGCCGCGCGAGTGTGGCCGCTGGCCGATCCGAGCTGGCGCATCATGGAATACTCGTGCACGGCGTACAACAACGTGCTCAGCGCCGCCGGGGGCGGCACGACGCCCGGACCGCACTCGCTGGGTCGGCCCGATGTGCTCGAGACCGCCGGACAGGACGGCCCCGGTGGACGTGAGGGCGGCGCGGGCGGACGCCAGGGCGGGACGCCGCAGAATTAGGGACGCGGGGAACGCGGCGGCTGAAGCCGCCGCTCTACAGGTGGACAGGTGACTCATTCACCTGTAGAGCGCGGGCTTCAGCCTGCGCTGACGCGTCAGGCCGTCGGGGTTTGCTCGCCGCCTTCCTTCACCACGTGCACCACGAGCGGCACGGTGACCTCGCGGTGCAGCTTCAGCGGCACGGGGTGGTCGCCGATCGCCTTGATCGGCTCTGGCAGGATGAGCTTGCGCCGATCGATCTCGAAGCCCTTGTCCTTCAGATACTCCGCGATGTCGGCAGCGGTCACCGATCCGTAGAGCTGATCGGTCTCGCCGACGCGCCGCGCGACCGTGATGTCCACCAGGGCCAGCCGGGCCGCGATCGCGTCGGCCTGCCCCTTCTGCTCCGCCTCGCGCGCCTCGACGATCTTCCGCTCGCGCTCGACGTGCCGCTTGTTGCCCTCCGTGGCCGGCAGCGCCAGCTTCCGCGGCAGCAGGTAGTTGCGGGCGTAGCCGTCGGCGACCTTGACGATCTGGCCACGCTCGCCCAGGTGATCGACGTGCTCTCTCAGAATCACTTCCATGGGTTCCTCACGGGCCGACCCAAAGGTCGGCCCCTACAACTACTGCAGCTACAACGTGATGCAGGGGCGGACCTTCAGGTCCGCCCGATCTCATTCCGCCGTGTAGGGGATCAGCGCGAGCTGGCGCGCGCGCATGATCGCCGTGCGCAGCTTGCGCTGATGCATCGCGCAGGTCCCCGAGATCCGCCGCGGCAGGACCTTGGCGCGCTCGGGCACGAAGGGCATCAGCAGCTTCACGTCCTTGTAGTTGATGTCGTCGATCTTGTCCGCGCAGAACTTGCAGACCTTGCGCCGGCGGAACATCGGCCGCCGCTGCTGCCCTTCCTTCTGCTGCTGTCCCTGGCCGGCCTTGCCGCGGCCGCCGAAGCGCCGCTTCCCGTTCATCGCAGGTCCTCCGCACTCTCGAAGCGCTCGTCGCGATCGTCATCGGGCTCGCTGCGCTGGCCCTCGCCCGGCTGCCGGTCGGGCGGCAGGCCGCGCGCGACACGGCGGCGGCGCGACGCCTCGCTGCGGTGCGTTCGCGTCCGCTCCACGACCCGCTGCTCCTCGTCCACGCGGACGACGAGATGGCGGACGACCAGGTCGAACACCTTGAGGCGGCGATCGATCTCCTTCATCAGCTCGCCGCCGCCCTGGATCACCTCCAGCACGTACGTGCCTTCCTTGTGCCGGCCGATCTCGTAGGCGAGCCTGCGGCGGCCCCAGTTCTCGGTCTTCTCGATCCGGCCGCCCATGCGCTGGACGATGCCCTCGACCTGCGTGTGCAGCTCGGCCACCTGATCGTCGGTCGCGTCGGGCGAGACGACGTAGACGAGCTCGTACTTCCTGTTCATAGGTCTCCTTCTGGACTACGGCTGCTTCCGCGACGCGCGGGCTGAAGCCCGCGCGCTACAGGTATCGCAGCAAGGAGTCAGTCAAGTTCCGGAGCCGTGGCCTCCGGGTTGTACGTGTTCATCACCGTCTGGATGCCCTCCACGACGAACATCTGCGCCGCATCCGCGGCGCGGGTGACGATCTTCTCGACCTCCGGCCGCTCGGCCGGGTCGAATGTCGCGAGCACGTAGTCGGCGAGATCGCGCCGCGCGTCCCCGCGTCCGACGCCGAGCCGCATGCGAGGAAACTCGGTCGTTCCCAGCTGCTCGACGACGGACTTCAATCCATTGTGCGTTCCGGCCGACCCTCTGGCCCGAACGCGAATCCGTCCGAGCGGCAGATCCACGTCGTCGACGACCACCAGGAGCTCGCCCGGTTCGATCTGGTGATACCCCGCGAATCGCGATACCGCATGGCCACTGCGGTTCATGAACGTCTGAGGCTTCACCACGAAGAACGGCGTCTCGCCGAAGCTCTTGGCGAACACGACGTCGGCGTCCCGTCGCCACTGCAGGTTCAGCCGCTCGCCAATCACGTCGGCCACCCGGAACCCGACGTTGTGGCGAGTGTCGGCGTATTCGCGACCTGGATTGCCCAAGCCGACGATGGCCCTCACTTCTTCGCCGGCTCCTCGCCCTCCTTTTCCGTCTTGCCCTTCTTGATGCCCTCGGGCTCCACCGGTGCCGCGGCCGCGGGAGCCGCCTCGGCCGCGGCCGCCTCCGCCGCCACCTCGGCCTTCGGCATCACCACGTGCACGAGCATCGTGTCAGGGTCGTTGACGGGCTTCCACTTCGGGTTCTCCGGCAGGTCGCGCAGCCGCACCGCCTGGTGGAGCATCAGCTCGCTGACGTCGACGTCGATGTGCTCGGGGATGTCGGTGGGCAGGCAGTGCACCTGCAGCTCGCGCGTGACGAAGTCGAGCAGGCCGCCCTGCTGCTTGACGCCCACGGCCTCGCCCCTGACGAGCACCGGGACGGTCACGGTGATCACCTTGTCCATCGCGAGCTGATAGAAGTCCGCGTGAAGCAGCTGATGCGTGATCGGGTCCAGCTGATACTCCTTGACCATGACGCGCGACTCGCGCCCGTCCAGCTTCAGGCTGATCAGCGTGTTGGCCCCCGACTCCGAATGGAGGATCCGCAGCAGCGCCTTGGGATCCACCGCCACCGGTACGCCCTCGGGCGGCTTGTCCGGCTTCCGCGCGCCGTAGACCACCGCGGGAATGCGCCCCGAGGCGCGCAGGCGGCGGGCCTCGTTCTTGCCGCGCCCGTCCCGTTTCACCACCTCAAGCGTGACGTCCATCATGTCTTTCCTCGGCGGGCCGTGAAGGCCCGCCCTACGCAATCGCAGGGCGCCCCTTTTGCGGGGCGCCTCACACAAAGAGCGAGGAGACCGACGTCTCCTCGTGGATGCTCCGGATCGCCTGCCCCAGCAGCCGGGCCACGGACAGGACGACGATCTTCCGGCACTGCTGGGCCTCGCCCTTCAGCGGGATCGTGTTGGTCACGATCAGCTGATCGACCGGCTAGTTCTCGATCCGGTCGATCGCCGGCCCCGACAGCACCCCGTGCACCGCGCACGCCAGCACGCGCGCGGCCTCCGCAGACTTCAGCGCCACGGCGCCCCGCTGAATCGTTCCCGCGGTGTCGATGATGTCGTCCTGCAAGATGCAGGTCCGCCCCGCCACGTCGCCGATGACGTTCATCACCTCCGAGGTGCCGTCCTCCGTCCGCCGCTTGTCGATCACCGCCAGTTCGGCGTCGAGCCGCTTGGCGTACGCGCGGGCGCGCTCGGCGCCGCCCGCGTCGGGCGACACGATGGTCAGCTTCTCGACGTTGAGCCGCGCGAGGTACTCGATGATCACCGGGGCCGCGAACAGGTGGTCCACCGGGATGTCGAAGAACCCCTGAATCTGCGCCTTGTGCAGATCCATCGTCAGCACGCGGTTGGTGCCCGCCGCGCTCAGCAGGTTCGCCACCAGCTTGGCCGAGATCGGCACGCGCGGCTTGTCCTTGCGGTCCTGCCGCGCGTACCCGTAGTACGGCACCACCGCCGTAATCCGCGCCGCCGACGAGCGTCGGAACGCGTCGATCATGACCAGCAGCTCCATCAGGTGCTGGTCCACCGGGTTCGACGTCGGCTGGACGATGAAGACGTCGGTGCCGCGAATGTTCTCGTCGATCTGGAACGAGACTTCGCTGTCCGGAAACCGCCGGAGCCGCGCCTGCCCGACCGAGATGCCGAGAAAGTCCGCAATCTCCTTCGCGAGCAACGGATGCGCGCTGCCGGAGAAGACCTTCAGGTCGCCGAACCCGGTCGACATCAAGCCGTCACCGCTCAGGGGGCGTCTCATCTCTTGGGGTGCTGGTTGGGGCGGAAGGATTCGAACCTTCGAATACGGGATCCAAAGTCCCGCGCCTTACCGATTGGCCACGCCCCACCATCCGAACCAGCCCTCAGACATCGGTCGGCAAG
>JACQTK010000089.1 GCA_016210845.1 Acidobacteriota bacterium | reverse complement strand
GGGCAATCGGGATCCAGAGCGTCACTCTCCTCATTTCGCCGCCCGCCTTTATCCAGCCACTGAACCCAGCGCGGCTGCGCCGCAACCAAGGAGCGCATCCGCGCTGGGGCGAACCAGTATTGGCTAGTGACACGAACGCGCCCGAAGTTGTGCGAAAAAACAAAATCTGGCGCGTTAGTGTCACAAAGACGGATTAGCCACGAAGCACACGAAGCTCACGAAGATCACGAAAGTCAGGAAGGCCGTTCGACTGGCCGCCCGGGGGCGCCTCGAGGCGTGCCTGCATCGCAGGCCGGTCAGTCGAACGGCCCTTCGTGGCCTTTGTGGCCTTTGTGGCCTCCGTGGCTACCGGGGCGGCTCGCGCGCGACGCACGAGAGGTTCGGCGCGTCGCCGCCGCCGAGCGCGTTCCCCGTATTGGCTCCCTGCCATCCACAGCAGTACCGGCCGCACCGCTCCGGCCGGCTGTACCGCTGCTCCAGCTTCTTGCGGAACTCCGGGTAGATCGTGTCGGGACCGCCGAGCGTCGCCTCCACGGGCAGGCCGTACCGCTTCGACATTTCGCCGACGAACGGGTTCTCGCCGGGCAGGAAGTGCGGCACGGAGCCGGGGACCAGGCCAGGCGCCTCGATGCCCGGGTTGCACGGGTTCGGGTAGACCTGGATGTTCACCTCGGGGTCGAACTGATAGCTGCGGCTGAGAATGTGCGGCTCGGCCAGATAGGCGGGATCCTCGATCACCGCCGTCAGCGTCAGGACGTCGCCGTGGCGGACGATGAACTCGGTCATCGTCGCCAGATCGCTGGTCGGCACGCCGTTGCGGCGCAGCGGCGACGCCTTCATGTGGGTCGTCGTCACGACCAGCGTGTTGCCGCGCCACTGGCCGGTCGAGAAGCCTGAGAAGGTCCGCGCGACGTGTTCCGGCGGATGCGGCCGCCCGTCCATCCAGATCGTCCGGGGCGTCTTGTCGACGGCGCCGCTCATGTTCCACGAGACGATGCGGCCGGTAACCGGATCCGATTCGGACCACATCCTGATGCCGAACGGCCCGATCACCGTGTAGGTGGCCCCGTAGTAGAGACACTGCCGCTCGGGCAGTGCGAGCATCGAGGGAGAATATCCGAGCGCCCGCGTGCGCGCGTCGTCGGTGATGGGCAGCCCCGTGAAGTCCCCCGCGTCCGGTCCCGGCCACCGCTCCATCCAATCCTCGTGGTTCCGCGTGGCCCACGTCCCCGAGAGGTCGACCTGCGCCAGCGCCGGCGTGCTGATGGCGACAGCCACCACGGCGAACGCCAGCAGCCGCAGCCCTCTCCGCGTATGCATGTGCATGCCCCCGCCCGTCACCATGTGGTGGAGCACGGCGTCGGATCCCAGCCGGCGCCGTCCGCCTCCTGCTTGAAGTTGAGGCTCGTCATCCAGTCGATCTGCAGGTTCTCGGGGTCGTGGACGACGGTCGTGACGACGAGCCAGCGATTGCGGCCAGGCCCCTCGAAGACGTCCCAGTATTCCGTCAGCATGGTATCGGCGCTGTACGGGACCCCGTTCTTGCGGAGGTATCCCGGCCGCAGGTTGGTCGTGACCACCTTGAGATTGCCGCTCGCAGGCGAGCCGCCGCGCCCCTCGACTACGCTCGGGGCGCCCTGAGCGTTGGTCGAAGGGCGGCCGCGTCCTGCGGCGGGCGCCTCCCACTGCGCGATCGAGTCCCCCTGCCACGACGGGGGGCCGCCGTCGGGCCGCCCGGGCGGGAAGTGCAGCCGCCGCGTCTGCATGCCGTAGTCGGTCTCCACCTTCAGCGTATCCTCGTCTTCCCACGTCATGTGCAGCCGCGTCGGGGCCCGCATCAGGCCGGGCGCGCCGTAGGCCTTGCACTGCAGGCCGGCGGCCTCGTCTTCCTCTGGATCCCACCGATTCGCCACATCGAGCGCCGCCTGCGTCAGCGGAATGCTGGCCACGTCGCCCTTGGCGGGCGTCACCATGCGCCAGCGCCAGTCTTCGGTGATCACCGCAACCCAGTACCCCGTCAGGTCGATCGGGGCGCGCGCCTGCGCCCCTCGACTGCCGCTCGGGGCGCCCTGGGCACCGTCGAAGGGCGGCGGGGGGGGCGGCTGCTGCGGCGCGCCACCACCGCGGCCCTGGGCGCCGAGGGCCGCAGGCGCCACGAAGACCACGAAGACGACATAGCCACAAAGGACACAGCGCGGCAAGCCGCAACCAAAGAATGCCGCGCTGTGTCCTCGGACCAGCGCTGGCACGAACGTGACACTAACGCGCCAAGAGTTGCGCAAGAAAACAAAATGTGGCGCGTTAGTGTCGCAAAGCGCACGAAGGTCGAAGGTTCCAAGACGCTGCCGTTCGACCGCGCGGCCTGCCCAGCAGGCCGCTGTCGTGAACGTCGAAACTGCAAACGCAAGCCATGCGGAAGGTGGGCCGGCTTGCGTTCGCGGTTTCGACGTTCGTGAGCCGCCTCCGGCGGCGCGGTCGAACGGCAATCCTTCGTGAGCTTCGTGGCCTTCGTCGCCTTTGTGGCCGATTCGTCCTTGTGCTCTTGGCAGCAGGCGACGGATCATCGCGTGCCTCTCTTCATGAGGCTCGCGTACACCGCCTCCACGAACATCCGCGTGGTCCACGATCCGGAGTCGGCACCGTAGCGCCGAGTGTAGCCGGCCGTGGGCTCCGCCTCCTGGACCTGCTCCAACGTCATGCCCTTCCCGATCAGGTGCTGCACCACGTCCCGAACGATGGTCACCATGTCGCGGTACTCGACGAGGTCGGCCTGCTCCAGCACGTGGCCGCGTCCGGGAATGAGCTGCGTGCCGCCAGGCTGCCAGACCAGCGGCGTCGGCGGAATCGCCAGCTCGACCAGGAAGTTGAGCGCGTCGATTTCTCCCTGGATGCTGCCGCCCTTCTCGACGTCGATGACGGGAAACCGCGTCGTGTCCACGATGTGGCCGATGACCATGACGTCGGAGCGCCGGAAGAAGACGACCGCGTCGCCGTCGGAGTGCGCGGCCGGCATGTGGATCACCTGGATCGCCTCACCGTTGAGGTAGAGGTTCTTCCTGTCGATGAACGCCTCGGTCGGCCAGGCGGCCTCAGGGAAGGGAGCCGGTTCACCGTGGGGCGCGCTCATGCGCAGCAGCACGTTCTCGTGCGCCAGGCGCGCCGCGCCCGTCCGCACGCCGGCCACACCCGCGGCCGTGGCTCCGCCGCCGCCGCCAAGCGCCTCGCCGGCGGCCGCGACGGCCGCGTTCCCGCCCACGTGATCTGCATGGGCGCTCGTGTTGATGATGTAGCGGATAGGTCGGTCGCTCAGCGCCTCGATCGCCGCGAGCACGGCGCTCGATCGTCGTCCGGCGCCGCTGTCGACGAGCACGACGCCGTCGGGCCCGACCTGGACGGCGATATGGCCACCGTCGCCGGCAATCAGGTGCACCTGGCCAGCGACCTTCACCACTTCGAGAGGCCGCGCAGCGTCGGGGCCCTGCCCGGCCGCGAGGGCACCCTGGTCGTCACCGGAGATCGCCAGCCACGTGAGGACGAGGAGAATCAGAACGGTTCGCTGCATAGGCCAGTCTCTTGCGATGCCGTGACGGCCCTCAACGATATCAGAACCCTCGGCCGGGACGCGCGCCACGACGCACCACAACGCGCACGCTGAAGCGTGCGCTCTACAGGGAGAACCAGCCAAGGGGCTCCGCCCCCTTGATATCCCCGCGGAGCCCTTGGCTGGTTGCCGGTATCTGTTTGGCGCGCTCCGCGCGCCTAGGACCAATGTCCCCCTGTAGAGCGGCGGCTTCAGCCGCCGCGATCGAGCGGCTTCAGATCGAGCGGCTTTGGCCTCCGCGACGGCTGTCGCCGCTACAGATCCAACCGTCCGGTGCTGGGCCCGATGGCCGCGACCTCCACGTTGGCCAGATGCGCCAGCGCGAGCAGCAGGTTCGCGGTCGGCTCCTTGTCGTCGACGCTGATGTGGCGGTCTCCCCTCAGCCGTCCGTTCGCGCCGCCCACCAGCACCGCCGGCGGGTTGTTCCGATCGTGCTGGTTCCCGTTGCTCATGCCGCTGCCGAAGTAGATGACGGCATGATCCAGCAGCGTCCCGTCGCCGTCGGGCGTCTCCTTCAGCTTCGCGAGGAACTCGGAGAGCTTCAGCACGTGATACAGGCCGATCTTGGCGTACTTCTCGAGCTTCTCCGGGTCGTTGGCGTGGTGGGAAATGCTGTGGTGCGCCTCGGGCACGCCGATATGGGCATAGCTGCGGGTGCTCGCTTCGTGCCCGGTGAGGAACGTGAACACGCGGCTGACGTCGGCCTGAAAGGCCAGGTGCAGCAGATCGTAGGTGACTGTCATGTGCTCGTCGAACACGTCGGGAATCCCGACGGGGGCGTCCGACACCTCCGAGATGCTGTTGGCCTTGGCCTCCATCCTCGTGAGCTGCTGCTCCACCTGGCGGACGTTGCTCAGATACTCGTCGAGGATCCGGGTATCTGCCGGGCCGAGCGTGCGCTGCAGCCGGGCCGCCTCCTCCCGGATGGAATCGAGCATGCTCTGCTTCCGCCGCAGGCTCGCGCGACGCTGGACGGCCGTGCCGGCCTCCCCGAACATCCGCTCGAAGGTCACGCGCGGATTGACGCTCACCGGCAGGGGGCTCGTGTCGTCGCGCCAGGCCAGCGTGTTGAAGAACGTACACGGGAAGCCGTCGCACGCGCCGGCCGCCGTGCCCATGTCTTCGGTGCCCACCTCGATCGAGCGCAGCGGCGTATCCTCCGCCACCTTGTCGGCGATGTACTGATCGATGGTCTTCTTCGACTGGATCTTGCCGAAGGCGTTCCCGCCCGGGCCGCTGCGCTCGGCGACCGGACCGATCCCGTTCAGCCACGCGGCGCTGGCCCCGACGTGGATCGATCCAGGCGGCGCCGTCATCTTGCTGATGGTGACCACCTGGTCGCGGAACGGCTCGAGCGGCTTCATGACCTGCTTGAACTCGAACCCGCGGCCCGGTGTCTCCGGGTGCCAGAAGGCGGGCTGAATGCCGTTCGGCAGGTAGATGCCGCCAAACCGGAACGGCGCAGTCGCGGCCGTGCCCGCTTGGGCGGTGAGGGCCGGCACCATCGCGTCGAGCAGCGGCAGCGCGACCATGGTGCCGAAGGTGCCACGCAGGAACGTACGCCGAGACACGTGCTTCTTCGTGATGATCATGAGGACTCCATCCAGTCGGGTCGTGCTGTGCTCGATGCTGTCCCGGGGAGTGGTCCGGGCGGTTCGATCGGCATCCGGACGGCGCGTGCTGAACCAGCCGCAGGCTCGAACGCGAACAACCTCGCTCGTGGCTGGTTGGCAGTGTCTGCTCGGCGCGCTCCGCGCGCCATGATGCCGGTCCCACGCAACCGCGGTCAGGGAGGGCTCGCCGTCCTGACCGGACTCTACCAGCCCAAGATGAAGCGGAGATGAAGGGCGACACAGGCCTGGTGCGGGCTTTTTGTTAGAATTCTTCGACCGTGCCTCGGGAGTGCCATCACCTGACCGCCCTGCTTCCCGCGTGCCTGGCTGCACTGCTGCTGTGGGCCGTGGCCCCGCTGGGCGCCCAGCGCACGACGTTCACGTTCGACGATAGGGAGGTCGGGGCGCCGCACGGCTTCCTCTTGTCGGCGTCCCGCCTGGCATCGCCGGGCGTCTGGGAGGTGCGCGGCAGCGTGGGCGGGCGGCACCTGATCCACGACGCCGATCCGGCGGTCACCATCCGTGCCCTCTCCCTCGCCGTCGTGGACGCCCCCGCGCCCGCGGACATCAGGCTGTCGACCAGGCTGCGGCTCTTCGAGGCCGACCGCGCCGCGGGCCTCGTGTGGCGCTACCAGGATGCGGACAACTTCTACTACCTCACGCTGTTCCTGAACGAACATCGCTTCGACATCGCCCGCACGACCGGCGGCAACCGCATCCTGCTCGGCCGGCTTGCGGACATCGATCTCGACGCGAGCCAGTGGCACACGATCGAGGTGGTGCACGTCGGCGATCAGATCCGCGCCACGCTCAACGGCGCGGGCATCGTCCGCGCGAGCGATCGCACGTTCACCGAGGGGGGCCGGGCCGGCGTCTGGTCCGCGGGCAACTCCACCACCTGGTTCGACGATCTGACGATCGAGGCGGCGTCGGACTGAGAGACCCATGCGCGTCCTCGTCGTCGAAGACGAACCGGCGCTCGCAGACACGCTCGACAAGGCGCTCACCGAGGAGGACTTCGCCGTCGATCTCGCACGGGACGGCGAGGAAGGCCTCTTCAAGATGACCGACGTCCCCTACGACGCGGCCGTCCTCGACGTGATGCTGCCGCGCCGCGACGGGTGGTCGGTGCTCAAGGCCGCCCGCCTCCGCGGCGTGCACACGCCCGTGTTAATCCTCACGGCGCGCGACACGGTCGAGGACCGCGTCAAGGGCCTCAACCTCGGCGCCGACGACTATCTCGTCAAGCCCTTTGCGCTCGCCGAGCTGGTGGCGCGACTGCACGCGCTCATCAGGCGGGCCTACGGGGGCGACTCCCCGCGCATGGCGATCGGCGACCTCGTCATCGACAGTGCGGCCAAGCGCGTGTACCGCCAGGGACGGGTCGTGGAGCTCACGGCCCGCGAGTTCGCCGTGCTGGAGGTCCTGGCCCGCTCGAAGGGCCGGCTGGTCACGCGCGCGATGTTGTGCGAGCACCTCTACAACGAGGACGCCGAGTACGTGTCGAACGTCGTCGACGTCCACATCGCCGCGCTCCGGCGCAAGCTCGGTTCCGACGTGATCCGCACCCGACGCGGCGAAGGCTACATCATCGATGCTTGAGTCGCTGCGTGCGCAGCTCCTCCTCTGGTACGCGCTGATTCTGAGTGCCCTGATCGTCCTGTACGCCGGCGCCGTCACTTATGTCTATTGGCGCTCGCTCCTGGGCGACGTCGACGCCAGGCTCGCCGTCGCCGCGGGCACCGTCGCGCAGTCGCTCACCCGCGACGAGTCGGGAACGTTCGATCTCAACCTCCCGCCGCAGTTCCGACAAACCGAGTTCGCCGATCGCTCCACGGCCTACTACGCGGTGTGGAACCAGCGCGGCGACCTCGTCGACCGATCGGATCCGGACGTGTCGATTCCGTCCTATCCCCAGATCGGGGCCTCCACCCGCGACGGACGCCGCGAGCTGGCGATCGACGCCCCAGGGCCGGCCCGCGTCCTCGTGGGGCGGTCGCTCGAGGCCATCGACGCCCAGGTCCGCGCGCTCGCGGTCACGGTGACCGCGGCTGGCGGCCTGGTGCTCCTGGTGTCGCTCGCCGGCGGATGGTTTCTGGCCGGCCGCGCCCTGGCGCCCGTGGCGCGGATCAGCCGGACGGCGGGCGCCATGGTCGGCGGCGACCTGGGCGCGCGCATCCCCGTCCAGGACACGGAGAGCGAGCTCGAGCAGCTCGCCCGCGCCCTGAACGAGGCGTTCGATCGCATGCGCCTGGCCGCCGATCTGCAGCGTCAGTTCACCGCCGACGCCTCGCACGAGCTGCGAACACCGCTGGCGACGCTGCGGGCGGAGTTCGAATGGGTGCTCGGGAAGCCGCGATCGGAGACGGAGTATCGCGCGGCGATCGACAAGGCGCGGCAGGCCGTCGAGCGTCTGACGGAAGTCGCGGATCGCCTGCTGACCCTGGCACGCGGGGACGACCTGGCCCTGCACGCGCGCCGCGGGACGGTAGATGTCTCCACGGTGCTGGCCGATCTCGTCTCGGTGCTCTCGCCGCTGGCCCAGGCACACGGAGTGAGGGTCGAGACCGACCTCGCTCCCGCCCACACCGTCGGCGATCCGTCGCTGCTGGCGGATGCCTTCTCGAATCTCCTGAAGAACGCCATCGAGTACAACGGCCCGCGGGGATTGGTGCTCGTGCGGGCGTCGGCCGATCACGACGGCGTGTCGGTCCGCGTCCGCGACACCGGGGTGGGCATTGCCCCCGAGGATCTGCCGCGGATCTTCGATCGCTTCTATCGCGCGGACCGGTCGCGGACGCGGCACGTCGGCGGCGCGGGGCTGGGACTGGCGATCGTCAAGAAGACCATCGAGGCGCACGGCGGGTCGATCACCTGCGCCAGCACGCCCGGCATCGGCACGGAGTTCACCGTGCGCCTGCCGCTGGCGCCCGCCGCGGCGGCCAGCGCACCGCCGCGCGCCGCCACCGCATGAGGCGCGTCTGGCGGGCCTCCGAACGCGCACGCTGAAGCGTGCGCTCTACAGGGTGGATAGCCTATCCTCCTGTAGAGCGGCGGCTTTAGCCGC
>JACQTK010000002.1 GCA_016210845.1 Acidobacteriota bacterium | reverse complement strand
GTCGCGCACAGCACCAGCCACTTGAACCGAATGACGGTCTCGATGACGGTGGTGATCATGCGACCGTTCGCCTTCAGAATTCCTTGAGCTTGTGCTCGGCGTCGATGAAGAAGCTGCCGAACGTGACGACCTGCTCACCCGCGGCCAGACCCTCGAGGATCTGGGTGTAGAGCTCGCCCTGGAGGCCGATGCGAATCTCCCGTGGGGCGTAGCGGCCCGGCGCGTCCTGGACGTACACGACGTGGGCGCCGCCGGATTCGATGATCGCCTCATTGGGCACGGACAGCGCCTCGAGCGGCTCGGTGACGATTTCCAGGATGTAGTGCGAGCTGTCCTCCAGCGCCCGCCGGGTCAGCGTGGCCGTGACGTCGGCGCGGTCGCCTCTGGGCATCACTCGCGTGATCCAGGCCTGGTACATCCGCGAGCGCGTCTCTGGCGCGAAGGCGCGAACGCGCTGGCCGGCGGCGACGAGCGCGGCATCCGCAGACCCCAGCGAGGCGGTGACCGTCGTGCGCGTCCCGTCGATGGCGCCCGACGTCCGCACCCACACCTGGATCGGCCGAACCGCGGCCTCCGTGAGCGTGAGCGTGAGCTCGGCGGCCTGGGACTCGGTGACCGCGGTCGAGCGATCCGGCGTCGGGCGGGTGTGCTCGCGCACGCCCTGCGCGCGGGCGGCGCCCGAGACGGCGAGCGAGACGATGAGCGCGACGGTAAGGCGGCTGATCAGTGGCAGTAATTGTCCTTGCTGTCCATGATATGCGTGCCCCACGGGAACAGGCCGACGTTGCCGACCCGCTCGAGCGCGTGGGTCCGCGCATCGATGATGACGACCTGATGGTTGGTCGACTCCGCCAGGTAGATCTTCTCCTCGGCCGTATCGGTGGTGGCGGTCTCGATCTGCACGTTGGTGCCGATCTTGATGCGCCCGGCGGGCTTCAGCGACCGCATGTCGTAGACGTAGACGAAGCCCGGAGCGCTGATCACGAACGCCTTGCCGGCCGCGAAGTTGACGCCGGTCATGTCGGGGCCCGCCTCGAGCGTCGCGGCCACCTTGTTCTCTGCGAGGTCGATGATCGAGATGGTCTCGTCGCCGTTGTTCACGGTGACCGCGTACTTGCCGTCGTGGCTCATGTAAGCCCGCCACGGCCCGGCGCCGACCCGAATGACCTTGACGATCCGGTCGTCGCGCGTGTCGATCACGCTCACTACGCCGAGATCGCTGTCGGCCGCGTACAGATACCGGCCGTCGTTGGTGATCGTCGCGTTCGAGATCCCGTTGATCTCGCCGAGATACTTGGCCGGATCGAGCTTCGCCACCCCGGGCACCTCGGCCACCTGGATCTTCTTCAGCAGCTCGTGCCGCCGGACGTCGATGACGCCGATCCAGTGCGCGCCGTAGTTGCCGACGTACGCCTTGGTGCCGTCGGGCGTGAACGTCACGTTCAGCGGCTCGGCAAACCCCGGGATCGTCTTGATCTTGCTGAGCGACTGCATGTCGATCACCGAGATCGAATCGCCGTCAGGATTGCCCTGGTAGTACCAGCGGCCGTCCGGAGAGAACGCGAGATGTTCCGGGGCGATGTCGACCGGGATCGTCTTGATCAGCTGGAGCGTCCGCGTGTCGATGATGAAGGCCTTGTTCGCCCGCGTGCCGCCGGTGACCACGTAGCGGCCGTCGGGCGACATCATGACCATGTGCGGGTTGACGTTGTTGCCGAGGAACGTCCGTCCCACCAGCTTGTGGGTCTTGATGTCCATGAAGGCGATATCGTTGGAGTCCCGGTTGACGATCATCACCACCGACGTCGGGTCGGTGATCTTGACCTCCTGGGCCCGCAAGCCGGCGGCGGCCGCAGCCGCGCCGGCCGCCGCGATCAGCGCCGCGATGACGCGCGTGTGATTCATGACCTCACTCCTGGGCACGGCATCGCGTGCCCCTACTAGTCTTAGAACGACGCCTGCAGCCGCATGCCCGGCAGCAGATACCCGAACCTGGTGGTCGCATCGGGCCGATCGTGCACGTACGTCAGATGGAACGACAGGCGGAGCCGCTCGGTGAGCAGGAAGTTGTAGTAGCCCTCCGCCAGGTGCTCCCGTTCTCCCGATGCCAGCTCCATCCGCGAGTACCCGACGCCCCACGTGTCCCGAGGGTTGAAGATCAGCCCGTTCTGGAAGCCGACGCCCGCGCTGAAGAAGTGGTCGCGCCCGAGATCCGCTTCCTTCGTGCCGTAACGCCCGAACAGTCCGACGACCGGCGTCAGCTTCTGATCGAGGCTGACGCCCACGCCCTTCCGGAAATCCTCCTCGGCCGTGTTGTCCGTGCGGAACCACAGGCGGTAGGTGCCTTCCGGCAGCGCAAACGGCGTGAACGTGTAACCAACCTCGGACAACGTGTACATCGAGTCCGACAGGTTGGTCGCGTCGGTGTTGCTCTGCTGGAACCCGAACTTCAGCCGGAGGCCGGTCTTGGCGTCGAACTCGGCGGCCATCCCCGTGCCGTTGCTGGACAGGCCCAACATCTGGTTGTTGACGAGGGCGTCGCTCAGGAACTGCGTGCTCTCGTCGTTGGCGAGCGCGTTCTGGTCGAAGAAGTTCGTCAGGTCGAGCCGTCCCGCCGTGAGCGCCAGCCGCTGGCCGAAGAGCTCGGTGCGCAGCCAGGCTTCCCGCAGGTTGAGCTCGTTTTGGCGAACGAGCCGCGCGGTGTACCCGTTCAGCAGCGTGAGGGACGGGATCTCGGCATCGGGCGGCGATCCGCTCAACCCCACGATGTCGGCGAAGAAGATGGTGTACTGCGCGATTCCCGCCGTGAAGAACAGGTCGGCTGACGCCAGGGCGTAGGCGCTCCGGTCCGGAAGGCCGCCCTCGCCTCGCGTCCGTCCCGCGCCCTGCGTGCCGATCGCCGCATCCACCCCGACACGCACGCTGCGATCTTCCGCATCCGCCAGGGCTTCCTCGATCTTCTCGTTGATCGTCTGCCGGCGGTACACCCGCTCCCGCTGGTAGGTGACCGTGGGCGTGGTGCCGGGCACTGGCTCGTCGTGCACTGCCCCGCTCGCGTCCACATGGACCTCGATGCGCCGGACGCGCGTCTCCGGCTCCGAGAGCACCGCCGTGGATTCCAGATCGCTTATTCGCTGCTCGAGCGCGGCAATCCGCTCGAGCAGGGCCTGGCGCTCCGCATCGCCGCCTTGCGCGGCTGCGCCTTCCGTGAGCGTGATGGCGAGTGGCACCACGCGATCCATGGTGACGTCGAGGCCCGCGTGCCGGTACAGGGTCAGACCCGCGGATCGAACGGCCAGATCGTACTTCCCGACGGGCAGCGCCGGAAAGGCGTACGCGCCCTGGCTGTCGGTGGTGGCGGTGAACTGCGCGCCATTGTCGGCGCTCGTCGCCACCACGTCCACGCCGGCCACGGCTCCCTCCGCGTTCCGGACGGTACCCGAGATGCCCCCTCGGTGATCCGCCGCGTGTTCCTGGGCGGCCGCCGCTCCCCCGAACGCGACCAGCGAGAACACGACGAGACGAGCGACCCCACGCATCATGGTCCCTTCCTTTCCTGCCGTCCCGGGTGGAATCAGGTCAGTTCCGCATACTTACCAGAGAAGTCGCTGAGGGCGCATCTGAAGAATTTCTGAACGTTTCGTCAGAAGAAGAGGACACGGTATTCTGGGTTCCGCATGGCCGATCTCAAAGACGACCTGGACGCCCTGCGCATCGAACGCGAACCGGACCGCCCCTCGAGCCGCCGCTGGCTCGGCTGGGTGGTGGCGCTGGTCCTGCTGGGCGCGGCAGGTGTCGGCGGCTGGCGGTGGGTGACGCGCGCGCAGCCGATCGAGGTCGAGGCGGCCACCGTCACCGAGCGTCCTGCTGGCGAGCAGGCCGCCGTCCTCAACGCGTCGGGGTACGTGGCCGCGCGCAGGCGGGCCACGGTGTCGTCGAAGATCACGGGCAAGGTGGTCGAGGTGAATATCGAGGAGGGCATGGCCGTCCAAGAGGGCCAGGTCCTCGCGCGGCTCGACGACGCCACGCTGCGGGCGGCCCTGGCGCTGGCCGAGGCGCGGGCCGAAGCCTCGCGGCGGGCCGTGCGCGAGAACGAGGTGCGGCTCGAAGAGGCGAAGCTGACGCTCGGGCGCCACCTCCGGCTCGTGCGCGACGGGCTGTCGACGCAGGCCGAGGTCGAGGCCGCGCAGGCCCAGGTCGATTTCTTCGACGCGCGCATCGCCGCCGCCCGCGAGCAGGTACGCGTGGCCGAGCGCGAGGTCGAGCTGGCCCGCACCAACCTCGACGATACGATCATTCGCGCGCCGTTCAGCGGCGTGGCCGTGTCCAAGGACGCACAGCCCGGCGAGATGGTGTCGCCCGTGTCGGCCGGGGGCGGCTTCACGCGCACGGGCATCGGCACGCTGGTCGACATGCGCTCGCTCGAGATCGAGGTCGACGTGAACGAGAGCTACATCAACCGGGTGAGGCCAGGGCAAGACGTCACCGCCGTGCTCGACGCGTACCCCGGCTGGCAGATTCCCGCGCGCGTGATCACGACGGTGCCGACGGCCGATCGCCAGAAGGCGACGGTGCTCGTCCGCATCGGCTTCCTGCAGCTCGACCCGCGCATTCTGCCGGATATGGGCGTCAAGGTGACCTTCCTGCGCGGCGCCGGGGATGACGAGGCGCCGGCCGCGCGTCCCGTGGCGCTCGCCCCGAAGGCCGCGATTCGCACGGAGGGCGATCGGACCTACGCGTTCGTCGTGAGGGGCGGCATTGCGGAGCGTCAGGCCGTGACGATTGGCGGCGCCGATGGCGACCGGGTGGAGGTGCTGGCGGGCCTCAACGCGGGCGATCGCGTGATCGTGTCGCCGCCGCCCACCCTGACGGGCGGCGCGGCGGTCACGGTGAGATGAGCGAGAACAACCTGCTGGTGCGCGTGCGGGAGGTGCACAAGCACTTCACGCGCGGCGGCGAGCGGATCGACGTGCTGAAAGGCGTCAACCTCGAGATCCCTCGCGGCGACTTCCTCGCGTTGATGGGGCCGTCGGGTTCGGGCAAGACCACGCTCCTCAACCTGATGGGCGGGCTCGACGTGCCCACGGGCGGAGACATCGAGGTGGCGGGTGCGCGCATCAACGCGCTCACGGGCAGTCAGCTCTCCCGCTGGCGCTCGCGCAACATCGGCTTCATCTTTCAGCTCTACAACCTGCTGCCTGTCCTCACGGCCGAGCGGAACGTCGAGCTGCCGCTGCTGCTGACGAAGCTCTCGAAGGCCGAGCGCCGGAAGCGCGTGGCCATCGCGCTCAAGGTGGTGGGCCTGACCGACCGGGCCGCCCACCATCCGCGGCAGCTCTCGGGCGGCCAGGAGCAGCGCGTCGGCATCGCCCGCGCGATCGTGACGGATCCGACGCTGCTGCTGTGCGACGAGCCGACCGGCGATCTCGACCGCAAGGCGGGCGACGAGATCCTCGACCTGCTGCAGTCGCTCAACCGCGACCACGGCAAGACGATCGTGATGGTGACGCACGATCCGCACGCGGCGGAGCG
>JACQTK010000088.1 GCA_016210845.1 Acidobacteriota bacterium | reverse complement strand
CGTTCGCAGCCCGTTCGATCGGCTGTGACGTCCGGGCCTGGAATTGGCTGCCGTGGTGGCAGCCAACCGCAGCAGGTTCACGGCAGGCGTTCCGACCTCGAACAGATTCAGGTCACGGCAGTTGCGACGTCAGGCCGCTGAGCCTTCACCACGCGGTGGCTGCAGCCCGCTACAGCCAACCCGTCGCTTCGCAGCCAACCACGTGCGAGCAGCGGCAGCGATGTCACGCGTAAGTCTTCCGTTATCACCCCGATCGTGGCGCGCGTCGACGAGGGCGAATCCGGCATTGGCTGCGAGCAGAGAGCCGCCAATGCCGACACTCGGCGCCTGGTTCAACTGGCTATCAGATTCACGCCACGACAGTTGCGGCGTTTTCGGTGGGTCCCGGTCTCTCCGTTGGCTGCATCCGGCCACCACGCTCACCAGTAGCTCGCGGCCATGCATGCTGCAAGGGCTGCGGGCATTCGTGTCGCGCCTTGATTTTCGGGCACTTTGGGGGGAGACTTCACGGACGGTGGCCCGCGATGGCTGTGTCGGATGGCCGGCGGTCTACTCAGTAAGAAGTTAGGCGATGGAGTTCCACCCGGACCGGACGCGACGGAGCGTAGCGACGAGCGACCTAGCTCCAGGTGCAACGGAGCCCGGCCTTGTGATGCTCCAGGAGAGCCAGGCGCGTTAACAACGCGCATTGAGCGTCCGCCGTTGGGATCCGCGCCCTCGTGTTTCGAGGGCTCCCGCTACCGAGTTCTGAGCTGAGGTGGCATGGTCGGGCTGACGTTGAACCACTACCGGATCGAGCGCGCCCTCGGCCGCGGCGCCACGGGCGAGGTCTACGCGGCCGAGGATACGAAGCTTCATCGCCGCGTCGCCCTCAAGGTGCTCCCCGCCGCAGTTAGCGCCGATCCTGAGCGGCGCCAGCGCTTCGAGCGCGAGGCCCAGGCCGTCGCCGCCCTCAACCATCCCAACATCGTCACCGTCTACTCGGTCGAGCAGGACGGCGACGTGCACTTCCTCACCATGGAGCTCGTCGAGGGGCAGACGCTGGCGGAGGTGATTCCCCAAGCCGGTGCACCGCTCGCGCGCCTGCTCCAGATGGCCATCCCGCTGGCCGACGCCATCAGCTTCGCGCACCAGCGCGGCATCGTCCACCGGGATTTGAAACCGCTCAACGTCATGGTGACGCCCGAGGGGCGCGTGAAGGTGCTCGATTTCGGGTTGGCGAAAGTGAACGAGGCGGTCGTGGTCGACGCCGGCGCGACGAGCCTGCCCACGCGGGAGCTGACCGAGGACGGGCGCATCCTGGGGACGGTCGCCTACATGTCGCCGGAACAGGCCGAGGGCCGGGCCGTCGATCATCGATCCGACATCTTCTCGCTCGGCGTGATGCTCTACGAGCTGGCCACGGGCGAACGCCCGTTCAAGGGAGACACGAACGTGTCGCTGCTCTCGTCCATTCTACGGGACACGCCGCCGTCGCTCACCGAGCTCAGGCCGGCGATGCCGCGCCAGCTGGGACGAATCGTCCGGCGCTGCCTGGCGAAGGATCCGGCCCGGCGGTACCAGACGGCGCTCGACGTGCGAAACGAGCTGGAAGAGCTCAAGGAGGCGCTCGACTCCGGCGAGTTCGCCGCGGCCGGCGTTGCCGGTCGCCCAGCGCCCCACCACTCGGGCCCCGGCGCGGTCCCCATCAGGTCCGTCGCGGTGCTGCCGTTGGCGAATCTCAGCCCGGACCCTGAGAACGAATACTTCGCCGAGGGCATCACGGAAGAGATCATCAATGCTCTGGCCCAGCTCGAGGGCCTTCGGGTCGCCGCCCGGACATCGTCGTTCGCATTCAAAGGGCTCAGCGCTGACCTTGCCGACGTCGGCGAGAAGCTGAAGGTGGCGACGGTCGTCGAAGGCAGCGTGCGCAAGGAAGGTCACCGCCTGCGCATCACGGCGCAGCTCGTCAACGTGGCCGACGGCTATCATTTGTGGTCCGAGCGCTACGACCGCGAACTGGACGACGTGTTCGCCGTGCAGGACGAGATCGCGAGCGCCATCGCGAAACGCCTGGAAGTGACGCTCGCAGGGGTGATCGACAAGCCGCTCGTGAAGGCACCCACGAAGAATCTCGAGGCCTATCAGCTGTATCTCAAGGGGCGGCAGCTCTGGAACAAGCGGGGCGCCGGCCTGCGAGCCGGGCTCGAACTGTTCGAGCAGGCGTTGCAGCTCGATCGGGAGTACGCGCCCGCCCACGCCGGGGTGGCTGACGCGTACACGCTGCTGGCCTTTTACAGCTTCATGCGACCGGCTGACGCCATGCCTCGGGCGAAGACCGCCGCCCAGCGCGCGGTCGCCCTCGCCCCGGGTCTCGCCGAGGCCCATGCCGCACTGGGGTTCATCAGCCTCACCTACGACCGGAACTGGGAGGCCGCGACGCGCGAACTTCGGCGCGCCCTCGACCTCAATCCGAGCCTCGTGGCGGCCCGGATCTGGCGGAGCGTGTATCTCTGGGGGATCGAGCGCCGGTTCGACGAGGCGATCGCGGAGGCGCGCCATGCCACCGATCTCGACCCGTTGGCGCCCCATCCCCTCGTGCAACTCGGCGTGAACCTCCTCGTGGCGCGGCGGCACGACGAGGCCATCCGCGCCCTGCGTCGCGCGGCAGAGCTCGACGCCACCGGCTTTCTGGCTCACTACTATCTGGGTGTCGCCTACCGGTACCGCAACATGCTGGCCGAAGCCATCGCGGCGCTCGAGACTGCCGCTGCCCGGTCCGGTCGCCATCCGTGGCCGGTGGGCGCGCTGTGCGTCGCGTACGCGGCCGCCGGCAAGTCGACTGACGCCCAGGCGCTTCACGACGAGCTAGTGGCGCGATCGCGCCGGGAATACGTTCAACCATCTGGATTCGTGTTCGTCTACGCGCAACTAGGAAGAATCGACGAAGCGCTCGAGTACCTGGAGCGCGCGGTGGACGAGCGAGATCCGCTGGTGGTGTTCGTGAACGTGTGGCCCGATATCGACCCCCTGCGCGACGACTCCCGGTATCACGCCATCGTGCGCGCGGTGGGGTGGCCCGAGGGGCCGGCATCGTGAACGAGGGCTCGTCGGCGGCTG
>JACQTK010000086.1 GCA_016210845.1 Acidobacteriota bacterium | reverse complement strand
GCCGTGTGAGGGTGCTGGTCTGCGGTGCCATGAGCAGCAGCTTGCGGGTCACGAGGTCGCGATCGATCGTCATCGCGTCAGTGAAGCGATCGTGCGCGCGACGTAGTCCCGCTCCATATCCAGGAACCGGCGGTGATCCTGGTAGCGCTTGAATGCGTAGATTCTCAGTTCGTAGAGCCGCCTCTCCGAGCCGTACAGCAGGCGGCATTCGTCGGTGATTTTCTTGAGGAGCAGCGGATCGGCCCGGTTGATCACCACCAGGTCGAGGTCTCGATCGGGCTCGAGCGCCTGAACATCGGCCATGAGTTCGGCCTCGGTCTGCAGCGAGTCCGGCGCGCGCTCCAGCTGAACAGCGATGTCGATGTCGCTGGCCGCATGCATCCGGCCCGAGATAGACGAGCCGAACTGCACGGCCAGGAGAATGCCGTGCTTCCGCGCCACTTCTGCGAGGCGTCGCTCATCCATCGGGGCAATTATAGCGGCGCCAACGCCGGGCCACGCGGCGTTACACCTCCGCCAGCGGCTCGCCCGCGAGCACCGTCCGCACGTCTTCCACCGCGCGCCGCGTCTCGTGCGCCACGCCCTCGGCCTTGCGGAGCGCGCGCCGGAATCCCCGCAGCGTGCGCGAGGCCTCGTCCAGCGTCGCGTTCAGCTGCGCCACGGCGCCACGGCCGCGCGGCGTGAAGAGCGCGAACGCGACGACGCTGCCGGCCAGCGCGCCGGCGCATACGCCCATCAGAATCCTGGTCGAATCGCTCATGGTATGCCCCCCTCGTCGCGGCGGATCCGCCCGATCGCGGCGGCTGACCACCTCCGCCAAGGCTACGGTGGTCCGCCGAAGCTTCATGCGAAGGCGGAAGCCGCCGCTCTACAGGGGGACAATTTCCTCCTGTAGAGCGCACGCTTTAGCGTGCGCGACCCCGACCTCAAGATTAGCGTCCGGTCACGCTTCAGCGTGCGCGACCCCGACCTCAAGATTAGCCTGGAAACGGCGGCCGGCCCGTCGCACACCCGGGCGGGGGCTTCGACTCGCTCGACGTGGTGCTACAGTGCCCCATGCGCGCGCGCCGGGCGGTCACGGCGGCGACGGTGACGACCCTGGCACTCCTGCTGGCGGGTGCGCTCGCCCTCGTCGCCCAGCGTCCGGTTCCGGACATCGGCCTCTTCTACGCCACCTCGTCTCCCGATCATCAGGCCGAGGCGCTGCGCGCCCTTGCCGCCGCGTGGCGGAACGGGTACGCCGGCATCCTCCTGGACGTCGCGCGGTTCCTGCCGCCTGCGGATCGACAGGGCATTGTCGACTTCCTCGAGGCCCGGAGCGGCAAACGGTTCGGCCAGGATCTGGACGCCTGGCGCCAGTGGATCTGGGCGCAGCCGTACGATCCGCATCCTCAGTACGCGCAGTTCAAGAGCGTCCTGTACGGCGCGCTCGACGCGCGCTTCAAGGCGTTCTTCCCTCCAGACGCCGCCTCCGCGATCCGCCTCGACGAGATCGACTGGGGCGGCGTGGGCGTCAACGCGATTCCGCCGCTGGAATACCCCGCCGTCGCCGCCGCGCGCGAAGCCGCGTATCTGGACGACAGCCACATCGTGTTCGGTATCGCGGTGAACGGAGAGGCCCGCGCGTACCCGAAGCGGATCCTCGCCTGGCACGAGATGGCGCTCGATCGGCTCGGCGGCACCGAGCTGACGGTCGTCTACTGCACGCTGTGCGGCGCGGTGATTCCCTACGAGAGCGTGGTCGACGGGCGGCACATCACGCTGGGGACGAGCGGGCTGCTGTATCGATCGAACAAGCTGATGTTCGATCACGAGACCAGCAGCCTCTGGTCGACGTTCGAGGGGCGACCCGTCGTCGGCCCGCTCGTCGGCAGCGGCCTTCGACTGCGGCCGCGCGCGGTGGTGACCACGACATGGAAGGAGTGGCGTACGCAGCATCCCGACACGACCGTACTGTCACTCGATACCGGCTACGTACGGGACTATTCCGAGGGCGCCG
This sequence comes from Acidobacteriota bacterium, assembly GCA_016210845.1. Lineage (GTDB taxonomy): Bacteria > Acidobacteriota > Vicinamibacteria > Vicinamibacterales > UBA2999 > JACQTK01. Next base: position 2,174 of record JACQTK010000086.1, on the reverse strand, counting down.
CCTATGGGGACTACTTCTCGACCGACCGGCTGATGTTCCAGGTGCCCGGCCGCGACGCGCGGCTCCTGAACAAGGACGAGGTGCTCGTGCTCCAGGTGCCGCCGCCGCCCGCGCGGACCCCGCAGCCGCTGGCCATCGCGGCCGCGTTCCTCGCCAGGAACCGCGTCTACCACGCCGAGGTGGCGGGCGTGGAGCTGGTCGTCATCACCAGCCCGGATGGCGCGAATCGGGTGTTCGATGCTGGAGCCGAGCGCTTTGACCGCGTGCCCGGCGCCGACCTCGTCGCCGACGCCGCAGGTCGCACGTGGCGCGTCACCGAGGACGCGCTGGTGCTCGTCGATGATGCGCGCGTGGCCCGTCCGCGCGTGCCGGCCCAGCGCGCCTTCTGGTTCGGCTGGCGCGCGCAGTTTCCCGACACGATCCTGATCAGATAGGGCTGCCGCGGCTGACCCGGTATCGCGGCGGCTGAAGCCGCCCGATCGAGCTCGCGGCGGCTGAAGCCGCCGCTCTACAGGTGGCAGATCGCCTCCACCTGTAGAGCGCACGCTTTAGCGTGCGCGATCAGACACGCTTCACCGTCCGCGTTGGCGTGCGCGAACCCCAGGTCAGACGAGGTTCACCGCACCGAGGCAGCGCGGCTCAACGCCTCGTTGCTGACGAACAGCGCCAGCGCCACGCCCGACCACCGCCCGTCGCCCCGAGGGCTGCCCGGCGCCTGATCGCTCATCGGCATGATCCCCGTCAGCGTCGCCTGCCGCCTGAACCGGGCCAGCAGGTAGTCGCGTACGATCTGCGCGCGGTCCACCGAGGCCAGATACGCCGCCTCGCCGCCCTGGCTCTCCGCGTAGCCCTCGACGACGAGCGGGCTGTCGCGGGGATAGCGGACGAGATCCGCCATCGCCGAATCGAGCCGCCGCCGTCCCGCGTCCGTGAGCCGCTCGGTGCCGTCCGCTTCCCGCGCGAACAGGCCGTCCTCCGCGATCCAGATGCGGAGGGCCGTGCGATCCTGGCCCTCGAGCACACCCGCCTGGTAGGCCTCGCGCGACACAGAATCGAGATCGAAGAAGCCGCGCTGGCGGAAGAAGCCTCGGAACAGAAAGTTCCGCTTGAGCGCCTCGGTGCCCTCCGCCAGGTCGGACGTCACTTCCTGGACCTCCGCCAGTGTGTTGCGCAGCGTCTGCGTGATCTGCTGGGCCGTGCCGTCCCGGGCGGTAAAGGCCTCCACGGCCCGCTGGGCCTGCTCGGTGGTCTCGCGCAGGCTGCGCACGGTCTGCTCCGCCTCGCGGCCGATGCCGGCCATCCGCTCGTAGAGCGCCTCGTCCGTGATGAGACGGCCGATGGTGCCCCGGCCCGCGCGCACGTCGTTGACCAGCCCGCGCGCATCGGCCAGCGTCCCCTGGACGTCGGTGACGACCTGCCCGCTCGCCATCGTGAGCGTGCCCACGTCGCGCCCGACGTCGGCAATGACGCCGTTGGCGGTATCGATCGTCTCGGTCAGCGCCAGCACGGCGGTCGAGACGTCTTCCTTGAGATCGAGCACCTCACGGCTCACCGTGCGGAACGTCTCACGGCCTTCCTGGATCAGATCGGCGAACTCGATCGGATCGTTGCCTGCGATCGTGTCGCCCGGCTGGACGAGGGGCGCGGCGTCGGTGCCGACGCTGATCTGGATGAAGGCGTTGCCCACGATGCCGTCGGTCTGGACGGCGGCCGTCGAGTCGGTGCGCACGAGCTGGCGGAGATCCTCCCGCAGGCGCATGCGCACGCGAAACGGCTCCGCCGGGCTCGGCGGGATGCGCACGTCCAGCACCTCGCCCGCATCGAGGCCGGCCAGCCGCACGCGCGTGCCCACCTGGAGCCCCGTCACCTTGCCGAACGTCGTGAACAGCTCGAACTGCTCGGCGAAGAGCAGCCGCCGGTCCCCGATCAGGAACAGCCCGCCGCCGAACAGCAGGAGTCCCCCGAGGACGAACGCTCCCACCAGCGCGCTGCGCATACGAGTCATGTGTGCCCTCCCTCTACCAACTCCCAGCCATGCTGAGCCTCGCGCACGCTGAGCCTCGCGCACGCTGAGCCTCGCGCACGCTGAGCCTCGCGCACGCTGAGCCTCGCGCACGCTGAGCCTCGCGCACGCTCAAGCGAGCGCTCTACAGGTGGAGGAGATCTGCCACCTG
>JACQTK010000087.1 GCA_016210845.1 Acidobacteriota bacterium | reverse complement strand
TGCTGAGATCCAGTTCCCCGCGCCAGGCTGCTACCTTGCCCGCGTCATAGAACACCGCGGCATCCATGGCCGTGAAGACTTCCCAGCGATACTCCGCCTGCAGCAGGACCAGATTGCGGTCGCGGAAACGATACCGGCGAAACCCGCGCAGGTCATCGGGCCCACCCAGCGTCCGCTGGAAGTAGAAGGGGATCTCCTGTCCCTCGTCGGTCTCGGACAGCGAGGCCACCGCTCGCAGCGCCAGGATTCGGCGCTCGCGCAGGAGTGAGATGTACTGCCGCAGGTCGACGTCCAGCCGCCGGAACCCAAAGCGGTTCAGGTCGCGGTCGTCGAAGAACTGGTATCCGACCAGGTAGCGGCCGCCGCGCCGGGGATTGCCGGCCGGGTTGCCGTAGTTGAGGTCGGCGAAGATCTCGTACCGGACGAAGTTTGGCTGTTGCCCGAGACCTGGCGCCTGACCCTCGCCGAATTGTGTCTGGATCGCCGGGCTTTCCGAGGCGGTGCCGCGTCCGATGCGAGGCGCGAGGTGCTCGACTCGGCCTCCGACAGACAGCCAGCGGCTCGGGCGGACGCCCCCGGCGACCCCGCCAATCGTGTTCCGGAGCGCAAAAATGGAGCGGTTCTGACGTTGTGACTCCGCGCCGAGGCCGAAGAAGTCCTCCTCGGGAAACTCGAACGTCTGGCCGTACATCTCAACGAAGACCGCGGTGCCCCCGATTCGCGGCATCGCCAGCCGACTCTCTGCGCTCCAGTACTTCGTGAACGACCCCTGGGCAGAGGCCGAGAATTGGGCGTGGCCGCTCAGCAGGTCCGGCTTGCGGTAGGCGGGGCCGAGCGACAAGCCGCTGCCGGGTGTGATCGTGCCAACCCGTGCATATAGCCCTTCCTCTGGATTGAGGACCCGATCCACCAGGCGGTCGTTCTCGAGCGTGAACAGCAGCCGTTCCAGCCAGCCGGCGGCGTAGGGCTGCAGTTGCGTGGACTTCGCTTCACGCTCGCGCTGGAGCGCCTGCTGGCGCGTTACGGGCGTCTGACCGAACGCCGAATGCGCGGCCAGAAAGACGATGGCTCCGATGCGAAGGAAGTGATGCAGCATCATTCGCCCCGGCAAGGGCTTCTTTCATTGAGTCTTCGAGCACAGCGGGCCATTACAGCCGAGGTCCGTTCGCGCCGCGATTCTCAGGCCCCGGCGGCGAGATGGGGGCGCCCGCCGACGACACCGGGGCGCGGTCGTGAGCGGTTTCTCCTGAACCCCGGCACGCGCCCTGCTCCCAGGACACCGGATTCGGCACTCAGCCTCCCGATCGAGCTCGTATATACCTGACGCAACACGCGCCGATCGCTTTCGCGAACCGCCGCAACGTTACGTGGACGCGGCGTGCGGGGGAGACCCTGTTCATCGCGCGTATGGTCTTGCGGGCAGCGCCGGCGTTACGCCATCGGGGCTCCGGCAAGCATCCCAAGAGCAGGTGATGGAAGTTGACCGCGCCGTGTCCGCTGTCAGGCGGTCGCCGGCTCCCAGGCGAACGGCTGGAGCTGTGCGTCGAGGGGCGTGTCCGCGATGTGATTCGTGTAGTTGCTGAGGGTCTTCATCGCGACCCCCACCAGCACCTCGAGCACCTGTTCCCGCGTGAAGCCGGCGTCGAGAAACTGCCGCAGCTCGCGCTCGGCACTCCCGCCCCGCCGATCGACGATCGCCGTGGTCAGCGCCCGCAGCGCCTGGAGCCGGTGATCGGCGAGGGGCCGGCCGTCGCGGAGCGCGCCGATCTGGCCGTCGGGGAGCCCGGCCGCCTTGAGGCCGGCCGTGTGCGCCGCCACGCAGTAGGTGCAGCCGTTGACCACGCTCGCGGCGATGAGCACGACCTGCTGCTCGACTGGACGGAGCGACGAGCTGACGAACAGCTCATTGAGCGTCACATACGCCTTCAGAGCGGACGGGGCCGCCGCCAGTTCCCCGAGCAGGTTCGGGACGAATCCGTACTTCTGTCGGACGGCCTGGAGCGTGTCCCGGGCGGCTGCCGGGGCTGAGTCTGGAGTATGAATCTCGAACGATGGCATGGGTAACCTCCCGAAATGTGCAGTCTCCCGACTGTGCCTCTCGTTTCGCCGGCGCGTCGACAGAGATGTCACCGTTGTGTGAGGCGAGTCACAAGCAGCCGATCTCGAGCCGTACGACGGTTGACCGTCCAAGATGTCGAGCGTGCTGTAACAAACCGCGTCGATGGGAGACATTACGGTCGAGGTGGGGCCGCCCTCGATTCCCGGAACGCGCGTGCGTCATGGGAGGCCGTGCGGGCGGCGCGATCGACATGACTGGAACTTCAAGGAGCAGCTATGCATCCCGGTATTGGCAAGGCAGTTGGCGGTGGGTTCGTCGGCACGCTGGCGATGAGCATGATGATGTATCTCGTCGCACCGATGATGGGGTTGAACATGGACGTCGCGGCCATGCTCGGCGGTATGCTCGGGATCGGATGGACGGGCGGGATGCTGATGCATTTCGTGAACGGCACCATCGTCTTCCCGTTGATCTACGTCTTCGCGCTCTACAGCCGGCTTCCCGGCAACCCGGCGCTGAAGGGAACAACCTGGGGTCTCATCCTGTGGCTGGTGGCGCAGGTGGTGGTCATGCCGATGGCGGGCGCCGGGCTGTTCAGCGCGGCGATGGGCGGCATGATGGCGGCGGCCGGTTCCCTCGTTGGGCACGTCCTGTATGGAGCGGTGCTTGGCGTCATCGCCGGCGAAGCGGTACGGACACGTCCGGCAACGCTCTCCTCGTCCCGCGCATGAGCCGGAAGAAGGTCCGGATCACGCACGCGCGGACCGGGACCGTCCTCGCGGAAGGGCCTCTCGGATGGGGCATCACGCCGTTCGAGGGGAACTTCTACATCCGACGCAAGTACCTGAAGACGGATGCGCTCAGGCCCAACTTCATCCCTGGCCTCTGCGTCTACAAGTTCCTCTACGTCTGGATGGACCTGCGCCTGCCAGGCGGAGCACGCTCTCGAAATATCGGCTGGAAGTACGTGCTCCCCAACCCGCTGTTCCCCTTCATCTGGTTTCGGACCGCCCTGCCCGGGCGGCATCCGGAGTTGCGTGTCGACGAGTGGGACGTGTAGCGCCCGCGCGCCGCGCTCACGGCTCGACGAGCCGATAGAACGCACCCAGGATGGCGCCGTAGACGAGGTGTGCCACGAGCGTCACGAGTGGGGTGCGACGGCCGTAGTTGAGCGCCAGGAACCCCGGCGGCTGTAGTTGCCGGTTCGGCGTGGGACCGAAGTACTCGCTGACCATCCGAGGGTGCATGGCGGGCAAGATCGGCATGCCGGCCGTCAGGACGAACAGCCCGTGCACCATCCCGATGCCGGCGCCGAGCCACCACGTCGCACGATGCCAGCTCTCGAAGGCCAGCGCGTAGACGAGCGAGAACAACCAGCCGTTCATCGTGTGCACCAGCAGGCCCATCAGCATCGCGCGATCGCGGTTGGGCGTCACCATCGTGCCCAGCAGGAAGGGAACGCTCATCCGGGTGTAGCCCAGGCTCTGGCTGGCGGTCATCAGGATCGTCAGCACGATGGTGGCGGCAAAGCCCCACAGGAGAATACTCGGTCCGTTCATACGCGGCCTCGCTCCTCGACAGCGGGAACATCGACCGGCGCGTGCACGGGCCCCTCGCCCTGCACGCGCGCGATCGTCACTGCCGCGTTGATCAGGCCCACGTGAGTGAACGCCTGCGGGAAGTTCCCGATCGCCGCGCCAGTCTCGGGATCGATTTCTTCGGCAAAGAGTCCGACGTCGTTGCCGAACGCCAGGAGGCGCTCGAATTCGGCGCGCGCGGTGTCGCCGTCTCCCTGCAGCGCCCGTGCCTCCACGCTCCAGAAGCTGCAGATGCCGAACGCCCCCTCCGATCCTGCCAGCCCGTCGTCCTCGTCCAGGTAGCGGTAGAGGAGGCCGTCGACACCGAGCCGCTCGCGCACGCGCGCCACCGTCCCACGCATCCGAGGTGAGTGAGGATCGGCATACCCCATCAGCGAGAGTCGCAGCAGGCTGGCATCCAGCGTCTCGGCGTCGAAGATGCTGACGTAGCTCCCGACCGTCGCACTGTATCCGCGCGTCTCGATGGCCTCGCGGATGGCGTCGCGCTCCCGGGCGAAGCTGGCCGCCCGGGCCTGCACGTAGCGCCGGTCGCAGAGACGCGCCAGGCGATCGAGCGCGACCCAGCACATGGCCTTCGAATGCGTGTGGTGCCGGCGGCCGCTGCGCGGCTCCCAGATGCCCTCGTCTGGCTCGTGCCAGCGCCGGACGACGGTGTTGCCGAGACCGACGAGCGTGCGCGCGGTGGTGCGGTCGAGCCGCCCTCCTCGCGCGCAGTAGCGCCACGCCGCGTCGATCACCTCCCCATAGGTGTCCAGCTGCAGTTGATCGATGGCTGCATTCCCCACCCGCACCGGAGCCGACCGGGCGTAGCCCTCCAGGTGATCCAGGACGGACTCGGGGATCCGTGCCTCGCCGTGGACGTCGTACAGGACCTGGAGCTCGGGCCAGGTCAGCCGCGTGGCGTGCAGGACCCAGGAGAGGAAGGCTTCGCTCTCGATGGTGAAGCCGAGATCGTCGAACGCCCGCAGCGTCAGCGACGCGTCGCGCAGCCAGCAGTAGCGATAGTCCCAGTTGCGCACGCCGCCAATCCCCTCCGGCAGCGACGTCGTCGGCGCCGCGATCACCGCGCCAGAGGGCGCGTAGGTCAGGAGCTTGAGGGTGATCGCGCTGCGGCGCACCGCCTCCGCATACGGACCGTCGTACCGGCGGCACTCGCCCATCCAGGTGTTCCACCATGCGAGTGAGCGTGCGATGCGATGGTCCGCCGCACCGCCCAAGAGGACAACGGGCAACCCGCGATCGTAGGTGAGTGACAGCGTCCGCGCCTCCCCGGCCCGCAGGCGTGCGCGGCCACGCGCTCCCGGTCCGTCGACGGCCGCGAGCTGAATGTCGCTCCTGAGCGCGATCACCTGCCCCCGGTGCTCGCAGGCGAGTCCGAAGGCGCCCCGATCGATGAGGCGCGGCGCCATGCGCCCGTAGTCGGGGCGCGGATCGAACAGGACCTCGATGTCGACCGTCCCGGCGAGGCACTCCACGCGCCGCAGCAGCTCGTGATCGGGCAGGAGGTCGCGTGCCTTCTCGCCTTCCGATGCGACCGGCATCAGGTCGGTCAGGCGGATCACGCCGCTCGCCGTCTGGAAGGTCGTTTCGAGCACGGCCGTCTCGCCGACGTACCGGCGCGTCGTGACGGACGGATCGACCGGGGCGATCCGGAAGCGGCCGCCGCGGCGCCCGTCCAGCAGGGCCGCGAAGATCGACGGACTGTCGAACCGCGGCCAGCAGAGCCAGTCAATCGCCCCGTCGCTCGAGACGAGCGCCGCAGACCGGCAATCGCCGATGAGCGCATAATCGCCGATGGGGCGGTACGAGGTCTCGTTCGAATGGCTCATGGCCCGCTCGCCGGGGCTCTCCCTCGATGCCCCGTGACGGTATCACAGGCGTAACAGGCGTACGGTGGGGCGAGACAAGACGCCAGGTGACGCCGGACACCCTCGCTGCCGGCCTCCGCGTAACGAATTCAAGCCTCGTGGGACCATTCCGCATGAGCAAGCCGAGCACGACATCTTCGTTCGACCAGGACGTGGTCCACAGTCCCGTTCCGGTGCTGGTCGACTTCTGGGCCCCGTGGTGCGGGCCCTGCCGGGTGCAACTGCCGATCGTCGAGGAGATCGGCCGGGGTGAGGCAGGCCGTGCCCGTGTGGTCAAGGTCAACGTCGACGAGGAGCCGCATTTGGCCGCGCGATTCGGCGTCGCGTCGATCCCTACCTTGCTGGTGTTTTCAAGAGGTCAGCTACGTCAGCGATTCGTCGGCGTGCAGCCGGCGGCGACGCTTCGGGCGGCGCTTCAGGCGGCGGCTGCCGAGTAGGCACCACGCCCGGTGTCACGCCCTTTCGACGCGCTGAGGAGGCTGCAGCCGGGTCTGCATGCGACCGAGGGCCCGGACCCTGGAGCCGCTCGTCCATAGTCGGCGCGCTCGATTCCCGATTATTCCCGATGCCTCTGCTGTAACGCGGAGCGCGGCCCGCAAGACATAGCTTACGGCTGATTCATGAAAGAGAAGGGAAGGTGAAGGTGAGCGCGACCGCGACGACCGATCGGCTCGACGTCGAGGCCGCCGTGCGGACCCGCTATTCCGGTGCCGCCCGCGCGCGCGACGGTGAGCTCTGCTGCCCGACGTCGTACGCCCCTCAACTCCTCGAGGTGATTCCCGAAGAGGTGATCGCCCGCGACTACGGGTGCGGAAACCCGAGCGAGCACGTGAGGGCAGGCGAGACGGTCCTGGATCTGGGCTCGGGCTCCGGCAAGATCTGCTTCATCGCCAGCCAGGTGGTCGGACCTCACGGGCGCGTGATCGGCGTGGACGTGAACGACGAGATGCTCGACCTCGCGCGGCGCAGCGCCCCTGAGGTCGCTCGCAAGATCGGCTACGCCAACGTGAGCTTCCGCAAGGGCCGGATTCAGGACCTCGCGCTGGATGTCGAGCGGCTGGACGCCTACCTCGAGGCGCGCCCGATCCGGTCGGCGGCCGAGGTCGAGCGACTGGACGCGGAAACGGCGCGCCTGCGCGCAGAGCACCCGCTCGTCGCCAGCGATTCCATCGACGTCGTCGTCTCGAATTGCGTACTCAACCTCGTGCGCGCGGACGACAAATCGCGGCTCTTTGCCGAGATCGCCCGCGTCCTGCGCCGGAGCGGCCGAGCGGTCATCTCCGACATCGTCGCGGACGAGGACGTGCCCCACCATCTGCAGCGTGACCCCGAGCTGTGGAGCGGGTGCGTCTCCGGGGCGCTCCGTGAGGACCGGTTTCTTCAGGCGTTCGAAGAGGCCGGCTTGTATGGCGTGACGCTGGCGCGTCGTGCCGAGCACCCATGGCGCACCGTCGAGGGCATCGAGTTCCGGAGCGTCACGGTCGTGGCCTACAAAGGGAAGCAAGGCCCCTGCTTCGACCACAAGCAGGCTGTCATCTACCGGGGGCCGTTTCGAGAGGTCACCGACGACGACGGGCATGTGCTCAGGCGGGGCGTACGAACGGCGGTGTGCGAGAAGACGTTCCGCATCTTCGCGCGCGAGCCGTACCGATCCCACGTCGATCTCGTGGAGCCGCGCACTCCGGTGGCCGCCAGCGAGGCGCGGCCGTTCCCGTGCGGGAAGGGCGCCGCGACCCGCCACCCGCGAGAAACCAGGGCGGCAGCCGTCTGCCCGAGCGACGCAGGCTGCTGCTGATGGCCAGGACGATTGCACTGCGCGAGCTCGAGCCGGCCGAGGCGTCTGTCACAGCCCGGCAGACGTTTGCCGCCACGCTCCAGCGCGACGGGCTCTGGCCGCTGGCGCGCCGGCGCGTGACGACGCTGCAGGTCAACGTCGGCCGGCTGTGCAATCTCGCGTGTCACCACTGCCACGTCGAGGCCGGCCCGGCGCGCGCGGAGATCATGCCTCCCCGCGTCGCCGAGCGCCTCGTGGAGCTCCTCGACCTGAACCCTGACATCGCCGTCGTGGATCTGACCGGCGGCGCGCCGGAGATGAATCCGAGCTTCCGGCTTCTGGTGGCGGCAGCCCGCGCGCGGGGACGTCGGGTCATCGACCGCTGCAACCTGACGATTGTCTTCGAGGAGGGCCACGGCGATCTTCCGGAGTTCCTCGCGACCGAGGGCGTCGAGATCGTGGCGAGCCTGCCCTGCTATCAGAAGGACAACGTGGACACGCAGCGCGGCCGCGGCGTCTTCGACGGGAGCATCGAGGCGTTGAGGCGGCTCAACGCCCTCGGGTACGGACGACCGGGCTCGCCGCTGCGGCTCGATCTCGTCTACAACCCGCTTGGAGCGTCGCTCCCTCCGCCGCAGCCGAGGCTCGAGGGCCAGTATCGCGAAGAACTGGGCCGGCTGTTCGGGATCGAGTTCCACCGGCTCCTGACGATCACCAACATGCCCATCCGGCGCTTCGCCGCGACGCTTGCCCGAAGCCATCAGCATGACGCGTACATGGGCCTGCTGGTCAACCACTTCAATCCGGCCACCGTGCCGGGGTTGATGTGCCGGTCGCTCGTCAGCGTCGGGTGGGACGGCCGGCTCTACGACTGCGACTTCAACCAGATGTTGGCGATTCCGCTCGGCGCGGCCCGCGCGACCGGCGCGCGCACCATCTGGGACGTCGAGTCGTTTGCCGGCCTGGAACAGCAGCGCATCGCCACCGGCGGTCACTGCTTTGGCTGCACGGCCGGCGCGGGCTCGAGCTGCTCCGGAGCGCTGGCGTGATCGAAGGCGGCGTCATCGTCCTGCTGTCGGCGCTGCTGGCGTACGCCAACGGTGCCAACGACGTGTCGAAGGGTATCGCGACGCTCGTCGG
>JACQTK010000009.1 GCA_016210845.1 Acidobacteriota bacterium | reverse complement strand
GTCCATCGATCGATCGGCGTACTTCTCCATCAGCTCGAAGCCACGTGTCAGGGACACGTCATCGAAGAACCACACCGACAGTCCTCCGCGCGCGACAAAGTCTCGCACACGATCAGAGCCCGGGCGTGCCGGTCCCAGCATGCACATGGCCTCCGTGAGCACGGGGATCGTGGTCTGCAAAGGCTCCCGGAGGCACTTCAGGATGCCCCGGCAACGCACGTGCTGGCCGTCGCGCGGATCGAACAGCGCGAGAAGCGGACCGGCGTCGACGAGAATCATCGATGCAGCCTCTTCCGGATCGCGAACCGCCACTACTCGCCGCGCGCCCTCACGACCGCGAGCCAAGACAATCGCCGACGCGCAGCGCCGCAGCCCAGGCCCGGCGCGCCGAGCGGCGACGCCGGTTCCGAATCAGAACCTCACGAGCCGGTTGATCTTGATGATGAACGCGCGATCCCGCAGGTCGGGAAACCCCCGCGCCAGCGTGTCGCGCCGCTCGTTGTAGACAACGAAGAGCTCGCTGCCCGGACGGTACTCCCAGCGCAGCCGCGCATTCGCCGTCACCGCGTGCGTGCTCGAATTGAACTGCACCAGCGTGCTCACGAACATCAGCGGCGTCATCGTGTAGGTCACCCGCGACCCGAGCAGGTGCGTCGTGAACGCGCCCTCCGCCAGATCCACCCAGTTCACCGAGTAGCTCGGCTCCACAGTCAGCTGCGCCGAGAGATCCAGCCGTCCCTGACTCAGGCCCAACGTCGTCCGGCGCCCGCTGTAGAAGCTGCCGTGCTCCAGCGACACGGTGCCCGAGAGCGGCCGCTGACGGCCGAATGTCTGCGAGAGACGGACGTTTCGAAAGTCGTAGCCGCCCACGGGCAGCGTCACGCCAGGCGCGATGCGAAACGGCTGCGGCAGGAACTCGTACGTATCGCCGTAGGAGAGACTGAACCGATCGCTGTTCGCGAACTCGATGGCGAACTCTCCGTCCCACTCGCGCGTCTCGAGCCGCCCCGCGCCGTTCTCGATCTGCCCGGTGGAGGCGACGAACGAGAACCGCCGCACGCGCGGGAGCGACCGCGGCCGCGGACTGAAGCGGAGCTGGCCGAACGTGCGCCGCATGTCGGCGCGCCGCACGAACCCGACGTCGGGATTGAACGCGGCGCCGACCGCCAGCCGCTCGAGCTGCACCCCGTACCGATCGCCGCCGTAGTCGAGCTGCGCGCGATAGCTCGTGGCCGAGCCCGATCGGCCTTCGCTCTCGGTGCGCGCCCAATAGGTAGTGATGGCCAGGTTCTCGAAGAACGCAAACGCCCCGTCCACGCCGTACGCCAGGTTCCGTCCCACGCCGTTCTGCGCCACGGACCGCCCCGTCGCAATGACGCCCACGCTGCTGCGGCGCAGGAGGTCGCGCCGCACCCGCACCACCGAAAAGTTGGTGGCCCGCGACCGCGACGCCGGCTGGTCGCCCGTCTGGATGTTGAGCGCGCCGATGTTGAAGCGGCCCAGCCGCCCGGTGAGACGGCCGCCCGCGTCGATCGGCACGACGCTCCCTTGATCGAGCCCGATGCGGCGGCTGTAGAACAGGATGGGGAGGTCGCCGCCTCCCTGCCCGCTGGTGCCGGCGCCGCCGAAAGAGAAGACCCCCTGATTCTCGAGAAAGAACTCCCGCTTCTCAGGGAAGAACAGGCTGAACCGCGTGAGGTTGACCTGCTGCTCGTCGGCTTCCACCTGGGCGAAATCGGTGTTCACCGTGAAGTCCGCCGTCAGCCCTTGCGTGACGCCGTACTTCACGTCGAGCCCCGCGTCGCCCTTCACGTCGTTGACGACCTTCGGAGCCGCCGCAAGGTCGCTTCTGAGGTCGGCGGTCGCGTACGGCTTGACCTCCAGGTTCATCGACGCGGGCGGCACCTCCAGCCCCACCAGCGCGGCGGCCATCGAGACCTGCTGCATGCCGCGCTGCCCGAGCGACCGGGGAATCCGCGCCAGGTATGTCAGCTCGTTCTTCCAGCGGCTGGTGCGCCGCGCGTTGAATCCCCAGATCTGCGAGCGCCCGGGGCGGTAGCGCAGCGACTTGAAGGGGATGGCTGTCTCCACCGTCCACCCGCCCTCGAACCGGCCGACCTTGGCGTCCCACACGGGGTTCCAGTCGCCGTTGTACTGCCGCTCGTTGGTCACCTGACCATCCGTGCGTCCGCCCACCGGATTCACGTTGAAGATGACGCCGTTGCGGCGGTCGTAGAAGGTGTCGAGCGCGAACCCGATCACGTCGTTGCCCGACCAGACGATGTTGTTGTCGCGCCGCCGCTCGTTGGCCACCAGGCGCTCCGGCTCGCTCTCCCAGCACCGCGCCACCAGATACAGCTTGTCGTCATCGAAGAGGATCCACAGCTCCGTCTTCTCCGTGGCGTCCGTGCCCTCGTCTGGCTCGGTCTGGATGAATCCCGAGATGGCCGGCACGTCGTCGTACACGGCTTCGTCGAGCCGCCCATCCACGCGCAGCGGTGTCGTGAGGCGCACGGCGCGCAGCGTCACACGTCCCTCGGCATCGCGCGTCATGACCGCGGGCGGGACCGGCGGCGGCGGTCCGTCGATGGCGAACGGCAAGGCAGGCGACGACGACGCGGACGGCACCGCGAGGCCGGTCACCGGGCCCGTCTGGCCCGCCTCGCCTGCGGAGGCGATCAGGCCGATAAGAAGAAGACACCCCACGCTCGCGCGAATGACCAACAATGACCTCCGTGACGCACGGAATGACGCAACCGACCACCTGCGGCGCGACGATTATGGCCCAAAACGCACGGTCAACGTTCGAGGCCTCCTCGTCGTAACCACAAGGGCAGCCACGATGACGCGGGCTCTTCGACACGTTGGCCGATTCGTCGCGGCCCTTGCGTGCGTGCTGGGTGCGGGCCACGACGTGCTCGCCCAGGCGCCCGCGCCCGAGAGCGGCGGCCGCCGGACGATGGTGGCCGAGCCGCTGGCCGACGGGGAATCGGTTCAGCTCGACGGCCGGCTGGACGAGCCCGTCTGGGCGCGCGCGCAGCCGGCCGCGGACTTCGTCCAGGTCGATCCCGCCAACGGACGGCCCGCCACCGAGCCCACCGAGGTGCGCGTCGCCTTCGACGCCGACTCGTTCTACATGGGCGTCATCTGCTTCGACTCCGAGCCGGAACGCTCGATCGCCACGCAGCTGCGGCGCGACGAGACGCTGCCCGCCGACGACAAGTTCCGTTGGACGATCGACACCTTCCTCGACGCGCGCACGGGGTACTTCTTCGAGATGAATCCGCTCGGCGCCATGTCGGACGCGCTGCTCGGCATCAACGGCCAGAACCGCCAGTGGGACGGCATCTGGAACGCGCGCGCGCGCCGCACGGAGTCCGGCTGGGTGCTCGAGATCCGGATCCCGTTCCGCACGCTCAACTTCAACCCGAACAACGACACCTGGGGCATCAACTTCGACCGCACGGTGCAGCGGAAGAACGAGACGACGATCTGGTCGGGCTGGGCGCGCAACCAGGGGCTGCAGCGGATGACCAACGCGGGGCTGGTCACGGGCATCCGGAACGTCACCCAGGGCCGCGGGCTCGACATCAAGCCGTATGGCCTGGTGACCACGCAGGCGTCTCCAGGACGCGGCACCCAATCGTTCGACAGCGACGCGTCCGCGGGCCTGGATCTGTTCTACAACCCCACGCCGCTCGTGCGCGCCGTCCTGACCGTCAACACCGACTTCGCCCAAACCGAGGTCGATCAGCGCCAGGTGAACCTCACGCGCTATTCGCTGTTCTTCCCCGAGAAGCGCGACTTCTTCCTCGACGGCGTGAACTTCTTCGACTTCGCCAGCCCGGCCAACGCGGACCTCCGCATCAACCCGTTCTTCAGCCGCCGCATCGGCCTCAGCGCCGCGAGCACGCCGCAGCCGATCGACTTCGGCACGAAGCTCACGGGTCAGGTCGGGCGCCAGGACGTGGGCCTGCTCCACGTGCGAACTGGAGCGGAGGACGCGCTGGCCGGCGAGGACTTCACCGTGGCGCGGCTCAAGCGCCGCGTGCTGCGGCAGTCCTACGTCGGCGTGATGTATACGCGCCGCGACCCACGCGTCGCGGACGTGGACACGCGCCACACGCTCGGCGTCGACAGCCGCTTCGCCACGTCGAGCTTCCTGGGGTCGCAGAACCTCGAGGCCACGGCCTGGCTGCTGCACGCTCCCCGTCCTGACACCAGCAGCGGCCACAACGCCTTCGGCGGGACGCTCAACTACCCCAACGATCGGTGGACCGCGCGCCTGGACGTGGCCGCGGTGCAGGAACGCTTCGATCCCAGCGTCGGCTTCGTCACGCGCCGTGGCTACCGCCGGTATACGCCGGGTCTGGGCTTCGCGCCGCGGCCGGACGGCCACCGGTACATCCGCCAACTCTCGTTCGGCGCCGCCGTCGACGTGCAAACCGACGTGGAGAACCGCCTGCTGACGCGGAGCCTCGACTTCGAGCTGATTCGGGTGAACCTGCACTCGGCCGACAACGTGACGGTCGCCATGCGGCGCGGATACGAACGGCTCGATGCTCCGTTCACCCCGAGCCCGGGCATCACGCTGCCCACCGGCGCCGCGTACGAGGTGACGCGCTATCGCATCAGCGGTCAGACGGCGAACCGCCGCGTGATCGCAGTGAACGGCCGCTACGAGGCTGGCGGGTTCTATTCGGGCACGCGCGCCGAGCGCGCCCTGAACGTCTCCGTGCGCGCGCGGCCGGGCCTCATCGTCTATCTGGCAGGCGAGTGGAACGACGTGACGCTGCGCGAGGGGCGCTTCGCCACGCGGCTCTACCGCGTGGTCGGCGAAACGCAGTTCACGCCCTTCGTGGCGCTCGTCAACAACGTCCAGTACGACACGCAGAGCGCGGTTCTCGGATGGCAGTCACGGCTGCGCTGGATCATCACCCCAGGCAACGATCTCTACGTCGTCTACACGCACAACTGGCTGGACGAGCCGCTGCTGGACCGCTTCGCCACGCTCGACAAGCGCGCGGCGTCGAAAATCTTCTACACGTACCGCTTCTAGTGAACTCTGGCCGCTGCCGCGCGCTGGGCGCCGAGAACACGCTCGATCGTCGCGCTCAGCTCGCGTTCAGGGACGTCGAAGGGCCCGGCCACCACCGCGCCCAGCGTGAGCTCCAGCGCGATGACGACCCCTCCTGTCTCGAACGGGGTGACGATCCAGCTGAAGCCGCGAAGCGCCACGGGGCGGTCGGGCGCGGCGTCGGGGTGTCTGGAGCGATCCAACGCGCGGAGCATGCCCTCCAGGACCGCGGCCACGTCGGCATCCGTCCACGCCCGCGGCTCGTTTGCCACGAGTGCAATCACCTCCGTCGTCGCGTGATTATCGCCGCGCAGCCAGATGTCGACGGGGAATTCCATCGGATAAGCGTAACCCAGACGCTGTGCCATCGAACGGCGCTTCGTGGCCTTCGTGGCCTTCGTGGCTACGCCGTCTTCGTGGCCCTCGTGGCTCGCTCACGCGCGCAGCGCATCCAGCTGCGAAGCCAATTCTTCTGCCGACGTCGTCGGCGCCTGGCAGGCAAAGTCGCGGCAGACGTAGGCGGTGGCTCGCCCCTCGCGCATCCGGAGCGCGGCCGTCCAGGGCAGCAGGCGGGCCAACGCCTCCTGGTAGGCGGGCAGCACCGGGAGAAACACCGCGGGCGGCAGATAGCGCCGCCGCACCACGTCCACGAGCGCGCCCGTGTCGTCTGCGGCGGGATCGCCGGCGATCGCGACCTGCGGGACTCCGGCATGGTAGGCCGAGAGAGCGGCGAGCAGCATCGGCACCGTGCGTCCCTCGGTGGAGGCGCGCGACGCGAACATGCCGAACGTCCGCTCGATCTTCTCCGACAGCGATGCCTCGTCCGTGAGATGCGAGAGCGTCAGCAGGTTGAGCACGGCCACCGAGCTGGCCGCGGGCTCCGCGCCGTCGTAGTCTTCCTTCAGCCGCAGCAGTACCGACCTGTCACGGCCCGTGGTGCTGAACCAGCCCCCCTCCACGGGATCCCAGAACAGCTCATCGAGCCGCCGCTGCAGCGCCATGGCCCACTCAAGCCACTCGGGATCCCCGTCGGCCTGGAAGAGCTCCAGCAGACCGAAGATCACGTACGCGTAATCCTCCGCATAGGCGTCGACGCCCGCCTCGCCTTGCCGGTACCGGCGCAGCAGCGTGCCCGTGTCGGGCCTCCACAGCGCCGCGCGAATGAAGCGCGCGGCCCGCCGCGCGTCCTCCACGTACAACGCGCTCCCGTCGAGCACGCGTCCGGCTCGCGCAAAGGCGGCGATCATCAGCCCGTTCCACGCCGTGAGGATCTTGTCGTCCAGGTGCGGCCGCGGCCGCGCCGACCGGACGGACAGGAGCGCTGCGCGCGCCTCCGCCAGCACCCGCTCGACTTCGTCTGGGCGGCGCCCCGTCAGCGCGGCGATGTCGTCCACGGCGCGCGCGGTGTAGAGCAGGTTCTTGCGCGTGAACTCGCCCTGCGGATCGGACGGCGCGTTGCCGTCGGGCAGGATCCCGTACCGCATGCGGACGATGTCGGCATCGGGCCCGAGCACGGTCCCGATCTCGTCGTGGCGCCAGATGTAGAAGGCGCCCTCGCTCTTGTGCGGGGCGGGCTCGTGTGCCTGCTCGGGCGGTATGCTGTCGGCGTCTTCGGCCGAGTAGAAGCCGCCGGCCGGATCTATGAGGTCGCGCCGCACGTAGGCCAGCGTATCGGCCGCCACCTCGGCGTAGAACGGGTCGTGCGCCAGCTGGGCCGCCTCGAGGTAGGCGAGCGTCAGCTGCGCCTGGTCGTACAGCATCTTCTCGAAGTGCGGCACGCGCCACTCCGCGTCCACCGAGTAACGATGAAAGCCGCCGCCGATGTGGTCCCGCATGCCGCCCAGCGCCATGGCGCGCAGCGTGACGAGCACCATCTCCCGCGGCGCCTCCGCGCCCGTCCGCGCGTGCTCGCGCAGCAGGAACAACAGCTCGCTCGGGCGCGGAAACTTCGGCGCGTGTCCAAAGCCGCCGCGGCGGCGATCGAAGGCCGCCTCGAAGGCCTGCGTCGCCTCCGCGAGCACCGAGGCCTCGGGCGCGCCCGCCGCGCCGCGCCGCGCGCCGAACGTGCGCAGCCGTTCGACGATTGACGCCGCGGACCGCACCACGTTGTCGCGCTCCTCGCGCCAGACCCGCGCGATCTCCTCGAGCACCTCGGCGAAGCCCGGCCGGCCCCACCGCGACGTGGGCGGAAAGTACGTCCCGCCATAGAACGGCTCGAGCGCCGGTGTGAGCCACACGCTCATCGGCCAGCCGCCCGATCCCGTCGTCGCCTGGACGAACGTCATGTACACCCGATCCACGTCGGGCCGCTCCTCGCGATCGACCTTGATCGACACGAAAGAGCGGTTGAGCACGTCGGCCACGTCCGGATTCTCGAAGCTCTCGTGCTCCATGACGTGGCACCAGTGACAGGTCGAGTAGCCGATGGACAGGAAGATCGGCTTGTCCTCCCGTCGCGACTGCTCGAAGGCCGCCTCGCCCCACGGCTGCCAGTCGACGGGGTTGTCCTTGTGCTGCAGGAGATAGGGGCTGTGCTCGGCGGCGAGACGGTTAGCCACGCGGCATCGCCCGCGGCGCGGGCAGCCGCACCAGCCGCGCCTTGATCGATCGGAACTGCCGGGTGTCGAGGGTGCCCCCGGGACTGCGCGCCACCTCGGCGCGGAGCCGGCCGATCCGATCCTGGGGCGACGGATGGCTCGAGAAGAACGTCTCCACCTGGCCCGGGTTGCTGCGCGCCTCGCGCTGCAGGATCTCGAACAGCCCCACCATGCCGCGGCCGTCCCAGCCGGCCCGCCGCATCAACTGCAGGCCCACGCGATCCGCCTCCCGCTCGTCGTCCCGGCTGAACTTCAGAAAGATGCCGTTGGTGAGCAGGCCGGCGGCGATCTGCGCGGCATTCGCGCCCGCGCCGTTGCCCAGCACGGCGCCGAGCAGCCCCAGGCCGAGGTTGGCCATCATCCCCTTGGTGAGCTGCTGGGCCGCGTGGCGCTCCGAGATATGGGCGATCTCGTGCGCCAGCACGCCTGCCACCTGCGATTCGTTGGTGGCCGCATGCAGCACGCCGCGATGGATCCACACCGGTCCGCCTGGCAGGGCGAACGCGTTGATCTCCCGGTAGTCGGCCATCGAAAAGCTGTACGGATACCGGGGCCCCGCCGCGTGACGCGCGAGCCGCTGGCCGATGCTGCGGAGGTAGGCGACCGCCTGAGCGTCGCGGACCTGGGGCACCTCCTTGCGGACCTGGGCGTTGGCCTGGCGGCCGATCTCGACCTCCTGCTCCATGGAGACGAGCGTGAACTGCGCCCGCGCCGTGGTGGACACCAGCGCGATCGCGATCACGAGACCGAGGCCCGAAGCCTGAGCCCTGAGGCCTGTGGCCTGAGGCCTGTGGCCTTCGAGTGTCATAACCTTGGTGTCACCGCGGCGGGCATGTCGTCCGGACGCCGCCGCCGCAGGCGCGCGTAGGCCGCCGTGAACTCCACGCCGTACATGAGGATGACCGCGGACACATAGACCCACAGCAAGAATACGACCACGGCCGCGATCGATCCATGGATGAATGTCAGGCGGCTGCTCTCCCCCATGTACCACGAGAACGCGTTCAGCGCGAGCCGCCAGAGGACACCCGTCAGGACGGCCCCGACCCACACGTCGCGAAAGCGGGTCTTGGCGTTGGGAATGTAGTAATAGACGAGCCCGACACCCAGGATGAGCAGGGTGGTCGCCGAGTACCTGAACGTCAGCGACTGCAGAGCCTGGAGCCACTGGAACCGCGCGAGCATGACGCCGAACCACGAGGCCTGCGCCACCTGCACCGCGCCGACCAGCAGCAGCGCCACGATCATCACGCCGCCGGCCGCCACGAGCATCAGGAACGAGACCATCCGGTGCTTGAGGAAGCTCCGCTGCTTTTCCACGCCCCAGGCCTCGTTGACCGCGGTGGTCACGGCGCCGAACACGCCGAGCGATCCCCAGATGAGGGCCAGCCCTCCGGCGATGCCCAGCTGGACGCGTGCCTGGCGGAACGCGTCGAGCTGTGTGGTGACGAACTCGAACCGCGTGGGGAAATAGCGGAACACGAACGACAGCACGGCCATCCGGTCCTCTTCATCCGCCGTAACAGCGCCGAGCAGCGAGATGACGAGCAGGAGGAAGGGAAAGAGCGACAGGAGGGCGTAGTACGCGATGGATGCGGCGTGGGTGAGGTCGTTGCTGGTGACGAGCCCGACCAGTGCCCGCCAGGCCGCACGGCCCGAGAAGCGGAGCTCCGCACGCACGCGGCGCAGAATCCGGGCCGGCGTCACGAGTCGATTATGACGGAACGCGCCAGGGCCCGGGCTTCAGGCCTCTGAGGCCTGGGCCCCGGGGCCTG
>JACQTK010000080.1 GCA_016210845.1 Acidobacteriota bacterium | reverse complement strand
GTCCTTGAGCTTCTCCGAGCCGGTGTGCACGTCGACCATCAGGTTGCCGTACGGGTTGCCGATGCGGATCATCGCGGCGGTGGTCAGCATGTTGAGGACCTGATTGGTGGCCGTGCCCGCCTTGAGCCGCGTGGATCCCGCGATGATCTCCGCGCCGACCGCCGGCGCGATCGTCAGGTCGACGAACATCTGCAGCTCGGTGCCCGGATCGCAGGTCACGAAGATGATGCGCGCGCCCGCCTTCCGCGCCCGCGTCAGCGCGCCGCGCACGAACTGCGTCATGCCGCTGGCCGACACGGCGATCACCACGTCCCGCTTGGCGGGCCGGAGCCTGGTGATGGCGCGCGCGCCCTCCTCGTAGTTGTCCTCGGCGCCCTCGGTGGCCGCGAAGCTGGCCTTGTGGCCGCCCGCCATGATGGCCTGCACGAGCGACGGATCGGTGCTGAAGGTCGGCGGCATCTCGGCGGACTCGAGGATGCCGAGCCGTCCGCTCGTCCCCGCGCCGACGAACACGACGCGCCCGCCCCGCCGCAAGGCGGCGGCCACCATCTCCACGCCGACCGCAATCCGCTCGCGCTCGCGCTGCACGGCGGCCAGCATCTTGCGGTCTTCGTTCATCATCAGGTCGACGATTTCGCCGGAGGAAAGCTTGTCGATGCCGAGGCTGGAGGGATTGATGGCCTCGGTGGGAAGCGACTGCCACTTGGAGCGCTGAGGCATTAGGGCCGATTCTCTACGGACATCGTACAATTCTATCGAACCAGCCACGGGCTCCGTCGCTGAGATCCAAGAGCCCGTGGCTGGTTGGCAGCATGGGCCTTGCGCGCTTCGCGCGCGGGGACCGCCATACGGCCGCTGTGCAGCGACAGTACACGATTCTCGCAAGGGCCGTATAGCGGTCAAGACGACCTGCGTGTCGATGTCTCATACCGCGACGGCGGACGCCTATCTCACGCATCTCACGGTCGAGCGCCGGCTGGCGCCGAACTCGGTGGAGAGCTACGCGCGCGACCTCGCCCTGCTGGGCGAGTTCGCCGCCGGCAAGGGCGCGCGACTCGACGCGCTGAGGCGCGCCGACCTCGAGGAGCTGGTGCGGCAGTTGATGTCGGAGGGGCGCTCGCCGCGATCCGTGGCGCGGGCCGTGGCCTGCTATCGTGGCTTCTATCGCTTCCTGGTCGTCGACGGCCGGCTGACGAGCAGCCCCGCAGAAGACCTCCGGCCGCCGCGGGCCTGGAAGTCGCTTCCGCGGTACCTGTCCGTCGAGGACGTCGACCGGCTGATCGCGCAGCCGGACGTGTCGATCCCCCGCGGCCTGCGGGACCGCGCGCTCATCGAGCTGCTCTATGCCACGGGCATGCGCGTCTCGGAGCTGCTCGGGCTGCGGCCGGCCGATGTGAACCTCGACGCGTCGTATCTCACGTGCACCGGCAAGGGCGGGAAGCAGCGCATCGTCCCGATCGGCGAGGAGGCGGCGAGCTGGGTGCGGCGGTACCTGCGGGAGGGGCGCGGGGCGCTGCTGGGGAAGCGCAGCGGGCCGCGGCTGTTCGTGAACGCCCGCGGCGGGGGAGTGGGACGCGGGAGCGCGCCAGGGCTGACGCGGGTCGGGTTCTGGAAGATCTTGAAGGGGTACGCGCGGCAGGCGGGGCTCGAGACGTCCATCAGCCCGCACACCCTGCGCCATTCGTTCGCGACCCACTTGCTCGATCGCGGCGCCGACCTGCGCGCGATCCAGCTGATGCTGGGCCATGCCGATCTCTCGACGACGCAGATCTACACGCACGTGCTGGAGCAGCGGATGCGGGCGGTGTACGACCGGTTTCATCCGAGGCCCTGACGTGAGCCACGAAGTCCACACAGACGATGTGCCACGAAGCGCACGAAGATCACAGCGCGGCCCAGCCGCAACCAAATGGCCGCGCTGTGATAACGATCCTGTGTTGGCTCGTGACACTATCGCGCCAGCGAACTTGCGCAAGATAACAAAGCCTGGCGCGATAGTGTCACGAAGGGCCGTTCGTCCGGCCGCCAAAGGCGGTCGAACGGCTTCGTGGCCCTTGTGTTCTTCGTGGCCGATCCGTCTCCGTGCTCTTGACCGCGAGGGCGCTTCATGAGGCGCGCCCTCGTCGGCGGGGCGCTGGCGGCGCTCGCCGTCACCTGGTATCAGGCGCTGCCGCCGCGGACGCCCGCGCTGCCCGACGCCCCGGACGGTGTGACGCCTTCCGTACGCGGCGCCTTTCACGTTCACACGGATCGCTCGGACGGGACGGGCACGGTGGACGACGTGGCGGCGGCGGCCGCGCGGGCGGGCCTGCAGTTCGTCGTCCTCACCGATCACGGCGACGGCACGCGCGCGCCATCCGCGCCCGAGTACCGTCAGGGCGTGCTGTCGATCGACGCCGTGGAAATCAGCACGGCCGGTGGGCACGTCATCGCGCTGGGGATGCCCGCCGCGCCGTATCCGTTGGCGGGGGAGCCGCGGGACGTCGTGGAGGACATCGCGCGGCTCGGCGGGTTCTCGGTCGCCGCGCATCCCGGATCCGTGAAGCCGGATCTGCGCTGGATCGAATGGACGGCTCCCGTCAACGGCCTGGAGTGGCTGAACGGCGACAGCGAATGGCGCGACGAATCGGCGTGGTCCCTCGCGCGGGCGCTCTTCACCTATCCCGCGCGCAGGGCGGAAACGCTCGCCACGATTCTCGACCGGCCGGACACGGTGCTGGCTCGCTGGGACGTGCTCACGGGCCGCCGCCGTGTGGTGGCGCTCGCCGGTGCCGACGCCCACGCCCGCCTCGGCCTGCGCAGCCTCGGCGAGCCGTACGAGAACGCGGCGTATCTGCCCGTGCCGTCGTACGAACAGGTCTTCCGGACGTTCTCGATCGCGCTCCCAGGAATCACGCTGACCGGCCGGGCGGATGCCGACGCCCAGGCGATCGTCGACGCCATCCGCCGTGGCCGCGTGTACTCGGCCGTTGACGCGCTCGGCGAGGCCCCGGACCTGTTGTTCAGGGGCACGAGCGGCTCGGTCGAGGCCGTCGGCGGCGACGTGCTCCCTGTCGCCGGACCCGTGACGCTGCGGGTGGAGGTCCAGGCCACACCCGACACTCAGATCGACCTGTTGAAGGACGGCATTCGCGTGGCGAGCAGCAGGGGCGCGGTGCTGCAACACATCACGCGCGACGCCGGTGTGTACCGTGTCGAGGTCTCGCTGCCCGGGGCACCGGGGCAGCCACCGGTGCCCTGGATCCTGACGAATCCGATCTACGTCGGGCAGGCTGGGCGGCCGGCACCGCCGCCGGACCCGCGGCCGCGAGCCTCCGAATTTGCCGTGCAGTACAGCAACGGTCCTGCCCCCGAGTGGCGGATCGAAAGCAGCCCTGAGTCCAAGGGCGCGCGCGACGTGGTGCCCGCGTCCGGGGGCACGCAGTTGTCCATGCGCTACGGGCTTGGCGGCACCGCCTCTTCCGACCCGTTTGCCGCCCTCGTGATGCCGGCCGGATCCGCGCTCTCGGGCTACGACCGCCTCATGTTCGTGGCGTCGGCCGACCGGCCCACGCGCCTCTCGGTGCAGCTCCGGACCCCTGCGGGGGAAGCGGGGGAGCGGTGGCACCGCTCCGTCTTCGTCGACTCGATGCCGCGCCAGATCACGGTGCACTTCGACGATCTCACGCCGCGGGGCGTCACCGTCCGGCGCCGTCCGGCGCTCTCGGAGGTCGATTCGGTGCTGTTCGTCGTCGACACGGTGAACACCAAGCTCGGTGGGAGCGGGCAGATCTGGATCGATGACGTGAAGTACGCCCGCTGATGTTTCGGTGCACGCGCACGATCAAGCGTGCGCCGAACCGACGCGCACGCTGAAGCGTGCGCTCTACAGGTGGATAAGCCATTCCCCTGTAGAGCGGCGGCTTCAGCCGCCGCCATCGGGTGCGCAGAGTCGGATCAGGTGCGGACGGTCAGCAGCAGGTATCCCGCCCCTGCGCCGAACAGCAGGTTCGGCGCCCACGCGGCCAGCAGAGGCGTGACGAGCCCACCGGTGCCGAGCGCGGCGAACACGCTGATGGCCACCCAATACGCGATTGCCAGCACGATGCCGAGGCCGATGCCGTACATCGCGCCGCGGCGGCCGGTCGTCACCGCGAACGGGACGGCCAGCAGCGTCATGACGATCGTCACGAAGGGAAACGACACCTTCCGTTCGAGCGCCACCTGCTGTCCGCTGACGTCGAATCCGCTCGCGCGCAGCCGCGCGATATACGCGCGCAGCTGCGAGTAGCTCATGAACCGCTCGTCGGGCTGCTGCGTGGCGAAATAGGAGGGCGGCTCGATGTCCACGTCCGCCTGCGTGAACGGGACGTACGCGCTGGTGTCTCCTTCGGCCGTGAACTCGCGCGTCCAGCCCTGCTCGATGCGCCAGCCGTCCGGCAATTCCCGCGCGGCCGCGCCGTCCGGTCCCCTCGCCACGACCTGGCCCACGTAGGTGGCCCGCTCGGCGTCGGTGCGCCGCGCAACCCTGCTCGTGCCCGCGTCGAACTCGTAGACCGACAGGCCGTTGATCTGGCGGGTGCGCGGGTCGAAGTAGTTGTAGTGGTAGATCTCGGCGCCGCTGCCCACCACCCAGCGGCGGTTGAGGACGTCGAAGGTCTGCGGGGAGCCGCCGCGAATCACGTGGCGGATGGCCTCGGCGCGGCGGTTCGACGGTCCGAGCACGCTCTCCTCGAGCAGGAAGAGCACGCCGCCGGCCACGAGCGCCCCAGCCACCATCGGCAGCGCCACCCGGTACAGGCTGATCCCGCACGCCTTCATCACCACCAGCTCGCTGTTCTTGGTGAGCAGGCCGATCGTGACGAGCGTGGCGAGCAGCACCGCGAGCGGCAGCACGTAGTAGACGTACTGCGGCGTCGCGAACCAGAAGTACGTACCCAGCATGCCCCACGTCGCCTGGCCCTTGAACAGCTCGTCCGAGAGGTCGAGGAACGTCGAGATGTAGAAGACGCCTGCCAGCGCCACGCTGGAGAGCACCGCGATCCGCACGTAGCTGGACGTGACGTAGCGATCGAGGACGCCGGGCCCAGGGAGGCTGATCTCCGGAAACTTGATCGTGACCACCGTGCGGCGGCGCGCGGTACCGTTGGCGGGCGCGCCGGAGGCGGCGACGGACCGGGCGCGGCGCCACGGCACGGGCAGTGACAGCCGCACGGGCTGGTCCACCGCGCGCGCGCGGCGGGAAAAGAGGAAGACTCCGAAGACGCCAAGCACCACGTCCGGCATCCAGACTGCCATCCATGGCGCCACATAGAAGCCCTTGGCGAGCGATTCGCCCATCATCAGCAGCACGTAGTAGGCGACGATGACGCCGATCCCGATCACGAAGCTCGCCAGCTTGACACCGCGGCGGCTCGTGGCGCCCAGCGCAAGCCCGATCACCCCGAACACCAGGCACGCGACGGGGATCGAGAACTTCTTGTGAATCCACATCCACTGGTTGTGCGACGACTGGCCGGCGGCCTCGAACTCGGCCGCGCGCTGCTGCAGCTCGGCGATCGTCATCTCGGCGTCGCCCTTCGCGGGGCCGGACCGCGGAAACACCGACTCCGGGTCAAGGCTGAGGAGCACGCGATCGAACCACAGGACTTCGTAGGCGCCGGAGGGATGTGCGGTGTGTCGCCAGCCGTGCTGGAGCTCCATTTCCACGGTCCTGGCGTCGCGATCGAGGAGCACGCGTCCGCGCTGCGCGAGGTAGGTGGACGGCCTCTGCTCGTCGCGCGTGTCCACCATGAACACCCCGTTCCAGCCTCCGGAGGCGGGAACCTCCCGCACGTAGAGGACGACGTCGGGAAAGTCTTCGAAGAAGGCGCGCGGACGGACCTCGCCCTCCGCGCGCGCGGCGAGAATGTCGTAGGTGATCTCGCGGTAGGCCTGATTCGCCTCGGGAACCGACACGATCATCACGTACGACGTGGCGCCCCAGCCGAGGACCGACAGCAGGGCGACGGGCCGTAGCAGCCGCGCGAGGCTGACGCCGCAGGCCTGCAGCGCCACGAACTCGCGGTCCGCTGAGAGCCGCCCGAAGGCGACGAGCAAGCCCAGCAGCAGCGACATCGGGATCGTCAGCGCCAGCGCCTGCGGCAGCAGCGTGGCGACGATCCGCAGGATCACCAGGGTGCCGACCCCCTTGGCGATGAACTGCTCCGCTTCCCGAATCAGGTACGGGATGATCAGCAGGAACGTGAAGACCAGCAGGCCGATGACCAGCGGCCAGAGGACTTCACGGATCACGTAGCGATCGATGATGCGCATGCTGGGGCCAGAGGCCTGGGCCCGGAGGCCTCTTCAATTATGACGCGCGTCGCCCTCCTGTGGCACATGCACCAGCCGTTCTATCAGGACCTGGCGACGGGGGAGCACATCCTTCCGTGGGTGCGGCTGCACGCGCTGAAGGACTACTGGGGCATGGTGGCGCTGCTGCGCGAGTTCCCCGCGATCAAAGTGACCTTCAACCTCGTGCCCTCGCTGCTCGTCCAGCTCGAGGCGTTCGCGCACGAGGAGGCCCGCGATCGTCATCTGGAGCTGAGCCTCAAGCCGGCCGACCGGTTGACGGAAGAGGAGCGCGCTTTCTGCGTCGAGCACTTCTTTCACGCCCACCGTCCGCGCATGATCGAGCCGTATCCCCGCTATCGGGAGCTGCTCGAGCGGCGGGGGGGCGAGGCGGGCGCGGGGCTGAGCGCCCGGACGCAGGCCTCCCGGTTCTCCGTCGACGAGCTGCGCGACCTGCAGGTCTGGCACAAGCTGGCCTGGATCGATCCGTTCTACCTGGACGGCGACGACCGCGTGCGCGCGCTGGTGGCCAAGGGGCGCGGTTTCACGGAGCAGGACAAGCTCACGCTGCGCGAGGTCGAGCTCGAGCTGCTGCGGAAGGTGATTCCGGAGTACGCGGCCGCCGCGGCGCGGGGGCAGGTGGAGCTCTCCACGTCGCCGTTCTACCACCCGATTCTTCCGCTGCTGTGCGACACGGACGTCTACCTCCGGACCCATCCGGAGTCGCGCATGCCGCGCGCGCGCTTCCGCCATCCCGAGGACGCCGCGGAGCAGTTGGCGCGCGCGGTCGCCCTGCACGAGCGGCTGTTCGGCCAGGGGCCCGTGGGCCTCTGGCCGTCGGAGGGGAGCGTGTCGGACGCGATGGTGCCGCTGGTGGCCGAGGCCGGGTTCCGTTGGATGGCGACCGACGAGGAGATCCTCGCCCGCACCACGGGGCCGGGATTCACGCGCAACGCCGACGGCCACCTCGAGCAGCGCACCGCGCTCTACCGGCCGTACATCGTCGGCCGCGAGGGAGGCACGGTCGCGTGCGGCTTTCGCGACCATGCGCTGTCGGATCTGATCGGCTTCAGCTACGCCTCGTGGTCGCCCGAGCGGGCCGCTGGAGACTTCATCCATCGGGTGGTGGAGGGCGGACGGCGGTACGCGGCCGAGACCGACGGGGCAGCGGCCACGATCTTCATCATCCTGGACGGGGAGAACGCGTGGGAGCACTACGACGGCCAGGGCCGTCCGTTCCTGCGGGCGCTGTACGGCGGGCTGTCGGAGCACCCGGACGTCAGCACCGTGACCATGTCGGAGGCATGCGCGACGGCAGCAGACGCGCTGCCCTCGATCTTTCCTGGATCGTGGATCAACGGCGACTTCTAAATATGGATCGGGCACGCCGGCGCCCGCAACCG
>JACQTK010000077.1 GCA_016210845.1 Acidobacteriota bacterium | reverse complement strand
GTCTCATCCAGCGCCCGCATCTGGTCCGCCGGCAGATCCCAGAGCGCGATGCGCATGCGTGCGGATTCCACCAGCCGCTCCGCCCGCTCGCGCACATCGGGTATCTGTGACTCGCGCAGCTGGTCGCGGCTTCGCAGCGCCAGCACGTACTCCTGCTGGGTGGTCAGCAGTTCAGGGCTATACAGGGTGAAGAGCGGGTCGCCCTTCGACACCGATTTCCCCGTGTAGTCCACGTGCAGATCGCGAATCCACCCCTCGATCTTGAGGTTCACGTCGGCGAGACGGGTTTCGTCGTAGCGGACCGAGCCGACGGTCCGAATCGTCTTGTCCATGTTCGCCCGCTCGACAGGCGCAGTGCGCACGCCGATCAGCTGCTGCCGTCGCAGGTCGAGGTTCACCGGGGCACGGGGATCGACCGCCTCCGGGTCCGTCATCGGTGGCGCCGCCGGGTTCTCACCCATGGTGGGCGTCGTGTTGGCGCCGGCCGCCGCAAACAAGGTCCGGACCACCGGGAGGTCCAGCAGCCGGTCTCGAAAACCGTAGGCCAGGCCGGCCGCCGCCACCACAGCCATGAGCGCACACAGGACAAGGACTCGCGTCTTGCGATTGGTGTTGGTCATCGTCGTTCCTTCTGTTCGTCGCCCTGCGGACCCACATCGGCAAACATGGCCGACTCGAGCTCGGTCCCAACCGCGCGTTCGAGATCCGCAATCGCCTGTTCGAGATCACTGACAGCACCGTAGTACGCGAGCTGCACATCGAGCAACACGCGCTGGTTGTCAATCAGCGCGAGGAAGTCGACACGGTCGGTCTGATACGCCACGCGCGACACCTCCAGCGTCTGCTCCGACTGGGGGACGATGCTCGTCCGGAGCAATGCGGCGCGCTGCGCCGCCGACTGCACGCGCACGTACGCGTCCTGCACGGCGAGCCGGATGGCGTTCTCCACCACACGCTCGCGCGCGCGGGCGGCTTCGATGTCGGCCGTCGCTTCGGCCACGCGCGCATCCAGTCGACCGCGCGACCAGGGCGCATTCGGCCACGTGATCCCAACCGAGGCGGTCCACGAATCCCGATCGCGCGGCATCAGGAAGTAGCCGCCGCCGACAAAGAAGTCCGGTTTGTACTCCGTCCGCGCGGCGGTGAGCGCCGCCTCGGCGCGCTCGCGCTGCAGGAGCGCGTTCCGCAGCTCCGGCTGGCGTTCGACCGCCATCCGCTGCAGATCCGAGGAGGCTGGGAGGACGACGCGCTCGTGCGGCGCGCCGACCGGACCAATCGGGGCATCGGGTGGCCGGTCGAGCAGGGTGTTGAGGTGCGCCTCCGCGAGACGAGCACGCTGGTCCATCATGACGAGGTCGTCGTGGAGCTTGGACAGCTCGACCACCGCCTTCAGCACATCCTGCTGGGAGATCCGGCCGGTCGTGTATTTGGCCTCGGAGATGTCGGCGAACTGGCGCAAGAGATCCACATTGGCAAGGTGAATGTCGATGTGCGTGCGCGCGAGGAAGAGATCCGCGTAGACCCGCTTTACCTCATCGACCACGTCGCGCGCCCGGACGGCAATCTCGCTCTCTGTGACCTCCGCCTCTTTCTCCAGAACGGCCGCACGGGCGCGACGCTTGCCGCGGCCCGGAATGTCCTGGCCGGCAGTGAACATGTACATGTTCGTATCGAGCGGATTGACGGAGCTGATTGGCCACTGCCAGATTTGCGCCTCGAACGTGGGCGCCATCAGGAATCGCTCCTGCGCGGGACGGAGGCGCGCGGCCTCGAACTGCCGTCGCAGGGCGATTAGCGTTGGATTCTTTGCGAGCGCTTCGTCCAGCGCCGCATCGAGCGTCAGCGGCGGGCCCTCGTACGAGCGCCGCTGTTCGAAAGCATGCAGCTGGTCCTGTAGCTGCCGCAGGGGAGCCGGGGCACCATTGGACCCGGCCCAAACCGGCCCGGCGAGAAACGCCGCGCACAACACAACGACAGAGGTTTTTCCAGTCATAAATGCTTCTGGCCCCACGCAAAGCAACGACCGCCCTGGCAAGCCGGCCGTGGCCCGTGGCTTACCGGACGAGCTGATGAACCTGTGACGAAAAGGTAGCGAGGCCGTTGGTACACGCACGTACCAAGGCGCAAGGAGGGCGAAGGGTTAGATCAGAAAGGACGCGAGAAGGACGTACTTGGGCGGAGAAGCCGCTCTCAGCTCGGTCGTATTGACGTCGAAGGCGGACGCATAGGTGTTGAGCGGGGGGACAAGCGCGGGAATCGTGCTCGCGATCAGCGCAACTGGCGGTACCAGATGCTGGGCTTGCGTAAGCAGCTGATCCTGCTCAGCTCGCTCGCTCTGGCAGCAATCCTCGGTCGCCGCTGCCGCGCCACAGTCGTGATCGGTGGCCGCACAGCATGCCATTTGTGCGGTCGTCATGTCCTGCCCCACGAGACACTGCGCCCCGAGCGACAGCACGAGCGCCATCATCAGGGGAACGCCGGTCGACCGCCGCACCTTCGACATTCTTTGTATTCTCAGCTCCACAGATGGATGTGTCAACTCTTTGGACGCAGAACGCCACTCAGCGGTTCTTTCCGCTCAGTCGCTTCAGCAGGGGTGTTCTGACGGGCGCAGTCACTCGGAACCACAGGAACGGTTGCGAACCTACGACAACGACGCGGGCGGCGCCGTGATTCCACCCACGACGTCTTATCTTAGACAAGACAGTTTTGTCTTGACGATGCTCTGCCGCGACAAAACTGTCCAATCTCATGGCGGGGGAGGGCGAAATTGGTGGTGCCGCGGTCGTGCCGATGCGTTTCCGTGGTCAGACAGTCTTGTCGTATCTCACCAGTGATACGACAACGATGTAACCACGCTCCTCGGCAGTAAACTGACCGCTTCGCCGTTTTTATTAGGGAAGACGGCGATCTCTGCCCGGGAGATGCTTCGCGTGTTTTGGCCGGCATCTTGCTGTTGCGCGCGCCGGGCTCAGAGCTTTTCTGTAATTGGTGTGCCCAGTGCACGACGGGTCCCACACCACAGGTCATACGTACCGACGGCAGGAACCGGATCCAGTTTCGCCGAGCCTTCGGCGAAGTCGAACGATGAAGTCGACGATAGGAACGATTCATAGGTGATCACTTAAGCCGGCTCCACGAGGGCCAGTCCGGCGCGTAGCCGGCCGGTGCGGCGATCACGATCGGGATGGGCGCGTCGCGCGTTGACCAGCAAGTAGGCCAGTCCGCGGCGGAGCGCCCCGAGGAGGCCGACGCCGATCCGCAAGGCGGTGACCAGGTCGTCGAGGATGTGGCAGGCGCACATGGCCACGCGCCGTGTCGACATGGCCGCCCCGTTCCCCACCCGCTGAGCCGCGTGGGCGAGGAAGCGTTTCAGGACGGCCGCGCAGAGACTCGCCCAGATGAGGCCTTCCGCGATGTGCGGGTTGGCCGTGTCGAATTGGTGGAGGTTCGCGTACGACTTCCACTCTGGTGGAGGTTCGCGTACGACTTCCACTCCTTGAAACACAGTTCGATCTGCCAGCGAAACCGATAGAGCCGGGCCACGACATCGACCGAGAACGGCGTGCGGGACAGATTGGTGCACAGCCGGGTCATCGCCGCGTCACGCCCGGGCAGGACGACGATGCGGAAGCCCACCGCCCGCGCCCCGCAGGCGAATTCGACATCGAGATCGACCCGGCGACCCGCGTGCCGCGCGAGGAAGCGGGACAAGCGGATGCGCGGCGGCACCGCGGCGCGCTCGCCCTCGACCCACGCCGCGCACACCCAGGGATCGTACGTGCGGGTCAGCCGGACGATGAAGAAGCCCCCGTGCGCGCGGACGGCCTCGAAGTACGCCACGCTGGGATAGCCGCGGTCCGCCAAGAGCAGGCAGTCCGTCACGCTCGCCGGGTCCGGCAGAAACGGGCGCTCGGCGTCCTTGTCGGGGGCGACG
This sequence comes from Acidobacteriota bacterium, assembly GCA_016210845.1. GTDB lineage: Bacteria > Acidobacteriota > Vicinamibacteria > Vicinamibacterales > UBA2999 > JACQTK01. The sequence goes on along the minus strand of JACQTK010000077.1, from coordinate 639 downwards.
TGTACGGCGCAGACCTCGTCGGCGAACCCACTGTAGGTCGCGTGCACCTCCACCGCCGCCGGTTCAATCGCCGTGAAGCGGCCCGGGAACGTCGTGCGCAGCGCGGCCTTCAGCGCAAAGGACGACCCGTCGTGAATCACGATGTCCCGGAAGCGCGCGACGGCCCGCTCGCCCTCGGGCGACAGCGTCTCGAGGCGGAGCCGATCGAGGAGGCGCGTCAACATCGCGCGCATGAACCGGGCGAACCCCACGCGGGCCAGCCGGTTGTAGAACGCCTTGTACGCGACGTCCACGCCCTGCTGATGATTGAACGCCCGGAGCAGGTCCGCGAGCGATTCCACTCGGGCACTGGCGAGCACCGATACCACCGCGAGGAACAAGCGATGCGGGGTGACCGTGCGCAGCCGGACGGCTTGTCCCGTCTCGCGCCCGAGTTGATTCACGGCCTCGACCGAGAGCGCCCGCGCCAGGGCGTCCCGGACCTTGGTAAGCTCTGTCGGGGACATCGCAGCCTCCCTTGCTGGTGAGTGTCGCAACCCCAGCATGAAGGTTGTTGATGTCCCTGTCGATCCCAGCGCCTGTCGGAGCCGGCTGCTGTCCCGTCTCGCGCCCGAGTTGATTCACGGCCTCGACCGAGAG
>JACQTK010000076.1 GCA_016210845.1 Acidobacteriota bacterium | reverse complement strand
TCCTCAAGCCGCTGGGCGTCCGCGTCACGCGCATCGCGATGGGGATTCCCGTGGGGTCTGACCTCGAATACGCCGACGAGGTCACCATGGCGCGGGCCATGGAGGGACGGCGGGATATCTAAGCGATTTGTGATTGGCGATTCGTGACTGGCGATTTATGATTTGCGATTCGTGACAGTCATTCGCCGGCGACTCGAGTCGCCAATCGCGGATCGCCGATCGCACATCACACACTGCTGATGCTGCCTGCCGTCTATCAGCTCCCCGCCGCGCTCGTTCTGCTGGCCGGCGGCATCGTGTCCTGCTTCTTCGGCTACCGGCTGTTCCGGATCGTCCTGGCGATCTTCGGCTTCATCCTCGGGGCGCTCGCGGCCAGCTCGATCTTCGGCGTGAGCGACACGGGACCGATGATCGTCGCTGCCGTTGTGGGCGGGCTGCTCGGCGCGGGCGTGCTGATTGCGGCCTACTTCGTGGGCGTCGCGCTCGTCGGCGCGGGTCTCGGCGCGGTGGTCGCCAACGTGGTGCTGGCGGCGGGCGACCGCGATCCGCACTTCCTGGTCGTCGTGTTCTTCTCGATTGCGGGCGCGGCCGCCGCCATGTACCTGCAGCGCTACTTCATCATCGTCGGCACCGCGTTCGGCGGGGCCTGGACGATGATCGTGGGCGCCATGGCGCTGGTCGGCAATCGGGAGGCGATCGCGGCGGCCGCCGCCGGCGACGTGTGGGTGGCCTATCCGCTCGACCCCGCGCCGGGCCAGGAGTGGGTGCCGATCGCGTGGTTGGTGCTCGGGGCCATCGGCACGGGCGTGCAGCTCGGCATCACCGGCGGCGAGAAGGGGCGCGTCGGGAAGCGGAAGAAGCGACCCTGATCTGGCCGGCCCGCGAATCAGCAGCCCGGGTTGTCTTGCAGGACGCGAATCGAGACCGAGCGCCCGCCGAGCGTGGCAGTGCCCGTGTACTCCGATCCCGATCGCGTCGCCGACATCGTGCCCATTGCTGACGTGTTGACGCAGGCCAGCACGGCCGACAGCGCGGTGGCCGTCAGGGTGCCTCGGCCCGGAGAGTATTCGGCGTGGACTCGGACCAGACTTCGGAGAACGCGCCGTGTGCGTCCACGCGGATCGGCTGGCCGCAGAAGCCGCCCGCGACGCTCACGCCGCAGGGCGACACGTCGAGTCCGTTGCCCGGCGTGCCGAAATGGATGTTCCATACCTCGCGCGGCGCGGGCGAGGGCCCCGTGGGGCCGTCGCCGTCTTCGGATCCCCCGCAACCCCAGGCGAGGCAGGCGAGCGTCCCCAGCACGAGCGCGAGCGACGATCGGACGAGGCGGGCGCGGCGCATTGCGGTCAGGGGCCCTTGTAGTCGGCCGACCGCCCATGCGCCGATCGTCCCGTGTCGGCGGTCCACCCGCCCGTTGCGCCCACTCGTGTCTTCCGTTACGATCGACAGGTTCGGCTCCCTGCGGGAGCCGTCTTCTGCACCGCGCGTCCTGCCTTCCTCGGTAGCTCAATGGCAGAGCATCCGGCTGTTAACCGGAGGGTTGCTGGTTCGAGTCCAGCCCGAGGAGCCAATCTCCAGTTTCCGCACCTTTCGCGAAGAGGTCGAGCGGCTTTCTGTAAGTGGGACAAAGAGTTCCGCGATCGAAGGTGCAGTTCGATAGGAGCGTTTTCACCAGTCGCGCCTGTTCCTGCGGATTCTCTGTAACGTATAGAGAATAGGCAGTTTGCGCGAGTTCTAAGATCTGTAAGCCTGTTGCTTCGTACTCGCGGCTGGCGCGCTCGTGGCGCTCCATCTCCGCGCGAACCCGCTGCAGCTCCGCTTCGAGTTCGGCCGACTTGCTGCTCCAAAGCTCGTCGGATATGCGACGCGCTGGCGCACTACCTCCGCACGGATCACAGGGCGAGCGGCTCTCGCCGCGTGTTCGTGCGCGCCTTGCCGCCCTACGTCGGCCTGAGTGGACCCTCCGTCGTGGGCGACATCGTCTGTCGCCGACTCGCGGACGCGAAGGTGCCACGCTCGGGCCGGGGCGCTGCCCACCTCTTCCGGCATGGCCTGGCGACGCATCTGATTCGCCGCGGCACGTCGCTGGCGGAAATCGCGCAAGTCCTTCGGCATCGTTCGCAAACGACCACCGCCATCTACACCCACGTCGCGTTCGGCGCCTTGCGTACCGTGGCCCGGCCGTGGCCGACGACGGGAGGTGAGCGATGACGACGATGGGGAAGGCCTTGACCCAGTATGTGGCGGTCCGGCGGGCGCTGGGCGCGCAGTTGCGCGAACCCGCTGTCACGCTCCGTCATTTTGTCGAGTTCGTGGAGCGCCAAGGGGCCGCGTTCATCACCATCGACCTGGCGTTGCGCTGGGCCATGGCGCCGGTCGACGTGCAGCGCGCCACCTGGGCTCGCCGCCTGAGTCAGGTCCGACGATTCGCGACCTGGCTGCACGCGCACGACCCGCGCACGCAGATCCCTCCCGCACGAATCCTGGCCGGCCAACGCCGCCGGACACAACCCCACATCTTTACCGATCAGGAAATCACCGGTCACGAGGCGCCGGAAGAACCTGAAGGCCTGGGTCTTGTCCAACCGCGTCGGACGGATCGAGTCCGCCAGCAACACCTCGAACGCCGCGGCTTTCTGGTACAGGCGTGCGATGGCACGATCGAGCTCCGTTCCCACGAAGGTGAACGTCGTCTCGGTGGAGAGCCATTCTCGAAGGGCGCGCCGCGGCTCGCGCCAGAAGGCCTGAAGCCGGGTGCTCATGCGGCGATGCCGGCCGAGTCCCTCATACACGAGGACGAGATACAACGCGATGTCGTACAGCTCCCTGCGACGGTCGTTGAGGAACTCGACGCGACGTCGGATAGCCGCATCGGCGATCGGGTGATCGCATGGCCCAGCGGTGAGGGGATCGATGCGGCGCTTGTACAGGTACTGGTACACCCGACAGGAGTCGTCGAGCAGTCGCAGCGCGCCTTCGAACCGATGGACGATATCGCGCCGCTGCGCGTGGTCGAGGCACTCGAAGTCGGCACCGGCAACGCGGTACACCAGCCCGAGATGACCAGCCTTGGTCAGGAAGGCGTGGCTGTCGACAAATCCCCAGAGCGCCATGAGACTGTTGACGCTGCCCGCGTCCTGATAGTCACGGAGAATGCGTCGCAGCCTCAACATGGCCGTACCTCGATCACCACGGGTTGGTGTTTGGCGGCGTCGTAGCGGGTGCGAAACCGCGACGAGGCCAGCAGGATGCGCAGCATCTCGGTGTCTCGCTTCGTCGCCCACAGGCCAAAGGCGTACAGACCGAAGAACATCAGCAGGCCGGCCGCAAACGAGTAAAAGAGGTTGAACGTCGCTGCGCCCATTAAGAGCGCAAGAAAGAACAGGCGACGATCAACGCCGCAGACGGTCAGCGGACGGTGCAGCGCCTTGTAGACTGGCCGGCACTCCGGCTTCGCGTGCGGTCCCGACATTGCACCGCTCCTAAAACAGCCAGGTCAGGAACTGGCCCGCGAACAGGGCGAGGCCCCCGCCGAAGACGATTCCGCTAATCTGTCGCTTCGCTCCACTTTCGCCGTACATGAAGAGCAGTCCGCCGATCACGATCGCGACGAGGGCGAGCGACCGGGCTAATCCGCTTTAGCCGCCGCGATCCCGCGGCTTTAGCCGCCGCGATCCCGCGGCTTCAGCCGCCGCGATCCCGCGGCTTCAGCCGCCGCGACTTGCGGTCCGCGATGTCTCTTCTATGAGAGCCTGAAGGGCCGCGCTCAGCCGCACGGGATACGACGCGGGCACGTCGATGCGGCGCACCGCGCCGGGCAGCTCGGCCAGCCAGGACCGGCATCGATCGCGCAGCTCGGCCAGCGGCCGCGGCGCTCGCGCGCGCGTCCCCCTCACCATCACGCGCGTGAGCAGCTCCCGACCGCCCGGGCGGGACTCGTCCGCAAGCCCGATGACATCCTCACCGGCCGTGCCGCCATGGAACGTCCGCCACACTTGCTTCCGGCCGGGGTGGGTCTGTTTGCCTGGGCTGAGCTTGGCGATCGGCACCGGCGATCCGCTCCGCTCGATCTCGACGAGCTTGTAAATCGCCCCGAGCGACGGCGCGTCGCTCGATGTACTGAGCGCTGCACCAACACCGAAGCCGCCGACAGGGGCGCCTGCCGCCACGATCTCGGCGATGCGCCATTCGTCGAGGTCGCCGCTGACGAAGATGTCGGTCTCGTGGAGGCCCGCGGCGTCGAGAATGCCGCGCACCTGCTTGCTGAGCATGACGACGTCCCCACTGTCGAGCCGCACGGCGCTCGGCCGGAGGCCGCTGGCCGCCACGGTGCGGGCCGCAGCCAGGGTGTCGTACGTGTCCAGGAGGATGACCGTGCGATCGCCGAAGACGTCGGCGAACGCGCGGAAGGCCGTTCGCTCGTCCGGGAACGCGGTGACCCACGAGTGCGCCATCGTGCCCGAGACCGGAATGTCGAACCGGCGTCCCGCCTCGACGTTCGACGTCGAGTGGCAGCCGGCCAGAAAGGCGGCTCGCGCGGCCAACACCCCAGCCTCGATGCCATGGGCCCGCCGGGCGCCGAACTCCACCACCGTGCGTCCGGCCGCCACGTCCACCATGCGGGCCGCACGGCTGGCCACCGACGTTTGAAACGCGACGTGCGCCAGCAGCGCCGTCTCGGCGAGCTGGGCTTCCGGCAGCGGCGCGGTGACCCGGAGGAGCGGCTCGGGAGGAAACACCGGCGTACCCTCTTCGACGGCCCACACCTCGCCGCTGAAGCGAAAGGCTGGCAAGTAGTCGTCGAAGAACTCGTCACGCACGCGGCTGAACGCGGGTACGTGGCGGAGGTACTCGATGTCTTCCTTCGTGAATCGGACGTGCTCCAGGTACTGCAATGCCTGCTCGAGCCCGGCCGCGACGAGGTACGCGCGGTTCGGCGGCAGGTTCCGCACGTACAGCTCGAATGTGGCGGGCGCCATCAGGCCGGCCGCGTGATAGCCGGCCATCATGGTCAGCTCGTAGAGATCCGTCGACAGCGCGCCGCCTCTCATCTGCTCCGACTATAGCCCGTTGCCTGCTGTGTCTCGAAAACGCCTGCCCGTGTCGCATGTGCGAACAGAGCCCCTGACGTTCGCGCGCGGAACGCGAGAATTTTCACAGACGCGAGAATTGCCACACCGTGGCCCACGCGTTGCCGAGGGCGCGACTCTGCGCCGCTCCGGCGAGCGGCGCACCGGCGACATGCGTTCACGATTGCGACTTCTCTTCGCCCCGCGGCCGCGTCCCGGACGTGCCGGTTTCCACACTCGACTTCCCAACAAAGGATGGCATCATGAGCTGCGCCTCCGATCAGATGCACTCGTCGGAAACCGTCTCAACCATCCCACTTCGCACGCGCGAGGCGATTGAAGCCGAAGTCCGCCGCCGCGTGGAGGCGGAGCGCGCGCAGCTGCAGGCGCGGCTGGCCGCGCAGCCGCCGCGGCAGCACTTTCACCGCCGGGTTGAGCGGCCGTTCACGGCGGCCGAGCGCGACCGCGTCACGATCCTGTTCGGCGGGCTCACGTCGAAGCACGAGTGGCTCATCAAGTCCGCCTTTCAGTCGGCCGGCTACAGGGTGGAGATTCTGCCGACGCCGGATGTCGCCGCGTTCCAGCTCGGCAAGGAGTACGGCAACAACGGCCAGTGCAATCCGACGTATTTCACCGTCGGGCATCTGATCAAGCACCTCCAGCATCTGGAATCGACCGGCCTCTCCCGCGAGGAGATCATCGACAACTACGTGTTCTTCACCGCGGGATCGTGCGGCCCGTGCCGCTTCGGCATGTACGAGGCGGAGTACCGCCTCGGCGTGCAGAACGCGGGCTTCGACGGGTTCCGGGTGCTCCTGTTTCAGCAGACCGACGGCATCCGGGCCGCCTCGGGCGAGCCGGGCCTGAAGTTCACCGTGGACTTCGGCATGGGGGCGTTCAGCGCGCTCAACTTCGGCGACATCCTCAACGACATGACCTACCAGATCCGTCCGTTCGAGGTGCGCCCGGGCGAGACAGACCGCGTGATGCACGAAGTGATGGACGACCTCACACGCACGGTGCGTGATCGAAAGAAGTACGAAATCGAGGAGCGCGCGCCAGGGTGGCTGCGCGAGCGCCGGACGCTCCGCAACACGCTCAACGCGCTCGGCAAGATCCACGACCACCTGTACGGCCCGCAGACGATCGAGGCGCTCGAGGCGGCGCGCGAGCGCATCGGCACGATTGAGGTCGACCGCCTGCGCGTGAAGCCGGTGGTGAAGGTCACCGGGGAGTTCTGGGCGCAGACCACCGAGGGCGACGGCAACTTCCGGATGTTCCGCTTCCTCGAGCGCGAGGGCGCGCAGGTGATGGTCGAGCCGATCGGCACCTGGGTCATGTACATGCTGTGGCTCGCCAAGGCGAACGGGATCCGCCGCAAGGATGTCGATTATCCGCCGCCGCGGACCGAGGTGCGCGCGCGTCTGAAGCGCGAGCTGACGTTCCGCAGCACGCTCGCCTATTTCGCCGTCGGCAACTGGTTCTGGAACCACCAGTACCGGCGCGTCGTGCACCATCTCGGCGGTCTCGCGCACCCGCGCGCACATGGTGCTGAGCCTCAAGCCCTTCGGCTGCATGCCGTCGTCGCAGTCCGACGGCGTGCAGTCGGCCGTGATGAACCACTTCAAGGACATGATCTTCCTGCCCATCGAAACCTCGGGCGAGGGCGAGATCAACGCGAAGCTGCGGATCCCGACCGACGATCTGGGCAACCAGGGCTACCTCGGACTCAAGCTGCACAAGGTCGCGGGCAAGTGCGGCGTCTTCGCCGAAACCGACATCAACGGCCTGCAGAAGGAGGGCACGCCGTCCGACGAGCTGATGGCGTCGCTGTTCGACGCCATCGTCCTGCAGAACCTGACCGTGCTCACGCGGGGACACACGCTGCGCCCGCACGTGCTGCTGCTCGGCGGGCCCAACACCTTCATCCGCGGGATGCGCGAAGCGTGACAGCACAACATTCCGAGGACGTGGAAGGAGCGCGGCGTCGAGATTCCCGCCGGCCACTCGCCCGAGACGCTGATCAAGGTGCCCGCCAACGCGCAGTACTTCGCGGCCCTCGGCGCCGTGCAGTTCGGCCGCGACGAGGAGGCCGCCGTCGGCCGGTACCGGGGCACGTCGAAGCTGGAGCACTACATCACGGCCGGCCGTGCGGAGGAGAAGGCGGCGTCGGGCGGCCGCGGCCTGAGCACGTCGGAGGAAGAGCTTCGGGCCTTCAGGGAACGCTACACGCCGAAGACATTCGTTCCGGCCACCTTCGCTCCAGGGGAGATCGTGCGCGGGTTCATCGGCGTCGACGGCGGCTCGACGTCCACGAAGGCCGTGCTGCTGTCGACCACCGGCGACGTGCTGTGCAAGGTCTACCAGCTCTCCAAGGGCAACCCCATTCAGGACACCCTCGACATGTTCGACGGGCTGCGCACGCAGGTCGAACGGGCCGGAGCCACGGTCGAGGTGCTCGGCGTGGGCACCACCGGGTATGCCAAAGACATCCTGAAGGACGTGCTGCAGGCTGACGCGGCGCTCGTCGAGACCGTCGCGCACACCGAGTCGGCGATCCGCTTCTACGAGGACCCGCACGTCATCGTCGACGTCGGCGGCCAGGACATCAAGCTGATCGTGTTGAACGAAGGGCGGGTCAAGGACTTCAAGCTGAACACGCAGTGCTCGGCCGGCAACGGCTACTTCCTGCAGTCCACGGCGGAGGGCTTCGGCATCGAGGTGCGCGACTTCGCCGACAAGGCCTTTGCCGCGCAGGCCATGCCGATCTTCGGCTACGGCTGCGCCGTCTTCATGCAGTCGGACATCGTCAACTTCCAGCGGCAGGGGTGGGCGCCCGAGGAGATCCTGGCCGGCCTGGCGGCCGTGCTGCCGAAGAACATCTTCCTCTACGTGGCCAGCATCCCGAACCTGGCGAAGCTCGGGTCGCGGTTCATCCTGCAGGGAGGCACGCAGCACAACCTGGCGGCGGTGAAGGCGGAAGTGGACTTCATCCGCTCGAACTTCCGCGGGGCGGGCGTCGAGCCCGAGATCATCGTGCACGAGCACTGCGGGGAGTCCGGCGCCATCGGCGCGGGCGTCGAGGCGATGCGCCTCTACAACAACGGCCATCGGACGACCTTCATCGGCCTCGACGCGGTGCGGAAGATCAGCTACCGCACCACGCGCAACGAAGCGACCCGCTGCAACTTCTGCAAGAACACCTGCCTTCGGACGTTCATCGACATCAAGATGCCCGAACAGACCCGCGACGTCCGTACTCTCGACGTACGTCGAGGCGGACCTTCCCTGGGCGCCGAAGCCTCGGCGAAGGCGGCCGGTCCGCCGAACGTCGCGCCCGTGACGTTCATCTCGAAGGTCCCGAAAGCAGGCGACGAGCGGCGTCTCATCATCTCGACATGCGAGAAGGGCAGCGTCGAGGACGTCGACGCGATGCGCGGGATCAAATCGGGCGTCGACGCCATCAAGAAGGCGAACCCAAACTTCGTGGAGATCGCCGCCAGGGACGCCTTCAAGCCGCGATGCCCGGAGAAGGTGGCCGATGCGGCGCCGCCGATCCGCCGCTGGACGCCGCAGGCCGCGCGCGATCGGGCCGCGCTCATCGCGCGGCGCGAGAAGCTCCGCATCGGCATGCCGCGCGTGCTCAACATGTACACCTACGCGCCGTTCTTCAGCGCGTACTTCGAGAGCCTCGGCGTGCTCGCGGGCAATCTCGTCTACTCCGACTACACGAGCGGCGAGCTGTACCGGGAGGGCGCCGGACGGGGCGCCATCGACCCCTGCTTCCCCGCCAAGGTGGCCGTGGCCCACGTGCACAACCTGCTGTTCGCCAAGCACGCCAAGAAGCCGCTCGATTGCATCTTCTTCCCCATGGTGGACGTGCTGCACACGTCGCTGGCGCATCTGCAGGGATCGAACGCGTGCCCCACGGTGACCGTGACGCCCGAGACGGCGAAGGCGGCCTTCACCAAGGAGAGCAACGTCTTCAAGGAGCTGGGCGTACCGTACCTCTGCCCGCTCGTGAACTTCGCGGACCGGGCGCTGCTGCGCCACCAGATGCTCGAGGCGTGGGCGCCGATCCTCGGGCTGTCGCCGGAAGAGAACCAGCGTGCCGTGGACGTGGCGTTCGCGTCGCTGCTGGCGTACGAGGCCGACCTCCAGCGCCGCGCGCGCGAGGTGCTCGACGAGCTCGAGCGCGAGAAGCGCGTCGGCATCGTGGTGCTCGCGCGGCCCTATCACCACGATCCGGGCCTCAATCACGAGATCCTCGAGGAGTTCCAGAAGCTCGGGCACCCTGTCTTTTCGCAAAGCACGCTGCCGATGGACGAAGACCTGCTCGAGCGGCTCTTCGGCGGAGAGGTCCGGTCCGGCGCGATTCGGGATGCCCTGGAGATCCAGGACGTCTGGAAGAACAGCTACTCGGCCAACACGAACCTGAAGGTGTGGGCCGCCACACTCACGGCTCGGCACCCGAACCTGGTGGCGCTGGAGCTCTCGAGCTTCAAGTGCGGACACGACGCGCCCATCTACACCGTGGTGGAGTCGATCATCGAGAAGTCGGGCACGCCGTACTTCTCGTTCAAGGATATCGACGAGAACAAGCCCAGCGGCTCGATCAAGATCAGGGTGGAGACGATCCACTACTTCCTCAAGCGCTACGTGGACGATATGCAGAAGCGTCCCGCGTCGGAGGCGGATCTCGAGCGCGCGATGGCGGAGTACGAGCGGCAGCTTCGCGAGCAGCTGCTGCGCGAGGCCGAGCTGGCGGCGCTGGCCGAGCGGCGGCAGGAGCTGGCCGAGGAGATGAAGCTCACACGCACGCTCCTGCCCCTCGTCCACGGCAGCGGATCGATGGAGGGGGCACACCTTGAATCCTGATACTCCAGCAGGCGCACAGGGCATCGTCGCGGAGTACCTCCAGGTGGTTGAGGCGCACGCCGCGGCCGACGTCTATCCAGGCTCGCTCCGCGATCTGCCGCACTCGAAGGACACGATCCGTGCGGCCTTCAAGAGGTCTGTGAAGGTGCTGGCGTCGGGCGGACGGCTGACGACGGAGCTGCGCGATTACCTCGAGATCGCCTACGTCTCGCTCGCCGACTACGTGGACGAGGAGGGCGCCGCGCTGCTTCGTGAGTACGCGCGCGCGGGCGACGAGCTCGCGGCCGACCGCCGCCTCGCGCGCGAGAAGACGGCCTCCGATGCCTGGCGGCGCGTGACGGAACAGAGCCGTCTGGCCGGACAGATCGCGCGGGCGATCAGCGCCGAGGCCGAGAGCCTCCGCGCGGAGTTCCGATCCTGGCAGTCCGTCCCGACCTGAGCCTCTCGCGGCGGCTGAAGCCGCCGCGCTCTACAGGGGGATGACTCACCCACCTGTAGAGCGCACGCTTCAGCGTGCGCGTTCAGGCTAGACCTAGCACGAGGGCTCAGCGAGGCCCAACCTGAGAGAGAGACTCAGAATCAATCTCGACGCGATCCGCGATCAGTGCGCAACACTCGGCGGGCGTAGTGCGGCGGGTTGCGCAGGAACTGCGCGCGGCAGAAGTCCGAGCAGAAGCGATACGTGGCGCCCTCGAACGCGGCCTCGGGAGCCTCCTCGTCGGCCGCCACCGACATCCCGCAGACCGGGTCGCGCTCCTTGGCGGCGACCACGCGCCGCCCCGCGGACAGCTCCTGCATCAGCTCCAGCTCGTTGAGGAGCAGTCGCGGAAGCAGGAAATGCTCGCGCACCCGGTCGCGTCCCGCCTGCGCCAGCGCCCGCGCGCGGTCGCGATCCTCGAGCAGCGCGACGACCGCCCGCGCGCACGTCTCCACGTCCCGCACGAGCACTCCGCCGACGCCATCCGCCATCTGCAGTGGAATGCCTCCGGCGTCGCCAGCCACCACCGGCGTCTCCTTCCACAGCGCCTCGGACACCACGAGCCCGAATCCTTCGCGGATCGATTTCTGGATCACCACCTGCGAACGCCGCTGGAACGCGTTGACCTCGATGTTGCCCACGCCCGTGAGGTTCGTGAACACGTGAATGCCGGGATCTGCGAGCGCCGCGTCTCTGACCTGGCGGTAGACGTCCCATCCTTCCGGATCGTCCAGGGCCATGGAGCCGACCAGGGCGAGCTGCAGGTCCGGAATCTCTTCGCGCGCCAGGCGATAGGCGGCGATGACGCCCAGCGGGTCCTTCCACGGGTCGAACCGCGAGACCTGGCTGACGAGCGGCCGATCCAGCTCGACGCCGATCCATTCGAGCACGGCCCGGGCCGTGGCGTCGGCCAGCGGCATGTTCTTGGGGCTGAGCGGATCGATGGCCGGCGGCATGATCTCCACGCGCGCGATGGGAAAGTCTGGCGGGATGAACGACGCCATCGTGAAGACGGCCGCGTCGAACGGCCGCAGGCAGTCGCGCAGGAATGCCCAGACGCCTGGATTCGGCTGCGCCGTGTCGATGTGGCACCGCCAGATCCACTTCGCCATCCTCTTCTCGCGGAGCGAGAGGATGCCCGCCGGCTGCGGGTCGTGGAGGAAGACGAAGTCGTACTCCTCCTCCAGCAGCTCGGCGTTGCGGCGCGATGTGTCGAGGTACGCCTCGCGCTCCTTCTCGGTCAGATCGTCGACGGCCCCCTGCAGGCCGTTGTGAATCTTCTTGGTAACCCGGAAGAAGCGGTTGTCGCCGAGGATGATCTTCCAGTGCGCGATGAGCCCCAGATCGTTCAGGATCGGCACGCTGGAGCGGAGCAGCTCCGAGACGCCGCCGCCATACGGCGTGGCATTGACGTGGAGCACGCGGGCGCCCCGCAGGTCCGCGGCATGGCGCACCAGGTCGTCGAGGATGGGGTCGGGCGCGATGCCGCGATACGCCTCGAGCGAGCGGGGGCCGACGTCGACGAGCTCGAGCACGCTTCCCTTATCGCACAGACCGTGCCCGTCTGGATCCTCCCCCGGCTGGGCCGCCCGGCCCTCCGCCTGCCCCTTGCCTCCCGCCCGCGACAGCGCTACTGTCGACGCATGACGCGCCTCTTGACGGCATCGCTCCTCGTGGCCACCGCCGCCATCGTCGCCGCCGATGAGGGGATGTGGACGTTCGACCACTTCCCCGGCGGCATCGTCCAGGAGAAGTACGGCGTCCGCATCACCGACCCGTGGCTCGATCGCCTGCGTCAGTCGGTCGTGCGGCTCGAGACCGGCTGCACGGGATCGTTCGTCTCGGCCGAAGGACTCGTGCTCACCAACCATCACTGCGTGAACACGTGTCTCGCCGACAACTCGACCGCCGAGCGTGACCTCGTTGCGGACGGCTTCATGGCGGCGAACCGGGACGGCGAGATGCGCTGCCAGGGATCGCAGGCCTCGGTGCTCGTCGACACCGAGGACGTCACGCCCCGCGTGACCGCCGCGATCGCCAGGGTTGCGCCCGCCGAGGCCGCCACGATGCGAAACCAGACGCTCACGCGCCTCGAATCCGCGTGTGAGGAGGCCGCGACGAAGCGCGGTGCGCCGCTCTCGTGCGAGGGAGTGACGCTCTATCAGGGCGGGGAGTACTGGCTCTACAAGTACAAGCGGTATGGCGATGTGCGGCTGGCGTTCGCGCCCGAGCAGGCCATCGCCGCGTTCGGCGGCGATCCCGACAACTTCCAGTTCCCGCGCTGGTGCCTCGACATGGCGCTGCTGCGCGTCTACGAGAACGGGAAGCCCGCCGCCACCCCCACGCACCTCAATGTGAACTGGAATGGCGCGGCGGAGGGCGATCCCGTGTTCGTGGCGGGACACCCGGGTACGACGCAGCGGCTGATGACCGTGGCGCAGCTCAAGACGCAGCGCGATCTCGTGCTGCCGTTCTGGCTGATCCGGTACGCCGAGCTGCGGGGGCGCCTCATCCAGTATTCGAAGTCGTCGGATGAAGCCGAGCGGACGGCGATGGACTACCTGGGGAGCATCGAGAACACGATCAAAGTGCGGCGCGTGCAGCAGCTATCGCTGCTGGACGACCGGATGACGGCGCAGCGCGAGGCCGAGGAGCAGAAGCTGCGCGCGGCGGTGGCGGCCGATCCATCCCTCGCGTCAGCGCGCGACGCGTGGGACACCATCGCGAAGGCCGAGCAGCGCAACCGTGATATCCACATTCCGTGGGTGTGGCTCGAGGGCGCGGCCGGCTTCAACTCCGATCTGTTCTTCTATGCCCGCCAGCTCGTGCGCGCGGCTGACGAGCGGGCCAGGCCGAACGCCGAGCGCCTCCGGGAGTACACGGAAGGTGCGCTGCCGCGCCTGCGCGCGGCGCTCGAGGCGGCGACGCCCGTCTATCCCGAGCTCGAGCGGGTGAAGCTGTCGTTCTCGCTCGAGCGGATGCGCGAGTATCTCGGTCCGGATCATCCCATCGTGAGGGCGGTGCTCGGCACCAAGAGCCCGGACGAGCGGGCCGAAGAGCTGATCGGAGGGTCCGACCTGGCCGATCCGGCGGTGCGCATGCGGCTGTTCGACGGCGGCCGGGCGGCGGTGGCGGCGAGCAGCGACCCGGTGATCGCGCTGGCGCGTCAGGTCGACGCCGAGTCGCGCCGCCTCCGCACGATCGTCGAGAACGAGGTCGAGGGGCCGGAGCGGGTGGCGCAGCAGGCCATCGCCCAGGCACGGTTCAAGGTCTACGGCACGGATCTGTATCCCGACGCCACCTTCACGCTGCGGCTCTCGTACGGCGCGGTGCAGGCCTGGGTCGAGAGCGGCACGCGCGTGGAGCCCGTCACGCGCCTCGATCGCCTCTACGAGCGGACCACGGGCGCGCCGCCGTTCGCGCTGCCGATGCGGTGGCTCGACGCCCGCGAGCGCCTCGACCTCTCGACGCGCGCCAACTTCGTCACCACCAACGACATCGTCGGCGGCAACTCGGGCAGCCCGATGGTCAACGCCGCGGGCGACATCGTCGGACTGGTGTTCGACGGGAACATCCATTCGATCTCGGGGAGCTATTGGTTCGACACGGAGAAGAACCGGACGGTGGCGGTACACCCGCAGTTCATGCGCGTCGCGCTGCAGCAGGTGTATCGCGTCGAGCCGCTCGCGCGCGAGCTGCGCATCCCCGCGCGATGAGCGCTCGAGCCGGTTGCCCCTGTCGCGTCCGGTGCGACCGATGGAAGGCAGAGCTTCGCCGTGACGGAGAATGCCGTTCGATCGCGGCGTGTGCGGAATGCGATGGATCGTTGATCGCCGCAAGGAACTCGACATATCCGTGCATACCGCCGCAGTCTTCCGGCGGACATCGGCGTGCCCCACCAATGCAGCGCGGGTACGGCGCCGCCTCTTCGATTGGCTCTTCACCTTCATAGACAATCGTGTGCTGGTGCTCGATCATGAGCCGTTTTGCTGTCTCAGGCGGCGCGTTCGAATCGGCGGCCTTCAGACT
>JACQTK010000083.1 GCA_016210845.1 Acidobacteriota bacterium | reverse complement strand
ATACGGGGACGGCGTGGACGCCGCTGTTCCTGAAGATCGGGGGGGTGGTGACGGACACGGGGGGGATGCTGACGCACGCGGCGATTGCGGCGCGGGAATACGGGATTGCCGCGGTGGTGGGGACGTGGAACGCCACCAACTCGATTCGCAACGGCGACATCATCCGCGTGGACGGCGACGCGGGCGTGGTCGAGGTCGTCAAACGGGCGTCGGCCGCCGTGGCGGCAGTGTGAGAGAAGGGAGGCAGCAGTGGCACAACCTGCGCTCGGTCTGGTCGCATCGGCGATCGTCATCGCCATCTCGTTGATCTTCGTTTCGCTCTTCGATTTCCCGACCTTCGTTGGCTGGGTGTCGTTCTACAACCTGTGCCTGATCCCGTTTCAGGTCGTGGCGGTCGTGCTGTGGGCGGGCGCCAATCCGCCGTTCGTGGCGAAGCTGCCGCAGCCCGCCAAGGGCCTCGTGATGCTGCTGGTCACCGCGGCGGCGGCGGCCGTGATCGCGCCGATCGCGCTCAACCTGGCCGGCGAAGGCGTCAGCCCGCCTGGGCCGATTCCGTCGCATTTCGTGATCGTCGTCGTCCCGACCACCTTCTACCTGGCGATCATGTGGGGCGGGTGGCCGTTCACGAAGCTGTTCAAGAACCCCGTGGTCGCAGGGCTCGCGCTGCTCGTGTTCTCCTACGCGTTCACGTACGCGTTTTTCCGGATCTTCCACAACTACGACTTCATGCAGGGCGCGCCCGTCTACCTGGCGTCGGCGCCGCAGGGCATGTTCAACGGGGTGATGACGCTCGTCTTCTGGGTCACCGCACTGGCGGTGATGTTCCTGATCCTGTGCTTCGACCTGTGGCCCTTCACCAGGGCGCCGGGGCTCATGCAGCAGCCTGTGCTGGGGCTGGTGTGGACGCTCGCGATCCTCGTCATCGGGGCGATCCTGGTGCAGGTCGGCGTGACGGCGATGGGCAACGATCCCATGATCTTCTTCACGCGGACGACCGTGCCGTTCATCTTCGGCAGCATCATCGTGCTCAACATGCTGCAGGGATCCCTGTTCGCGAAGATGACGCAGCCGCTCAAAGGCGTGGCCAATGCTGTCGCGGCGCTGGTCGTGGGCGTGCTGCTCGCGAACCTCTACGGCGTGCTGGCGCCGACCGTCACCGGTCAGCTCGCGTCGGGCCCTCCGGGATACGACTACGAGGTGTGGCTGGCCAACGCCCTCCTCAGCGTGACATTCCCGTTCCTGATCTTCTACGCGGTGTACCTGAACTACTGGCCGCTGGTGAAGCCCGCCGCGGTGCCCGAGACGGCGGCCGCGGGGCGGCGCTGACAGACTCAGCGCGTGGGGCGAGCCTGGCCAGGCTCGCCCCGCGGACCTGACAAGGTCCTCGCCACGCAAATCTCAAAGGGATCTTTGGATCAGTTCGTCGCGGGCGCGCCTGGAATCGGCGGATCCGGAGCGTCGGGATCCGACGCCACGTACTGGCGGTGGCAGTCCGTGCACACGGTGTAGACGTCGCCGCCCGCCACCAGCAACGCCTGCACGTCCTTGGCCTCGGCGGCTCTCACGGCAGCGCGCGACTGATCCACGAGCGCCGCCGCGAACGTCATCCAGTCGCCGTCGTCTCGCGCGCGGGGCGCCATCATCAGCAGGTTGCCCGCCTCCGCCACGGCGTACCCGTTCATCTGCAGGTTGTACCAGTCGTCATCCGTCTTGGGCGACGCCACCAGTTCGCCGTTGGTGTACACGATCGAGTCCCAGATGGCCTGGGCGTTCGGAATGACGATGGCGTCCATGACCTGATCCACGGTGGCGACGGGCTTGAAGGGCTGTCCGCCTTCGCTCCCGGCTGCGGGCGTCGAGCCGCACTGCTGCAATGCAAGCGCGCTGGCGAACAAGAGCGATGCCGCCGCAAGACGTTTTGTGGACCGACTCCTCCACATGTCGTGTACTCTCCTCCTTCAGCTATTTCTTCACCGGCTCCTTGAACGCGCGGCTCTCGCGGGCGCGGGTCACCGCCTCGCGCTCGCCAGGATACCAGAACGTGAGGTGGCAGCTCTCGCACACGCGGTCGATGTCGCTGCCCGCCTGGAACAGCTTGTCGGTATCCCTGGCCTCGACGATCTCCAGCACGGCAAGGCCCTGCTGCCGCAGGCCGTCCGCAAAGGCGTTCCAGGCGCCACGATTCTTGTCGATGATCGCCTGGATTTCCGCGGGGGACAGCTCCTCGGGGTTCTTGGAAACGTAGTCGTCGGCCGGGGCGACCGGGCGCGGAATCTTCAGGAGATTCGACCCCTCGGCCAGCGCGATGGCGCCCTGTCGGATCTTCTCCCAGTCTTCATCCGTGGTCGGTTTCGTCTCGACGACCCCCTTGTCGGTGACGTCCACGGCCACGGCCTCGAACACGTTGTCGGCCAGCGGATCGATGAGGCTGGCCATCAGCTCCCTCACCGACACGACGGCGGTCAGCTCGGGCGCGGCGGGTGCGGCCTCGGGCGCAGGCGGTGTCGACGTCGAGGTGCACTGCTGCAGGGTCAGTGCGCCAACGAACAGGAGGGCGGCCGCGCCAATCGAGCGGCGAATCATGGGCATAGCAGGTCCTTTCCTCGGTCCCTTCGGTGACGCGCAGGCTGAAGCCTGCGCTCTACATCAATCACCGGTAGAGCGGCGGCTTCAGCCGCCGCGGCCTTGGCTTCAGCCGCCGCGGCCTCAGGAAATCCTAGCGTTCCCGCGAGGGCGGCATTCTGAAGAGTTTCTGAAGTTTCTGTCAGAGGGCTATACAATAGGCGCCCTCAGTCATCGTCCAGCAAAGGAGACCGCATGCTCAGAAAGACCACCATGATGCTCGTCGGCGCGCTGCCGCTCGTGGCGGTGGCCCTCGGGTCGGCCCAGCAGGCGCCCGCGCCGCTGGTGCCAGCCAATCCACCCCCGGGCTGTACCGCCACGCCGGCGGAGCTGGCAGCCAACAAGAAGGTGGCGATCGCGTTCTTTCAGACCACGGGCGACGCGCGCGTGGCGCTCGCCGATCCGAGCTACATTCAGCACAACCCGGCGTTCGTGAAGGGCGCCCGTGAGGCCAAGATGTCGGACTTCGACTACTTCAAGTCGCGGTTCGGCGGCGCCGCCCGCCAGGGCGGCGGCGGTGGCGGCGGGGCCCGTCAGGGCGGCGCGGCGGCCGGCCCGCAGCCCCCACCGGGCAACGCGGTCGAGGTCGTCACGGCCGAGTGCGACATCGTGACGATCGTCCACAAGGCCTCCCGCCAGGATCCGACGGCGCCGGCGGGCACCTTCTACGAGGTGTTCACGTTCGACTCGTTCCGCGTGCGCAACGGCAGGCTGGTCGAGCACTGGGACGGGGCGGTGATCAATCCGCCGGCCGCGGCGCCGGCGGGAGGAAGAGGGAATTAGACACGTCGCCAATCGCCTGTAGAGCGCAGGCTTCAGCCTGCGCGTCGCGGGGGCGAAAGCCCCCGCGCTACAGGGGCCGTCAGGCCCTTGCGGCGTCGCGCGCCCGGAGCGACGCCGCCGCGCGGCCCCCCTCCGCGGTGGAGACGTTGATTCT
>JACQTK010000081.1 GCA_016210845.1 Acidobacteriota bacterium | reverse complement strand
GCGGCGGGAACGGCATGCACCGATTCCCGCCGCCTCCCATTTCTCCACGACCGAATCGCGCATCCTGATTTCGATCGTGGTGTCCGGTCTTCGCCCGATGAGGCACAATGGTGAGTACGTCAGCGGAGGGCCCATGTCCATCAGACCCGTCAAGCGCCTCGTCCGGGCGCAGCCGACGCTCGAAGGCGCCGGCGTGCACCTGAACCGCGCCTTCGGCAATTCCCCCGAGTTCACCAGCGACGTCGATCCGTTCCTGCTGCTCGACGACTTCCGGAGCGATCGACCGGAGCACTATCTGGCTGGCTTTCCCTGGCATCCGCACCGCGGGATCGAGACGATCACCTACGTGCTGGCCGGCACGGTCGAGCACGGCGACAGCATCGGCAACCGAGGCCGTATCGAGGCGGGCGACCTCCAGTGGATGACGGCGGGCAGCGGCATCATCCATCAGGAAATGCCGATGGGCGACGAGCAGGGCCGCATGCACGGCTTCCAGTTGTGGGCGAACCTCCCCTCGTCTCTCAAGATGACGCCGCCCCGCTATCAGAAAGTGAGAGGCGCGGACATCCCCGCGGTCACAGACGATGATGGGACGCGCGTGCAGGTCGTGTGCGGCAGCTTCTGGGGCCGGAAGGGGCCCGTGGACGGGGTGGCGGCCGATCCGATCTACCTCGACGTCTCGGTGCCGCCCAACACGCGGAAGTCGCTGCCCGTCGAGACGACGCGGCACGCCTTTGCCTACGTGTTTGCCGGTGAGGGCACCTTCGGCCACGCGTCGGCGCCTCTCGTCGTGCCGACCGAGCGCATTGGCTGGGCCATGACGTCGGCGCAGGCCGACAACCGATCGCTCGTGCTCTTCGATCGCGGTGACGAGGTGACCGTGCAGGCGGGCGAAGAGGGCATCCGGTTCCTGCTCGTGTCGGGCAAGCCGATCCAGGAGCCCGTGGCGTGGTACGGCCCGGTCGTGATGAACACGCACGCCGAGCTGCGTCAGGCGTTCGACGAGCTGCAGCGCGGCACGTTCCTGAAGCACGAGGCGGCCGGCTAGGCGGACGGACTCATGCAGCAGGCGGTCGCGGTCGATCGTCCGGAGGCCTCGCCGCCCCGAGCGCCCCGCGGGGTGAACGAGGACTGGGTCGCGGTGTGGATTGCCGCCGCGATCATCGCGGCGGTGCTCGCGGGCGTACGGCCGGCTGCGCCGCGCTTCGCGTGGGACGCGGCCGCCGACCTCCCGGACACCGTGCTGTCATTCGACAACCTCGGACGCGCGGTCCAGGTCGGCGCCTTGGTGGCCATTCCCGCAGCCGTCGGCGCGCGCCTCATGGGCGCGCCGCTCCTGCCGTTCATCGGAGGCTTCGCGGCGCTCTATGTGCTCGCGGGCCTCGCGCAACTGCTCGCGGGCCACGCGGGCTCGACGGCGCTGGGGTTGGAGTACGTGATCTTCGCGCTGGCGATCGGGCTGGTGCTCGGGCACGCCACGCCGATGCGCCGCTGGCTGGGCGGCGCCGTCCAGGCGGAGTACTACATCAAGATCGGCCTGGTCGTCCTCGGCGCGGGCATCCTGTTTGCCGAGCTCGTCGAGGCAGGCCTGCTCGGCATCGCCCAGGCGCTGATCGTGGTCCTGACGGTCTGGTTCTTCGCCTTCTGGCTGGCCGGGCGCCTGCGCGTCGACGAGGAGCTGGCGGCGATGCTGTCGACGGCCGTGTCGATCTGCGGCGTCTCGGCCGCCATTGCCGCGTGCGGCGCCATCCAGGGGGATCGGAAGAAGCTCTCGTACGTCACGTCGCTGGTTCTGGTCGTGGCCGTGCCGATGATGGTGGTGATGCCGTGGATCGCGAGCGCCGCGGGCATCCCCGACGTGGTCGCCGGAGCCTGGCTCGGCGGGACGCTCGACACCAGCGCCGCCGTGGTCGCCGCGGGCGAGATGGTGAGCCTGCAGGCGCGGAACGCGGCCGTCGTGGTGAAGCTGTCGCAGAACGTGCTCATCGGGGTGGCGGCCTTCGCGCTCACCGTCTGGTGGACGCTGCGGCGCGACGCGTCGGCCTCCTCGGGCGCCAGTGCCGCGGTGATCTGGGAGCGCTTCCCCAAGTTCGTCCTCGGCTTTCTCGTCGTGTCCTTCGTCTTCTCGTTCGCGCTGGCGGACCAGGCCGTCGCGGACACGCGAGGGCTGCTCACCGCCATCCGGACCGCCTGGTTCGCGATGGCCTTTGTCTCAATCGGGCTGGAAACGTCGGTGGGCGATCTCGTCCGGACCGGCGGCGGACGTCCCGCCGCCGCCTTCCTCGGCGCCCAGGCGTTCAACGTGCTCGTCACGCTGCTCGTGGCCTACGCGCTGTTCGGCGGGTGGCTGCTGCCCGCGCCGGTGTTCAATTGAGCGGCGGTGCTCCGTCTCCCTACGCCGCCCGCGCCCTCGTCGACGTCTACGATCGTCTCGCGCTGCCGCTGCAGTTTGCCGCGCCGGCGCGCGACCTCGTCGCCGCGCTCGGGTTGACGCCTGGCGCACGCGTGCTGGACGTGGGCACCGGAACGGGCGCCGCGGCCACGCCCGCGGCGGCCGCGGTGGGCCCGAGCGGCCTCGTCATCGGCATGGACGGGTCGCTCGAGATGCTGCGCCGGCTCCGCGGAAAGCAGGTCGGCCGTCCCGTGGGCGGACGGGTGCCCGCGCTGCCGTTCCGCGCCGCCCAGTTCGACGCTGTCGCCGCCACGTTCGTCCTGTCGCATCTGCACGACTACGGCCGCGGGCTGCTCGAGATGGTCCGCGTGCTCAAGCCGCGCGGGCGCTTCGGCGCCACGGGGTGGGGCGCCACGCCGACGGCCGTGTCGGCCGTGTGGGCCGAGGTCATCGGACGCGACGCGGATCTGGACGGGCTGAAGCGGGCGTTTCAGGAGATCGTTCCGTGGGAGGAGCCGTTCTCGCAGGAGGCGGGCTTTCGCAGCGCGCTGGCCGCCGCCGGGCTCACCCGCGTGCAAGTCTGGCGGCGCGAGTACCTCACCTCCATGCCCACCCGTGACTACCTGACCGTGAAGCAGCACAGCGTCGAGGGCACACTGGTGCGGGAGCAGCTCGGCGCCGCACGGTGGGACGCGCTCTGCGATCGACTGGCCGAGGCGTTCCACGACCAGTTCGGGCCCACCGTGTCGTACGTGCGGGACGCCTGGCTGGGCATCGGGACCAAACCGTAAGTTCCGCTCCCAGGAAATCCCCCAGACACGGCGCGCCTCACAAAGGGCTTGACAGACAGTAGTCAAGTAGTCTATTGAATACTACTCAATTGCGAGATTGAGTAGTAAGCCATGGCCGACGCCCACCACCGCGAATTCAAGAACCGCCTCTACGCCCAGTTCGCCCGCATCGGCAAGGCGCTGTCGAGCCCGCACCGTCTCGAGCTGCTCGAGCTGCTGGCCCAGGGCGAGCGCACCGTCGACTCGCTGGCCACCGAGATGGGGCTGTCGCTGGCCAACACCTCCCAGCACCTCCAGGCGCTGCGGCAGGCCGCGCTCGTCGAGAGCCGCAAGCAGGGGCTCTACGTCTACTACCGGCTCGTCGAGCCCGCCGTGTTCGACGTGTGCCGCGCCGTCCGCACGCTGGCCGAGCACCGGCTCGCCGAGCTCGACCGGCTGGTGCGCGAGCACTTCGGCGAGCGCGCCAGCATCGAGCCCGTTCGGATGGAGCAGCTGCTGGAACGGGCCCGCGCCGCGGAGGTCGTGATCCTCGACACCCGCCCGGTCAGCGAGTACGCGGCCGGCCACATCGCGGGGGCGATTTCGGTCCCCGTGGACGACCTCCAGCAGCGGCTGCGCCAGCTGCCGCGCAACAAGGAATACGTCGCGTATTGCCGCGGGCCGTACTGCGTGTACGCGGACCGCGCCGTGGAGATCCTGCGCGGCAAGGGACGGCGGGCGCGCCGCCTGCTCGAGGGATTCCCGGAATGGAAGGCCGCCGGTCTTCCCGTGGAGACCGGGGCGGAAGTCTGACCTCACATCACAAGGAGACCGTCATGATCGCAGCCACCGTCGATCGCAGCGCTCTGGAGACCAAGGTCAAGCAGATGTACCACGACGTTGCCGTGAATCCCCACGGCGACTTCCATTTCGAGATGGGCCGCGCCATGGCCGAGCGGCTCGGGTACGCGTCCGAGGATCTCGATCGCATCCCCGTTGAGGCGATCGAGTCGTTTGCGGGCGTCGGCCACTTCTTTCACCTCGCCAACCTCCGGCCGGGCGAGCGCGTCGTCGACTTGGGGAGCGGATCGGGCATGGACACGTTCGTCGCCTCGCTGAAGGTCGGCGCGAGCGGCCGGATCGTGGGCGTCGACATGACCGACGCGCAGCTCGAGAAGGCCGAGCGCCTGGCCCGCAGCGGTCGCTTCGACAACGTCGCCTACCGCAAGGCCTACATCGAGGACACGGGCCTCGACGCGGGAGTCTGCGACTGCGTCATCTCGAACGGCGTGATCAACCTGGCCCCCGACAAGGATCGCGTGTTCCGGGAGGCGGCGCGCCTGCTCGTGAGCGGCGGCCGCCTGGCGATTGCCGACATCGTGGCCGACGTCGCGCTTCCCGAGAACGTCGTGTGCAATCCCGATCTCTGGGCCGCGTGCATCGGCGGAGCCGCGCAGCACGACGACTACCGCGCCGCCATCGAGCGCGCGGGGCTGCGCGTCGAGGTGGTCGAGGACAACCGCCACTATCAGTTCATCTCCGAGCGCGCCAAGCGGGCCACGGCCAGGTTCGGCGTCAAGAGCGTGTCGATTCTGGCTCGCAAGCCCTGAGTCCCGACCATGATTTTCAGGCCATTCCACTACCACGACCTCGGCTGCGCCGCCTATCTGCTCGGCTGCGGCACGCTCGGCACGTGTGCCGTCGTCGATCCCCGGGCCGACGACGTGGACGCGTACGTCGCGTTCGCCGGCGCGAAGAAGATGCGGATCACGCAGGTGATCGACACGCACGTCCACGCCGATCACCGCTCCGGAGGCGCGGAGCTGGCCGCCCGCACGGGCGCGCGATACTGCCTGCACGAGTCCGCCGATGTCAGCGTGCCGTTCTCGCCGCTGCGCGACGCCGACGACATCGAGGTCGGCAACACGCGGATCAGGGTGCTGCACACGCCCGGGCATTCTCCCGAGAGCATCTGCCTCGTGGTCACCGATCTGAAGCGGGGCACCGATCCGTGGTTCGTCCTGACGGGCGACACGCTGTTCGTGGGCGCGGTGGGGAGGCCCGATCTGCCCGGACACGCGCGCGAGAATGCCTCGGCGCTGTACGACAGCATTCACGGCAAGCTGCTCACGCTGCCCGCCGACCTCGAGATCTATCCCGGCCATTTCTCGGGCTCGGTGTGCGGCGTCGGCTTGAGCGGCAAGCCCTCGAGCACGCTGGCGTTCGAGCGGCGGTGGAATCCGATGCTCTCGCTCGAACGGGAGGCCTTCGTCGAAGCGCTCGCGGAGGTGCCGCCCAAGCCGGCCGAGATGGAGCGCATCCTGGCGGGCAACCGCGGCCGCGCCCGTCACGAGGCCCGCGCGTGACCACCGCCTCGGTCCCCGCCAACGGCGTGGCCGTTCAGCTCGGGCTGCGCGAGAACCTCGGTCAGTTCGCGCTGCTCGTGGTCGTCAACGCCTTCGTCGGGGCCATGGTGGGGATGGAGCGCAGCATCCTGCCGAGCATCGCCGAGCAGGAGTTCCAGCTCGCGGCCCGTACGGCCGTCCTGTCGTTCATCGTCGTCTTCGGGCTCACCAAGGCCGTCGCCAACTACGTGGCCGGCCGCGCGGCCGACCGCCTCGGGCGCAAGCAGCTGCTCGTCGCGGGCTGGCTCGTGGCGGCGCCCGTGCCGTTCGTGCTGATGTGGGCGCCCAGCTGGAACTGGGTGCTCGTCGCCAACGCGCTGCTGGGCGTGAGCCAAGGCCTGACCTGGTCGACGACCGTGATCATGAAGGTCGATCTGGTCGGCCCGCGGCAACGCGGGTTCGCGATGGGCATCAACGAGTTCGCGGGCTATGTGGCCGTGGCGGGCGCGGCCTTCGCCACGGGCTGGATCGCCGCGCGCCAGGGGCTGCGTCCGGAACCCTTCTATCTGGGCGTTGGCTTCGTCGTCATCGGCCTGCTGCTCACCCTGGTGATTCGGGACACCACGTCACACGCCGCGCTCGAGTCGGGCCACCGCAACGAGGCCGACGCCGGACTCACCGCGCGGGCGGTCTTCTGGCAGACCACGTTCCGCGATCGCGATCTGTCGAGCGTCAGCCCGGCAGGCCTGGTCAACAACCTCAACGACGGGATGGCGTGGGGGCTGTTCCCGCTGTTCTTCGCCGCCGCGCGGATGGATTTCGCGCAGATTGGCGCGCTCGCGGCAATCTATCCGGCCACGTGGGGCGTAGTACAGCTGGCGACGGGGGCTCTGTCGGATCGCATCGGACGCAAGTGGCTGATCGCAGCCGGCATGTGGGTCCAGACGGCAGGCATTGCCCTCGTCGCGGCGTCGGACGCCTTTCGGGGCTTTGCCGCGGGCGCCGCGCTGCTGGGCCTCGGCACCGCCATGGTGTATCCGACGCTGCTGGCCGTCATCGGGGACGTGGCCCATCCACGGTGGCGGGCGTCCTCGATGGGCGTGTACCGCCTCTGGCGCGACGTGGGCTATGCGGCGGGCGCCCTGCTCGCGGGCGTGACGGCCGATCTGCTCGGGCTTGCAGGCGCCATGCAGGTCGTGGCGGGCGTGACGTTCGTGTCGGGTCTCGTGGCGGCGGTCCGCATGCACGAGACGTTGCCGCGCGCCGATGTGCGCGCATAGGAGGGTCACCATGAGAGGACGTGTTCCGAAGCGGTGGACAACGACGGTGGCCGTGGCGGCGCTGCTCGCCGTCGGTGCGATGCGGATCGAGGCGCAGGGGCAGGCGCCGCCGGCCGGTGCGTCGCTGTACGACCGTCTCGGCGGGGTGTACAGCATCGCCACCGTCGTGGACGACTTCATCGAGCGGCTGCTCGTCAACAACACGCTCAACGCCAATCCCGCCATCAACCAGGCCAGAGCCAAGGTGCCGAAGGCCGGCCTGAAGTTTCACGTGACGACGCTGGTATGCGAGGTCACCGGCGGGCCGTGCCAGTACACGGGACGCACGATGAAGGCGGCGCACGAGCACCTGAACATCACGGAGGCGCAGTGGCAGGCCATGGTGGCCGACTTCCGCGTCGCGCTCGACAAGTTCAAGGTGCCGCAGAAAGAGCAGCAGGAGCTCATCGCCATCGTCGGCAGCACCAAAGGCGACATCGTCAAGCCGTAGCGCTCGTCGCCCGCCCGCGACTCAGCGGACGCTCAGCCGATCCACCACCGACGTCACGCGTCGGTCTCACGCGCGAGCCGCAGCGCCCGCTCCCGCTCCGCGTGGGACCTGACGGTCCCTGTGAGCGTGACGACGCCATCGGTGGTATCGACGTCGATCCGCGCCGCCTCGATCGCGTCGTCGAGCGCCATCTTCGACTTGATCTTGGCCGTCAGGGCCGCGCTCGCGGCCAGCCGCTGGGCGCGGTCGGCCCCTGCGGCCACCTGCTCGCCGATCGCGGCGCCTGCGTCGCGCGCCGCGTCGATGTCGATCGCGCGCCCCGACGTGCCCGTCGCGTCCGGTTCGGGCCGTCCCCGATCGGCCCGGCGATAGCCGATGAAGAACGCGGCAATCGCCACGACGATGATGATGAGCAGCACGGTGCGAAAGACGGTTCGCAGCATGGGTCACCCCTTACAGGGACGACAGCACGTGCCGTGCCCGCGCTCGCCCTCAAAGTCCTCTCGACTCAGCGATTTAGCGACCTTAGCCGTATAATGGCCAAGGCTGTGTCCCTCGACGATCACATCCGAAGCGCGCTCGACCGGGCGCTGACCGGCGTACGCGGGCATCTCGAGGCCGACCTCCGTGCCTTCGCGCAGGATCTCGCCCGCGCGGCGGCCGAGGAGCGCGGCCGCGCCGTCCGTGAGGCGGCCGAGGCGGCGGCCGCCGACGTCCGCCGCCAGGCGCAGGCACAGTTGACTCAGTTTCGGGACGCCGCGCAGAAGCACGCCGACGAGCTGCGACGCACGACCGAAGCGCAGCTCAGCGAGCTGAAGCAGGCGCTCGAGGAGACGCGCCGCAACGCCGATCAGCTCGTCGACGCCGCCCGGCGGACGGCCCAGACCGAGGTCGACACGGCGCGCCGCAGCGCCCAGGCCGAAATCGCCGCCGCGCGCCGTGCGGCGGAAGCCAAGGTCGAGGATCTCAAGACGTCGACCGATCGACGCATCGCCGAGCTGACCGAGGAGATCGCCAGGATTCGCAAAGACGCGGCAGCCGATGCCGAGGGGCTGGTTGCGACCCGGATTGCCGCGAGGGCCGCCGAGCACGAGCGCAGGCTGACGCAGGCCGTCGAGCGGGTGAGGACGGACCACCATCAGGCGGTGCTGGCCCAGACCGCGCGGCTGGCGGACGGCGTGCGATCCCTCGACGAGGCGCGGTCGCTCGGCGAGGTGCTGGACACGCTGGCGGAGTGCGCCGGACGCGAAGTCGATCGCGTGGCCGTGCTCGTGGTCAAGGACGATCGGGTGACGGGCTGGCGGCTGTCGGGCTTCGCGGCGGACGCGCCTCCAGCCAGGTCGATCGGCCTGTCGCTCGACGAAGCCGGTCTGGCGGGCGCTGTCGTCAGAACCGGTGTGGCCGTGTCGCGTCCGGCGGCACAGCCCGGACCCGCCGACGCGCGCCAGCCGGCGCTGCCTCCCTTTGCGCAGGATGCAGGCACGCGCCACGCGCTGGCGTTACCGGTGATCGTCGGCGGGGCAGTGGCCGCCGTGCTGTACGCCGACGCGCCGCGGCTCGAGGCGCCCTCTGCTGCGAGCCGCTGGCCGGCCGTGCTGGACGTGCTGGTACGGCATGCCAGCCGGGCCCTCGAAGCCATGACGGTGCAGCAGGCAGCCGGCCTCTCCCTGCCGAGGCCACTGGCACGCGGTTCGCACGCCCCGCTGCCCGGCCCGGTCGAGCACGCGGGAGGCGAGGCCGAGGCCGACGCGGCCCGCCGCTACGCCAGGCTGCTGCTCTCGGAGGTGCGCATGTTCAACGAGCCGCTCGTGGATGCCGGCCGCCGCTCCCGCGACCTGCTGACCAGGCTCGGCGGCGAGATCGCGCGTGCGCGCCGCCTCTACGAGGCGCGCGTGCCATCCACGGTCAGCGCGCGGTCCGAGTACTTCGACCAGGAGCTGGTGCGGACGCTCGCCGACGGCGACCGTTCGCTCCTGGGGAGCGTGCCGTGACGCGGCGTCCGATCCGGTTGGCGTTGGTGACGATCGCGGTGGGCATGGCCGCGGGGCTGGGGACGCGCGCGCAGGATCGCGCGGCAGCCGATGGCAGCCGCGCCGCGGCGCCGCGCATCGCGACCACGGAGCATCCGGCCGTGCCGTCGCGCCTCTCAGGCTACTGGCTTCTTCCCGACTCGTCTGCGGCGCAAACGGGTCAGCGCGGCGACACCGTGGCTGCACGCCTGGCGCGCGGAGTCGCCCTCATCGGTGCCGGCGACTTCGAGGCCGGACTGCCCCTCGTGGCCGCTGCCGATCTGACGCCGACGCCGCTGGCCTCCTACGGCCGCTTCTACGCCGGCGTCGCGCTGCTCGGCCTGACGCGCACCGCGGAGGCCGACGCCGTGCTCACGGCTGTCGTCGAGCAGGCGCCCGAAGGGCCGCTTCGAGAGATGGCGGCGCTTCGCCTGGCCGAGGTGGCGCTGACTGGCAGCGACCTCGAGCGGGCGGTGGAGATCCTGGACGACCTCAGTGAAGAGACGCCGAGCGCGCCCGAGGACGTCCTGCTGCGCCTCGGCCAGGCCCACGAGGCGGCCGGGAGTCGGGCGGAAGCGTTGGCGGCGTATCGACGGGTGTACTACGAGTACCCGCTGAGCACGCGGGCCAACGAGGCGCAGGAGGGGATCGAGCGCCTGCAGACACCCGCGCTGGTGCCGCCCGACCGCTTCGATCTGGAACTGGCGCGCGCCGAGCGGCTGTTCGCGGCGCAGCGGTGGGCGCAGGCTCGCGCGGGCTTCGCGCCGCTGGCGCGCGTGGCCATGGGCGACGAACGGGAGCTCGTCGCGCTGCGGCTGGCCGAGTGCGACTCCTACCTCGGTCGCCACCGCGCGGCCCGCGACGCTCTGCGTCCGCTGCTCGACGGGTCCGCGCGCGAGGCCGAAGCACGATTCTTCCACCTGACCGCCACGCGCGCGCTTCGGGCGTACGAGGCATACGTCGTCCTGGTTCGCGGTCTCGTGCGCGACCATCCCGACAGCCGATGGGCGGAGGACGCGCTGAATAACCTGGCCTCGCACTACGTGGGCCTCGACGACCACGTCGAGGCGGACCGCGTCTTCCGCGAGCTGGCGCGGCGTTTTCCTCGGGGACGGTACGCCGACCGGGCCGCCTGGAAGATCGGGTGGTGGGCGTACAAGAACGGCCGGCTCGGCGAGGCGGCGGACACGTTCGAGGCGGCCGCCGCGGGCTTCCCGCGCGCGGACTACCGTCCGTCCTGGCTCTACTGGGCGGGGCGCGCCCGCGATCGGATGGACCAGTCCGCCGCTGCCAGCGCACTCTATCGCATCGTCGCGAGCGACTATTTCAACTCGTACTACGGCCGCCTTGCGGCCGCACTCCTGACGTCGCGCCGTGAGCCGCCGGTCCAGCCGATTGTGGCGGCGGCGCCAGCCCCCGCGCCACTCATTGTGCCGAACGAGCCCGTGATCCGTGCGCTCATCGCCGCCGGCCTGTATG
Organism: Acidobacteriota bacterium; assembly: GCA_016210845.1. Taxonomy (GTDB): domain Bacteria; phylum Acidobacteriota; class Vicinamibacteria; order Vicinamibacterales; family UBA2999; genus JACQTK01. The sequence goes on along the minus strand of JACQTK010000081.1, from coordinate 3,922 downwards.
ACGACGCCCTGCGAGAGGTCGAGTACGCGCGACGGACGTGGGGCGACTCGCCAGTGCTGCAGGCAACGGTGGCGGGCATCCGCCACCGGCGAGGCTTCTCGAATGGGGCTACGGACCGCTTCGCCGACGTCCGGGGGGCGATCACGATGATGCGGCGCGCGTATCCGCAGTTCATGGCGGCCGGCGGCGAGCACCTGCCGACCGACGTGCTGCGCGTGATCTTTCCGCTGGACTACTGGCCGCTCATCAAGAAGTATTCGGACGCGCACGGCCTGGATGAGTACCTGATGACCGCGCTCGTCGCACAGGAATCGACGTTCACGCCAGACGTGCGGTCGGCGGCCAACGCTGTGGGGCTCATGCAGCTCATTACGCCGACCGCCCGTACCGTGGCGCGCAAGCTGGGCATCCGCTATTCACCGCGCATCCTGACGCAGCCGGAGACGAACATCCGGCTCGGAATGAAGTACTTCAAGGACATGGTCGATCAGTTCGGCGGCGCCCATTACGCGCTGGCTGGCTACAACGCCGGCCCGCACCGGGTGGTGCGCTGGAAGGCGGAGCGCCCGGGCTTCGCGCAGGACGAGTTCATCGACGACATCCCGTTTCCCGAGACGCAGAACTACGTAAAGCGGATCCTCGGGACGGCCGACGACTACCGCCGCCTGTACGGCGGCGGGCTCCTCAGCACCACCACTGCCGCCCGCTGATCGATGGGCGACCTGCTGGAGCTGACGGGCCGCGCCGAGGCGACCCACTTCTGGTTCCGCGGGTTCCGCACGTTCCTGGCTCCCGTGATGCAGGAGGTGGCGGGCGGCCGCCGCGATCTCCTGATCGTCGACTGCGGATGCGGCACCGGCTACAACCTCGCGCGGCTCCAGCAGTACGGGCGGGCGTTCGCCTTCGATCTCACACCCGACGCGATGCGGCACGCCCGCGCTGCTGGCCGCCCGCTCGTGCGCGCAGACATGGAGCACATTCCCTTCCGGTCGGGCACCTTCGACCTGGCCACGTCCTTCGACGTCGTCCAGAGCGTGCCCGACGACCGCAAGGCGCTGCGCGAGGTCGCGCGGGTGCTCAAGCCTGGGGGCCACGCCATCCTCAATGTCACGGCCCTCGATCTGCTGCGCGGCGATCACAGCGTCGTCTGGGGCGAGGTGCGCCGCTACACAGCGGCCGGCGCTGCGCGGCTGGTGGAGGACGCGGGCCTGCGGCCGGTGCGGATCCGGTATCTGTTCGCCTCGCTCGTGCCGCTGATGCTCGCGACGCGGACGGCGCAGAAGGTGATGCGGCTCGCCCGCGAGCCGCAGGGCGACGAGGACCTCACGGTGCCGCCGGCCCCGATCAACGCGGCGTTGACATGGCTGGTGCGCGGGGAGGCGGCGCTTTCGCTTCGCGTCCCCATGCCGTTCGGCAGCTCGCTGCTGATTGTGGCGAGAAAACCCTAGAAGCGGACGACGACCCCGAAGTAGGGACCCTTCAACTGCAGGTCGCCGCTGTCGTCCTCGATCACGTAGTCGACCGTCACCGCCCGGTAGCCGCCCTGGACGCCGATGTAGCGCCCGAAGGTGACCGAGCCGTTGATGTCGAAGTCGACGAACTTGGCCTCGAAATCGTCGGAGCTGATCTTGAGGCCCCCGACCTCTCCTGAAATGGCGACCAGCGGGTGCACGTAGCCCCGTCCGGCGACGCCGATCGTGGGCACGGGCGCGTCCTGGTCGGTGGCCGCGGGGGACGTCAGCGCGGGGCTGCCGATCGAGGCCTCGAGCTTGTTGTACTTCAGCTCGCCGACCACGCCGAAGTAGCCGCGGTCCATCGACACGAAGTCCCATTCGTAGCCGACCTTCAGGATGTTCCACTTGATCTCGGTACTCGCGGGGACGCCGACGACGAACGTCTGGCCGCGGAAGGTGATCGTGCGCTGGATGGTGGCGTCGGCCTCGTACTTCACCGGAACGTAGGCGAAGCGGAACTTGTGGCTCCGCCCCACGGTGAGGCGGACCTCGGGGAACGTCTTCTTCTCGATGCCGAACTCCTGAACGAAGTCGATGTCGGTAATGCCGGTCGCGCCGGTCAGGGAGCCGCTTTGGAGCGTGAGCTCGGGGTCGGGGTTCCAGAAGACCACGCCGAGCTCCCCGATGTTGGTGTTGTTCTGGGCCTCGGCGCGGGTGGTGCAGAGCGTCACAGCAAGGACGCACAGGGCTGTGGCGAGCAATCGGTTTCGCATGTGTCGTCTATCGGCCGGACGACTGGTCGTCGCTAGGGGGTCGACTGAAGGTGGACTGAAGCCACCAGTGTCGCCGGGCTCCCCTCGTCGAGCGCGGCTGTCTTCGGTGCGGCCGTGCTAGTCTCTGACATCAATCATGACCGTGACGCACAGTTCCGCGCCTCGAACCCTGCTCGACATGAACCGGTACCAGTGGACCGTGCTGTTCGCGGCCTGGCTCGGATGGGGATTCGACGTCTTCGACGGCCTGCTGTTCAACTATGTGGCGCCGAATACCGTGCCGACGCTGCTCCGGATCCCGCTGGGCACGCCCGAGGCCGCGGCCGCCACGCTGCAGTGGACGGGCATCCTGACGTCGCTGCTCCTCATCGGATGGGCCGTCGGCGGCATCCTGTTCGGGCGCGTCGCCGACCGCATCGGCCGTACGAAGACGCTGCTGCTGACGATGGCGATCTATTCGGTGGGCACGGCCGCCTGTGCCGCCGCCCCGAACATCTGGGCGCTGCTGCTGTTCCGGCTCGTGGCGGCGCTCGGCATCGGCGGCGAGTGGGCGGCCGGCGCGGCCATGGTGGCGGAGGTCGTGCCCGAGAAGCGGCGCGTCGAAGCGGGCGCGCTCTTGTACACGGCGGCGCCGTTCGGGCTGTTCCTGGCGACATTCGTCACCTACCAGATCCAGGGTGTGCTGCTGCCCGGGCGCCCTGAGGTGGCATGGCGCTATGTGTTCCTGTGCGGCCTGCTGCCTGCGTTCGTGGCCTTCATGGTGCGCCTCTTCATTCGGGAGCCCGAGCGCTGGACGAAGGCCGTCACGGTGGCCGTGGCGGAGCCGCCGAGCATTGCGGAGCTGTTCACGCCCGCCCACCGCCGCGCCACGCTGACGGGGCTCGGCCTGGCGTTCACGGCGCTGCTGATGTGGTGGAGCAGCAACGCCTTCATCCCGGTGATTGCCACCGGGCTGGCCACGCAGGCGGCCGCCTCGATGCCAGGCGTCGACGTCCGTGCGCTCATCGAGGACTGGCGGACGCTCGGCGCCAACGTCTTCAACATCGGGGGGCTGATCGGGACGCTCCTCACCGTCCCGGCGTCGAAGCTGCTGGGACGCCGCAGGATGTTCACCCTCTACTTCCTGGGCTCGGCCGCGTCGCTCATGCTGGCGTTCGGGCTGCCGCTCGACCCGTACACGCGGCTGTTCATGTATTTCCCGATCGGCCTGACGGTGTTCGGGGTGTTCGGCAGTTTCACCTACTACCTCCCGGAGCTGTATCCGACGCGGCTGCGCGGCACCGGTCCGGGGTTCACGTACAACACGGGCCGCGTGGTCGCGGCCATCGGCCCGTTCCTGGTCGGCTCGATCGCGTCCCGTGGCGTCAACGCGTTGAATTCGGCGCTCGAGGTGCTCTTCTACGTCGGCTTCGTGCCGCTGGCCGGGCTGGCGCTGATGCCGTGGGTGATCGAGACCAAGGGACGGCCCCTGCCGGACTGAATCGATTCTTGTCGGTGCCTCGTGCTTCGTGTCTGGTGCCTGGTCGGGATTGGTGCGTGGTTCTTGGACCGCTATGCGGACCGGCAAACGAGTACAAAATTCTCGTTTGGGGCCGCATAGCGGTCCTAGGCGCGCGGAGCGCGCCAAACAGATACTGGCAACCAGCCAAGGGGCTCCGCGGGGATATCAAGGGGCGGAGCCCCTTGGCTGGTTGG
>JACQTK010000008.1 GCA_016210845.1 Acidobacteriota bacterium | reverse complement strand
GGAGTGGGGCCGATCCAACGTCGCGAAGCTGCACGGACCTGCGCGACGTCTCCGGTGTATTCGTCCGGTCCGCAAGACAGTCGGCCTCCAATGGCACCGCCCGGCAGCGAAGGATCGAGACGCCATGAACAACTATGATGCGTTCCCGCAATCTCCATATGCCCGGCCGGCGACGCTTCGCGCGGCCCTCGAGGAACGCTACAACGGCGAAGCGCTCCGGCGGCTTGCCCAGGCTGTGGGGGCGGCCGGGCCCACGCGCAAAGCGGATCTCGCCACCGCCATCGCCAGGGCCGTCCTGGGACGGGACGCCGGCAGCCGCCGGACGGCAGATCTGTTCGCGAGGCTGACTGACATCGAAAAGGCGGCCGTGGCCGAAGCGCTGTACGACGAAGACGGCACGTTCGATGACGCGCGGTTTCGCGCCAAGTACGGGTCGGTGCCGCTCTGGTCTTCGCCGAGGGGGACGCGGGAGGGCACGACGCTTGTCGGTCTGTTCCTAATGCCCGGCAAATTCGATCGCGAGCCCGACCGGCCGTTCATCCCCGCCGACCTCGCGACGCGCCTGCGCACGTTCGTGGTCGAACCTCGCAAGGAGGTGCTCGGCTGCCTTGACGGGCCGGTTGCCGTGAACCTGGATCTCCCACTGGCCGTGGTTGACACCGAACAGGCGGCCACTCAGGAAGTCTTCGCTGTGTTGCGGCTCGTGGATATGGGCAAGATCCAGGTGAGTGCGCAAACGCGCCGGCCGTCTGCAAAAGGGATGGCTGCGATACGGGAGCTGCTGGTCGGCGGCGACTTCTATCCGTCGGAGGAGAAGACGCACGCGTGGGCCCACGAGATCGGACCAATTCGGGCGTTTGCCTGGCCGGTCATCGTGCAGGCGGCAGGCCTCGCGTCCGTCGCCGGTTCGAAGCTCGTCCTCACCGCTGCAGGACGCAGGGCGCTCGTGCAGCCGGCGGCTGAGACGCTGCGGCACGCGTGGAAGAAGTGGGTCGGCACGTCGATCTTCGACGAGTTCTCGCGCGTGGATGCGATCAAGGGGCAAAGCGATCGCAAGCGATTGACCGCGGTGGCCGGGCGGCGGGAAGTGATCGCCGACGCGCTGGCCCAGTGTCCGGTCGGCGCTTGGATTTCCATCGCCGAACTGTCACGGCACATGCAGGCCACGGGCAACACGTTCGAGGTCGTCCACGATCCGTGGAAGCTGTACATCGGCGAAATGCAGTACGGCAGCCTCGGCTACGACGGAAGCCACGGCTGGGGAATTCTGCAAGAGCGCTACATCACTGCGCTCCTGTTCGAATACGCCGCGACGCTGGGACTTGTGGACGTGGCCTACACGGCGCCGGAGGACGCCCGCGGAGACTTCCGGTCCATGTGGGGCACGGATGAACTCGGTTTTCTAAGCCGCTATGACGGCCTCTCGTGCCTGCGCCTCAATGCGCTCGGCGCGTTCATTCTCGGCGCCGTGGACAGCCCCGACCTGGCCACCCCTTCACCGGCAGGTGGCGTCATCGTGCTCCCGAACCTCGACGTCGCACCGGCGGGCGACCGATTCAGCCCCGGCGACGAGGCGTTTCTCTCGACCTTCTGCGCGCGTCGGGGCGAAGGCTTCGCTCTTGACCGGGCCACCGCTCTGGCCGCGATCGGACATGGGCACCACGCGAGCGAACTGACCGACTTTCTCGCGGAGGCCTGTGGCGACGTCCTCCCTGACGCCGCTCGCGTATTCCTCGACGATCTCGAACGCCGAGCGACGATGCTCTCGATAGCTGGCCACGCCCTCCTGATTGAGTGCGCAGACCCGACCCTGGCGTCCCGCCTTGCCAGCGGCACCAAAACGGAGCACCTGTGCACGCTGACGGAGAGCGGGACCATCATCGTCCCCGCGGAATCGGAAGCGGCTTTCAGGCGAGCAGTGCAGGCTCTCGGTTATTCGGTGCTGTCGCGCGCGAAAGGGCGGGGCTGACGGGCGCGACGGCGTTCTTCAGCGGGGCGTTGCGGTCCGGAGGCGCGACGCCAGTCAAGCGTGAGCCGGAGTCGGCGCACCTCGGCACGCTTGACTCAGTCAGTGTGAAGTTGAATTTTTCCTCACGCACGTACACGCTTGAATAACTGACCTTCGAATGACGCGACGCTCACCGGCCGCCCCACCCAGTAAGGAAGCCCTTCAGGGGTTTCCTGCACAGGCCGCAACACTCGGGCACCTTGCGGCTCGGAGAGGAGATGAGTGGCGTCCAGGCGATCGCCAGAATTCCTGAAGTGGATCCAGAGGCGCGAATCATCGTCTTGATGGGCGCGATGCGCCAAGCGGGCTGGGTCCACCCTCGGGACCTGCTGGCGCGCGATGACGCAGGAGACGTTCGAGCACTGGGTCCGCACCCAGCTGGCGCCGCGTCTGCGCCGCGGCGATGTCGTCTTGCTCGACAACCTCGAGGCCCACAAATCGGCCGCCGTGCGGCAGGTGATCGAGCGGCGCGGCGCGACCGTGCATGTCCTGCCGCCCTACTCGCACGCTACACGGCGTGGGATGCCACTTCGGCTGTGATCCGGCTCTTACACGACGCCTTCCCGTGTCGCGCCAAAGGGACGCTTTGCTGGACGAACGTACTTCTCCTTGAGCTTCTTTCGATATTCCGGGTACATGGTTTCCGCGCCTCCCTTCACCGCTTCCACCGGAATGCCCCAGAGTTTGGTCATCTCCTCGATGTTCGGATTCTGTCCCGGGAGATAGTGGGGCACTTTTCCCGAGGGGACGCCCTCGAACGCCACGGTGCAGGGCACCGATGCTCGATTCGTCGTATTTGGATTCAGCGTCCATTCCTTGGACACGTAGAATGGCTCCGTCAGATACACCGGATCGTCAACGCGACCCGTCAGGGTCAAGATATCGCCGTGACGGGAAAAGCGCAGCGTCAACGTGGAGCGATCGCTCTGGGGCGCGCGGCGATGCAGACGGCCCTGCGTCATATGCGTGGTGGTCGTCACCAACACATCGTTCTCCCAGACACCGGTCGTGAACCCTTCTATGCGGTGAGGGGCGTACTTCCCCGGATGAGGCCGCCCGTCCATCCAGATGACCTGCGGCTTGAAATCCTGGAAGCCCCCGATGACCCAGGCCACTGGCGAGCCCATGCGGTACTCGTCTTCCCGCCAGATGTTCAGGGCGCCAAATCCCCAGGGGTGATACACGGGCGTGTAGAACGCACACTGCCGTTCGGGCTCCGAGAGTTGCGCCTCATCGTGACTCAGGGTCCAGGCCTTCCCAGCCTCGCTGAGCGGGAGGCCGAGAAAATCGAAGGGCCTCCGGTCATTGGCGCCGCCCGGCCCTCCGCCTTCCGTGAACTGCGCGCTGACCCAATTGCCCGAGAGCTCAACCCCCTCCGGCGCACCGAGATTCCGGATCTGCGCGATCTCACCGCCGGGGGCCTGGGAAAACGTCACCATGCCCGATAGGAGAATCGCGATTGCCGTACTTGCCACTCGCCACATGGTCCTGCCTCCATCAATCGCACGCATGTCTATCCGCCTACGCCGAAGGCTCCGGCAAAACCCTCCGAAGCGCTCCGCGCGAAGGCGGGGCTCACCACCTTGCGGAGCAGGGCGTGGGATCCCACCCGGACCCGTCCGACTGCTTCTTGAAGTGCGACACCACGATGTATCGCCGATCCAGATACACGGGATCCTCTACGGCGATGGTGACGATCATCATCGTCGTGCCGTCCCGTTCCTTGAAGAGATCGAAGTATTCAGTCAGGACCGCGCGCTCACTATATGGGACGCCGTTCTTCCGCAGGTACCCGGGCAGCATGTTGGTCGTCGTGACCTTGAGATATCTCGCAGCCGGAGAAGCTCCACGGCCGGTTCGCCGTGCCTCCCACACCGCGACCGAGTCTCCCTGCCAGGTCCGCTCGCCCTGTTCGGCCGTCCGGTTCCCGAACCGGAACAATCGAGTCTGAGTCCCGGAGTCGATGTCCACGCGCAGCGTGTTGTCGTCCTGCCAGGTGACATGAAGCCGCGCCGGCTGAAACATGATCGACGCCGCGCCATAGTGCTTGCACTCGTTGTGAGCCGCTTCGTCTTTCGCCGGATCCCAGGCATCGGCGACCTTCTTGCCGGCATCCGTCAGCGGAATGTCGCGATAATCCCCCAGCGGCGGCGGCACCATGCGCGTGCGCCAGTTGTTCGTGATCACCGACACCCAGTAGCCCGTCGGATCGTATGGTGCCGAGGCCTTTGCCGTCGGCGGTGGTTGGTTGGCTTGCGCGGCTCCTCTCCCCGCCTGACCATGCACCGGGCCCTGCATCATCAGCACACTCACCGCCAGTCCGACAGTGCCGCCGACGAGCTGGAGATTCTTCAAGACTCGATGACCCACGGCTCTCTACCTTTCGCGTGACTTGCCGTTTTCGTTCATCAGGCTCTCGTAAATGGCCTCCACGAACTGATTCGTGGTCCAGGAGCCCGACGTCGCTCCGAACCGCGGGTCCCAGGCTTTGGCCGGAGCTGCGGCTTTGATCTGATCGAGGGTCATCTTCTGGTCGATCATGTATTCGATCGTGTCGCGGATGATCACGACCATGTCGCGGTACTCCACCACGTCGAGCTGACGGTACACCCGGCCACGCCCCGGCACGACTTCGGTTCCTCCGGGCATCTCTGACATGGCGATTCCCCCCTGCGGCGCCCCGAGAAAGGGACCAGGCGGAATCGCCAGGGCAATCAAACGGTTCAAGGCGTCGATCTCTCCCTGAATGCTGCCGCCGCGCGCCAGATCGATCACCGGAAATCGGGTGTCATCGAGCACATGCCCCGCCACCACCACATCAGAACGCCGGAAGAAGACAACAGCGTCCCCGTCCGTGTGGGCGGCGGGCTGGTGGAGAATCTCGATCCCCTCGTCATTGAGATACAGGTACCTTCGGTTTTCATAGAAGGTTTCATTCGGCCATGCATCGGTGGGGAATGGCGATGCCTGGCCGCTGGGCGCACTCATCGCCTTCAGGACGTTCTCGTGTGCCATGACGCCCAGGACGCTCCGGCCCTTCGAGAGCGCCGCGTTGCCGCCCACAACATCCGCATCGGCGCTGGTGTTGATGATGTACCGGATGGGCTCCTTGCTCAACTTCTGGATCGCCGCCAGAACCTCGCCGGATGCCTCTCGTGTGCCGGTGTTCACGAGCAGGACTCCATCCGGCCCGATCTGCACGCCGATATTCCCGCCCGCGCCGGCGATCATGTAGAAGTTCGGCCGCACCTGAAGAACCTCTACTTCCGCACCGTCCTGCTGGGCGCTCCCGGTACCGGCCGAAAAGAAGACAATCACGCCAAGGATGGCGCTGATCGTCCACGCTCCGATCCTCGTCGTCACCGTGTTTAGAACTGAAGACACCGTTTCTCTCTCCCTCCAGCACTCTCTGAACTGGGATCAACCAGCCAAGGGCTCCGCCCCGTGATATCCCCGCGGAGCCCCTTGGCTGGTTCCAGTCTCTTCTGCCGCGCTCCGCGCGGCTAAGACCGCTATGCGGTCGATGCAACGAGTACAAGATTCGCGTTCCGGGCCGCATAGCGGTCCAATCAGCGCGTTCTGAGGCGTAAAGTATATGGCGGCATCCGCGGGTGGCCAATACCCCAAAGGGGTGCACGCGGGTCATCCACTTTTTCGCGACATGATGGTGATCGTGCGCGACCGTATCCAGGACGCGCTGAAGAAGCGAATGACACTGGAGCAAGTGAAGGCGGCGAGGCTCACGCGCGACTACGACGTCGAGTACGTTGGGCCAAACAGTTTCGTATCCGCCGACCGCTTTGTCGAAGCCATGTACAAGGATCTGGCCGCAAAGACTGCTCCGGCAGCTCCAGCCAGGGGACCAGGAGCCGCGGGGCGCGGGCAAGCCCCTGCCGGACGGAAGTAGGCCCCGCGATGAGACATGCTGTGATGCGCGCGCTAGTCAACGGCTCCGCAGTGGCGGTGCACACGTCGAATGCGGCGACACTCGACCGTCACCGGAGCCTCGCATGCCGGGTCGGCGCGTGGAGGCCTTGTTCCCGGATAGCCACATCGAGTGTATGCCCGCTATGTGAGATGAGAGCCACCATCCGGGCAACATGAACGGCGTCCAGGGGCTGCGCGACCATCCGCGATTCGCGCGGCTGGTCCAGACCGGGCAGTTCGACGCGCGGGCTCTGGTGACGGCCACCTATCCGCTCGACCGCACGATGGACGCCGTGCGGGCGGTCGGTGAGCGCACCACCATCGGCGCGGTTGTCGTCTTCTCGTAGCTGCGGCGGCGCTGTTGGAACGTGCATCGGGGCGGTACAATCGGCGTGTGATCACTCGGGGAATCCGGGAATTCGTCGACCGAGACTGGCAGGCCGCCCGCGACCAGAAAGACGCGTACTGGAGCGAACGCATCGCACGGCTGGGCCCGCTCGAAGCGTTCCGCATCGCGGACGAGCTGCGCCGCCAGGCCCTCCTCCGCGATCCGGGCTGGCCCGCCGCGGCGCTCCGGCGGGCGGACCTGCTGGCTCACGCGCGCCTGGCCGACCGTCTTCGCCGTGCCGGTACAACCCGCGGCGCTTGAGCTGCTCGCGGCGCTCGCGCCGGTCCTCGAGCGCTGGGGCCGATGGTATCTGTTCGGCGCCCAGGCCGTCATTCTCCACGGTGTGCCGCGCCTCAGCGCCGACGTCGACGTCACGCTGGCGCTCGCGCCAGACACACCCGATCGCTTCGCGGCCGAGATGCAGTCGGCTGGTTTCGCGCTCGCGGTCGACGATCCCGACTTCGTCCGGCGGACGCGTGTCCTGCCGTTCGTTCATCGAGCAACGGGGATGCCGCTCGACGTCGTGCTTGCCGGGTCCGGCCTGGAGGACGAGTTCCTGAATCGAGCGGTGCCGATCGAGGTCGGCGGCACCCGCGTACCGCTCATCGAGGTCGGCGATCTGGTCATTGCCAAGGTACTGGCCGGCCGCTCCAAGGACTTGGACGATGCGAGAGGATTGTGGCGGATACACCGCCGCACGCTGGACGTGCGTCGCATTCGAAGGACGCTGCGGTTGCTCGAAGAGGCCCTGGACCAGGGCGATCTCCTCTCGAGCTTCAATGAGATTGCACGGGTGCGTCACACGCGTCGATCCAATCCGACCCGGCGGCCTGAACGATCGTGAGTCGTGTCTCGTGTTCAGCGACCCGTTCGGGGATGACGCTGGTGCAGCGGAGCAACGAGCGCTTCGGCCTCGTCCTCTACGCGCACGGCTACGACATCCTGAACCGCGTCAGCTACCTGAACTTCAGCGGCAACGTGCAGTCGCCGTTCTTCGGCCAGCCGACGTCGGCGGCGCCGGCGCGGCGGCTGGAGGTGGGGGTTCAGTTTGCGTTCTGACGACGCGTCAGCGGCGGTTCGGTCACCCGCGGGACTGTGTGAATGAACGTTCCCACATCTCGCGCTGCGCGCAGGCGTCGGCGACCGAGCGATAGCGATGGAGACCGGCAGGAAAGCGCCGCGGCGCAAGGCGGAGGGCGGTGGCTGACAGCTCACAGGCCAGCTCGAGGTTACGGGGGTCGAGCGGCGTGCGGATCACGGCCTGCGGCATGTCTTCGACCGAACGGTATTTCCGAACAGGCATCAGTCGTCCTCCAGCCCGAACCGCTCCTTGAGCACCTGTGCGTCGACGCGATCCTGCGGTCTCACGGTGTCCTTCTTCATGCGGTAGAGCATGCGCGGGGTGGCGACGCGCACGGACACGCCTTCCACCCGCAGGATCTCACATTCCACGTCGGGGTACTGAAACGCCTCTCCAAGCCGCGCCAGGATGTCGATCCAGTAGTCGGCTGCCGGAGGCACGTACTGAATGGCCGGATACTCTCCGCCCAGATCCGCAGCGGCGATACTGTCGATCGACGGATCGTCAAAAACCTCTTTGAGGGCGGCTTTCAAGCGGGCGACGTTCAACTCGTCCGGGCTGACAAAGACGTCCATATCACGTGTGGCGCGCACGATACCCTGCGCGGCCATTGCCATGGATCCCACGAGCGCGTAGGCGACCCGATGGCGGTCGAATGCCGCCAGGATCCGCATGGCCTCGCCAAAGGTCATTCGTGATCGCGATTATCTCATCGTCCAATCGCCAATCGTCATTCGACAACAGTCGAGGATCGCGAATCTGAAATTCCCATTATCCGGCCGCACACGGCGTGGGGCGCCACTTGGAAGGATGACTTCCGGTTCGAGGGGATTGCGCGTCCCTGAACCAGCGGTGCGGATGATGGGCTGCGTGGTGGGAGAAGGACACGCTCGTCATCGACACCGTCGGCTATAACGACACGTTCTGGTTCGACAGCCGCGCCACGCCGCACACCGAGCAGCTCCACACGCAGCGGCGCGCCCTACAGCGACCGGGCGACGGTGGAGGAGTACTTCGACAACTTCGCGCCGACCGACGGGTCGCGGTGGCTCGTGGTGACCCAGACCCTCCGGCGACGACATCACCAACTCGCACTTGCGCCGTGAGGCCGGCCCCGACGGCCCCGCGCCGGCGAACGGGGACCGACGCCCTGCCGCGCGCGATAGCCGCGGCAGTATTCTTGCGGCGGGGCGCTGGCGCCTATTCGCGATCGATGCCGAGGCTCCGCGCCACGTGCGTGCCGCCGATGAAGAGCACGCACACACCGGCCAGCTCCGTGATCTCCTCGTCGTCGAACAGCTCATGGAGCTCGGCGTACACGGCATCGAACCGGGCGGGATCCTTGCCGGCGTGATCGAGCGCCAGCTCGCGGGCCAGCCGTAGCGCCGCGCGCGTCCGGCGATCGGGGTGCTGGAAGTCGGCACGCGCGCACTGGTCGATCGCCGCCTCGGTGAGCCCATGCTCGGCGGCTTGTACGGAACGCTGTGATGCGCAGAACGAGCAGCCGAGCAGTTGCGCCACCGCGATCCGCATCAACTCCTTGATCTCGTGCTCGACGCGGCCGTTGCGAAAGGCGATGTCCCAGTAGGCGGCGAACGCCTTGGCGATCGATGGACTGGATGCGAGGGTCTGGTACCACGCCGGCTTCGGCGTCGACCATCGCCGCGCCTGCTCGATGATGCGATCGAGCTCCGGGTCGCGGAGCGCGGCCACATCCACCAGCGGCATCCGCCGCCCTGCCGCGTGCCGTGCCGGTGCGGTATCGTTCGACATCACATCTCCTCAGCTGCGTTGCCACTCAGGCCAAACCGTGAAGGATGCGCAGCGTCAGCGCTCGTTGAGGCGCCCGGTCCCGCCGGTGATGCACTCGAGGCCCGCCGCCGCCTGCCCCTGTCCGCCTCCCCAGCCGCAGCAGTACCGCGTGCACCTGTCCGGCGGCACGTACGTGCCCTGCAGCCGCTTCCGATACTCGGGGTACATCGTCTCGGCGCCGCCGAGCACCGCCTCGCGCGGGAGGTTGTACGTCCTCGTGACGAAGTCGATCGCGGGATTCTGGCCGGGCAGATAGTGCGGCACGTCGCCGTCGCCCTGC
>JACQTK010000007.1 GCA_016210845.1 Acidobacteriota bacterium | reverse complement strand
CGGCGAACGTCGTGATGATGCCGTCGTTGGCGCCGTACACCAGATCCCGAATGTAGTGACGGGCCGTGGCCTCGAGGCCTCGCGGCTCGACATGCACGGAATGGCGCATCATGCCCGGGGCGCCTTCGCAAGGCCGATGCCCTCGGCGCCGACGTCCAGGCTGGGGGCGAGCCTTGCCAGACTCGCTTGGTATTCCGATTGCTCACCCCTGCCAAGGGGGAGGGTCGCCATGCGCGGCGTCAAGCGGTACACGAACGCGACGTTTACCAAGCGGGTCGACCATGATGGCGGACGCCACCGGCCGCCGCGGCCGCCCTCCGAACCCGCGCTCTGCCCTGGCTGCGGGGCCGTGTACGTGCGGAAGCACTGGAGCCACCGGGCCCCGGGCAGGGCCATTGCCAGACGTGCGGACCAGCCGCTCATCGTGCGGGTCTGCGCGTCGTGCCGGACGCGGCGGACGGGCGTTCCGCACGGCTTCCTTCACATCGACGGGGAATTCTTCGCGCTCCACCGCGAGGAGCTCGAGCGGCTCCTGCGCAACGAGGCCGACCAGGCACGCGAGGACAACCCGCTCAACCAGGTCCTCGCCTGGGAGGACCTCGGCGCGGGCACGCTGCTCATCACCACCTCCACGGAGCATCTGGCGCAGCGCCTCGGCCGTGCGCTCGAGAAGGCATACGACGGCGAGGTCCACTACGGGTTCTCACACGAGAACAAGCTGGCGCACGTCTGGTGGCACCGGTGATCCCTGACGCCCCGGACGGCCCGGGGGCATCCCCCGGGCCGAGGCGCGGTATGAATGATCGGGATGAACGGCGGGTATGAAACTGTATGAAACCGTTGCGCGCGGACCTCAGGCGAACCGCCGGCCGACGTTGGGACCCAGGAATTCGCGGCCGTTGGTCCACAGATGTCCGTCGGCGACGAGATCGCCGAGCACGCGCTCGCACTGCGTAAGCTCTAGGTCGAACAACCGCGCGGCCTGCGACACGGTAAGCGACAGCCCGGGCATCTCCTGGTACTCGGCCCGGACCCGCGCACGGATCCCGCGGTCGTCGTCCGCGCCCGCCAGCACTGGCGCAGTCATCAGGTCGTCGGTCGTGTCGATCATCGTGGCTCTCCGTTGGATTGGACCGCTATGCGGCCCGGAACGCGGATTGTGTTCCCGTTGTACCCTCCGCATAGCGGTCCTAGGCGCGCGGAGCGCGCCAAAGAAATGCTGGCAACCAGCCAAGGGGCTCTGCGGAGATATCAAGGGGCAGAGCCCCTTGGCTGGCTTTTGTCGCCGCCTGGCTCAGCAACGCCCGTGCCGCCACGGGAACCGCACGTTCTCTTAGGGATTTCGGCAGCCGCTGCGTCTGCAGGCCCAAGCGGATGGGGAAATTGTCGCGGATGTCGCGGGAATCCCGCCCTGATCCCCTTAGCGCCCACGCCTCCCGCGTGCGTCGAGCGCGGCCTGGACGCTCAGGAACTCGCCCACGTTGTCCATCGTCAGGAGCCCGACCAGCGTCCCGCGCCTGAGGACCGGGACCGTGTGGCAATCGCGCCCCTGCAGACGCTGCAAGGCCACGTCGATCATGTCGGCGGCGTCGGCGCTGCAGAAGTCGCGCCGCATGACCTCCCCCACCAGCGACCGCTCGTCGCGGCGAGCCAGCGCGCCGAGGAGATCGGCGCGGGTCAGGATGCCGACCACGGCATGGTCCTGGACGACCGGGAAGTCCTGCTGGGTGCCCGACAGCAGCAGCTGCACCGCCTGCGCGAGCGAGTCCTGGGCTGAGACCGTGCGAAAGTCCGTGATCATGACCCGCTCGAGGGGAATGCCTCCGAGCGCAGTCCGCATCTGCGTGAGTGCGGCCTCCTGGCCCGCCCCGATCCAGACGAAGAGCGCGATGAACACCAGGAAGGGATTGGTAAACAGGCCCAGCAGGCCGAAGACGAAGGCCATCCCCTGGCCGATGGTCGCGGCCACCTGCGTGGCTCGCGTGTACTCCATGCGGATGGCCAGCAGCGCGCGCAGGACGCGGCCCCCATCCATCGGGAACGCCGGCAGCATGTTGAAGAGGGCCAGGAACACGTTGAGGACCATCAGCCGCTCGAGAAAGGAGCCGCCCGTCAGGCTCAGCGTCTCGAAGGGCGCCAGCGCACCGGTGGCCCCAAGGAGGCCGAACAGCACAGCGGCGATCACGACATTCACCGCCGGACCCGCGAGCGCGACCCACAGCTCCTGCCGCGGATCGTCGGGCATCCGCTCGAGCCTGGCGAGCCCGCCGATCGGCAGCAGCGTGATGTCGCGCGTCCTGATCCCGAATCGACGGGCCGTCAACGCGTGGCCGAACTCGTGCAGGACGACGCAGGCGAAGAGCGCCAGGATGAACGCCACACCCGCGACGGCGGCCGCCAGGCTGCGCTCGGTCTGCCAGTGCGCCAGGGCGACCCAGGCGATCAGGATGAGGAACGTGGCGTGCACGTAAACGGCAATGCCCGCGAACGTGCCGATTCTGGCCGACCACTTCATGGGAGGCGTTCTCGTATCATGGGGGACTCGGCGGGCGTCACAGGCACATGCGTATAGCCTTCTTCAGCACGCACGGCTTCGATCGCGCATTCTTCGACGAGGCGAACCTGGCCCGCGGGCTCGACCTCCAGTATCTCGACGCCCGTCTCACGCCGGCGACCGCAGCGCTCGCGCGGGGCTGCCGGGCCGTGTGCGCCTTCGTGCACGACCAGCTCGACGCCAGCGTGCTGGACGCGCTCCGGGCCGGCGGCACGGAGATGATCGCGCTGCGCTCGGCCGGCTTCAACCACGTCGACCTCCCCCACGCGCGGGAGCTGGGCTTGACGGTCGCGCGCGTGCCGGCGTACTCGCCGCACGCCGTGGCGGAGCACACCGTTGCCCTGATCCTGTCGCTCAACCGGAAGATCCACCGCGCGTACGCCCGCGTGCGCGAGGGGAACTTCGCGCTCGACGGGCTCCTCGGCTTCGACATGTGCGGCCGCACGGCAGGCGTGGTCGGCACCGGCAAGATCGGCACCATCGTCGCACGGATCCTGCTCGGTTTCGGCTGCCGCGTGCTGGCCCACGACGTGGCGCCGAGCGACGCGTGCCGCGCCATGGGAGTCGAGTACGTGCCGCTCGACGACGTCTGGACGCGCTCGGACGTCATCACGCTGCACACCCCGCTGACGCCCGAGACGCGGCACCTGATCGACGCCGCGGCCATCGCGCGGATGAGGCCCGGGGTGATGATCGTCAACACGGGCCGCGGCGCGCTCGTCGACACCCCGGCCCTCATCGCCGGTCTGAAGGCGGGCCGCATCGGCCACCTGGGGCTGGACGTGTACGAGGAGGAGGAGCAGCTCTTCTTTCAGGATCTCTCGTCGCACGTCATCCAGGACGACGTGTTCGCGCGGCTGTTGACGTTTCCCAACGTGCTGGTCACGGCGCATCAGGCCTTCTTCACGCAGGAGGCGCTGCGCGCGATCAGCGAGATCACCTTGGACAACCTCGCGGCCTTCGAGCAGGGGCGGCGCAGCGGCAACGAGCTGTGCTGACATGAAGCGCACGTTCGTCGTTCGCCTGCTGGTCAACGCGGCGGCGCTCTGGGTGGCCATCCGCGTGGTGCCTGGCGTCGAATACACCGATGGCTGGGTGGCGTTCTTCGGCGTGGCCCTCGTCTTCGGCGCCGTCAACACGTTCGTCGGCATCGTCGCCAAGATTCTGATGCTGCCGCTCATCATCGTCACGCTGGGCCTGTTCCTCCTCGTGATCAACGGCCTGCTGCTCTGGCTGACGAGCGGCGTGGCCGGGGCACTGGGTCTCGGCTTCCACGTCAGCGGGTTCTGGGCAGCGTTCTGGGGCGCACTCGTCGTCAGTGTCGTGAGCACGCTGCTGGGTCTCATGGTCGTCGACGGCGACGCGGGACGGAGGCGGGCCCGCCAGTCGGAGTAGCCGCTCAGCTCGAGGGGAACGCTGAGGTCTGCCAACCAGCCAA
Organism: Acidobacteriota bacterium; assembly: GCA_016210845.1. Classification (GTDB taxonomy): domain Bacteria; phylum Acidobacteriota; class Vicinamibacteria; order Vicinamibacterales; family UBA2999; genus JACQTK01. The sequence continues at coordinate 17,107 of JACQTK010000007.1, read as the reverse complement.
GGGGCTCCGCCCCTTGATATCTCCGCGGAGCCCCTTGGCTGGTTGCCAGTATCTCTGGCCGCGCTCCGCGCGGCTAGGACCGCTATGCGGTCGACACAAGCGAGTACAAGATTCACGTTCTGGGCCGCATAGCGGTCCAACGTGCCGCTCTCCGATCAGAGAAAGGCACGGCGCGTGCCAGCGTCCAGTGCCGCCCGATCGGCGCGGGGACGGTCTCCCGCAGCCCGCCGCCGCACGAGCTTGTGGAGCTCGATCGCCACGATGATGGACGCCGCCACGGCGACCATTCTGACCCAGGCTGCCCCTTCGATGGGCTCGACGCGGAGGATGACCTGCGCCGCGGGGACGTACAGGGCCGCGGCATGGACGAGGAACGCCACCGCCGTGGCGACGAAGAGGAACGGGTTCGAGACCGGGCTCTTGCGGAACGCCGAGAGGGTGTCGGACCGGCAGTTGCCAACATGGAACATCTGGAACAGGACCATGGTGGTCAGCGCGACCGTCTGCGCGCGCGCCAGCGATCCGGTCTGATCCAGCTCCCAGCGGAACAGGGTCAGCGTCCCCGCCGCCATCACGAGGCCCGTGACCAGCGTGCGCTCCCAGAGCAGCCGCGACATCACGCCTTCGGTGCGCGGGCGCGGCGGCCGATGCCGGACGCCCGCCTCGCCGGGCTCGAACGCCAGCGCGACGTCCTGCAGCCCGTTGGTCACCAGATTGAGCCAGAGGATCTGCGCCGCCACCAGGGGAAGCGGCCATCCGGCGCCGAGCGCCGTGAGAATCATGATGACCTCGGCGGCGCCCGTGGACACCAGGAAGAACGTGACCTTCCGCAGGTTGTCGAACGTGACGCGGCCTTCCTCGACGGCCGCATAGATGCTCACGAAATTGTCGTCGGCGAGCACCATGTCGGCGGCCTCCCGCGCCACGTCGGTGCCGCTGCGGCCCATCGCGATGCCGATGTCGGCCGCCTTGAGCGCGGGCGCGTCGTTGACGCCATCGCCCGTGACGGCGACGACCTCCCCGCCGCTCCGCATCGCCTGCACGATCCTGAGCTTGTGCTCGGGTGCCACGCGCGCGAACACCGAGACCTGCCGCACGCGCCGCCGCAGCTCGTCGTCGTCGAGACGGTCGATGTCGGCGCCGGTCAGCGGCTGGTCGCCTCCGGCGGCGATGGCGAGCTGCGTGCTGATGGCGCGCGCCGTGTCCGCATGGTCTCCCGTGATCATCGTCACGCGAATGCCGGCCTGCTGACAGCCGCGAATGGCCTCGCGGACGCCCGCGCGCGGAGGGTCCCACATCCCCTGCAGCCCCAGGAACGTCAACGCCTCGGGCGGCGGCACCACGCCGCCGGCCGGAGCCCCGGGCAGCACGCGGTAGGCCAGGCCCAGCACGCGCAGCCCGCGCGCCGCCATCTCGCGCGCGGTCTCCAGCACGGCCGCCCGATCGAGCCGAACGTGACCGCTGTCGGACTGCGCGTGGGTCGACATGCCGAGCACGCGCTCGGGCGCCCCCTTGACGAAGAGCAGATAGTCGCGGCCACCGCGTCGCACGCTCGCCGAGTATTGCCGCTCCGGCTCGAACGGCAGTTCTTCGACCGGTGGGTACTCCGCACGCACCTCGGCCGGCTCGAGCCCCAGGCGCGTGGCCGCCACCAGGAGCGCGGCCTCGGTGGGATCGCCGTGCGTCCGGATCTCGCCGTCGTGGCGATAGAGGTCGGCCTCGTTCGTCAGGATGCCCGCTCGCAGCGTCCAGGCGATCGGCGCCACGAGTGCCGCCCGCACGTCGACGCCGTCCCGCGGACGCTCACCTTCGAGCACGACCGTGTGGCCCGCCGCCCGGAGCTCGCGCACCGTCATCCGGTTTTCGGTCAGCGTGCCCGTCTTGTCGGACCCGATGATGGTGGTGCTGCCGAGCGTCTCCACCGCGGGCAGCCGGCGCACGATTGCGTGACGGCGGGCCATGCGCCGCACGCCGAGGGCCAGCGTGATCGTGAACGCGGCCGGAAGCCCTTCGGGCACCGCTGACACGGCCAGCGCGACGGCGGCCACGAACATGTGCGACGGCGCCTCGCCCATCGCCACACCGATGGCGAAGGCCAACACCGCTGACGTCGCGACGGCCATCCCGATGGCGCGCGCGAACCCTCCCAGCCGCTGCTGCAGCGGCGTCTCGGGCTCGGCTTCCCGCCGCACCGATTCGGCGATGGCCCCGAGCTCCGTGCCAAGGCCCGTGGCGACGACCCAGCCGCGCCCGCGCCCGCTCGCGACCACCGTGCCCGTGTAGGCCATGTTCGTGCGATCGGCGACTGGAGCATCGGCGGAGTCGAGTGCGCGTGTCGTCTTCGCGACGGGCAGCGACTCGCCGGTCAGCAGCGACTCGTCCACGCGCAGCGCCGTGGTCGACCACAGGCGGAGATCCGCGGGCACGCGAGCGCCGGACTCGAGCAGGACGACGTCGCCCGCCACGAGGTCGCGGCTCGCGATCTCCCATTCCCGCCCGTCGCGGATCACACGGGCCTGCGGCGCCATCAGGCGCATGAGCGCGCGGACCGAGGCTTCGGCCCGCCGCTCCTGCGTGTATCCGATGACGGCGTTGAGCGCAATCACCAGGGCAATCGCACCCGTGTCGATGAGCTCCTGCAGAGCCAGCGTCACGAGCCCGGCGACCAGCAGGATGTAGATGAGCGGGCTGCGGAACTGATGGAGGAGGACGGCCCACGCGCGTGTGGGCGGCGGCTCGGGAAGCTGGTTGGGGCCGTCGCGCGCCAGCCTTGCCGCCGCCTCCGCGCGCGTCAGGCCATGAGGACCGGTCGCGAGGCGCGCGGGCACCTCGTCGGCGTGGCCGGCGTGCCATGGAGGGCGCGCGGTCACACCTCGACCACTTGCTCGGCAGGCTCCGACACCGTCACCGGCGTGACGAAGCCCGGTGGCTTGACGGCGAGCACGGACCCGCGCAGCTGGCGGATCACGGCTTCGGCCGTGTTGCCCATGATGATGCCCGCGAGACCCGTGCAACCGACCGTGCCCATGACGACGAGATCCACGTCGTGCGCGGCCGCGAAGCGGGAAATCAGCGCGTGCGGCTCGCCCTTGAGACACTCCATCCGCACGGCGGCGGCGCGGGGGCCGAAGTGCGCGACCAGGGCGGCCAGGCTTCCCGTGGCCGACGCGCGCGCGTCCTCGAGCATCTCGCGGAGCTCCGGCTCGCGCATCCACGATCGCAGCAGCTCCTCGCCGTACAGCGACCACGCGTGGAGGGCCGTCACCCGCGCATGCCACCGCTCAGCCAGCGTCAGCGCGAGATCGAGGATCGTCCGGTTCAGTTCGTCCGCGCCAGGCACGTCCGACTCGGTGTCCACCGCGGCGAGCGCGTGTGGCGGAGCGGCCATCGGCTCGGGGCCGACCAGCCACACCGGGCAGGGACACGTCCGCAGCAACTGCAGGTCGACCGCGCCGTAGAGCCGCCCGGGAACGAGGTCGCGGGCATGAGCGCGCACGGCCAGGTCGTGGTGCGCGCGCAGCACCTGCCGGACGATCGCAATGGCGGGGGCACCCCGGAGGATCGCGGTCTGAATCGGCACATCCGTGCAGCACCGGGCCAGCGCGTCGAGCGACGCCAATCGCTCGTCGACCAGCGCACGGTCGACCTTTCTGGTGACGACGTTCCACGCCCCGCGCGGGAGGTCCGGCAGCACGTCGACGAGCGTCACGCGTGCGCCGCACGTCCTCGCGAGATCGCACGCCGCCGAGAAAGCGGGATGGACGGCTGCCGTGGCATCGATGTCGACGAGAATGCTTCGGAATGCGTGCATCACCATCCTCCACATCCGTGTGCTGGCAAGCCGCGTGCCTCTTGCGGCTTCTCCGGCGGGCACACGGCGGACCTGCAGGTCCGCCTCGACTGTCCTGGGGAAGGGGCCGCCCGCACGCGAAAGTCCGCGCCGGTGCGAGAAGGCGCGCACGTCACACCTCGGATGTGCGGGGCCGAGCGGCAGCGCATCGTGGGTCTTCCTGCGCGAGGTGGAAGGCAGCGTCCTTGCAGGGGTAGCAGGCGGAGGAGCCCATGACCCGTTACGAGAAACTGGCCGCCTGGGGATTCGCCGTGTTGGCGCTGGCCGCGGCTCTCGCGTTCGGCCCGCTCTTCGCGGGGTATCTGTTCGCCGGCCTCGCCTTCGCCGTCATCACTGCGTTGATGGGCCTGCGGATCGCCCGCGCGATCGACGACTGGCATCTGGAGCATCCGCTGAAGTTCCGCCGCCGCCGCGCGAGCGCGACGCCCGGGACGGAGGAGCGGCGCGCCGCCTGATCACGGCGCGTCGGTCACCTCGTCGTCGGTGAGGTCGTAGCGCGCCCTGACAGCGCCCACGATCTCGGGCACGGTATTGCCATCCAGCCCCGCGCGATAGCGGCGTTCCTGCGCCCGCAGCTCCTCGGCCAGCGCGTGGTCGCCATAGACGTCGGCAATCCAACGCGAGAAGTCGCCCCGGCGCACGTATCCGCCAAGGGCGTCGGACGGGGTGTGCTCCAGCGCATCGACGAACTCCCGCAGCGTGCGCGCCCGATGCGGCGCTCCACCGTTCGCCCCGAACACGAATGCGCGGGCCTCGGTGACCGGGACGTCTACGTACTTCTGGCGGTGGCGGACGTGCGGCGTGAGCCGCTGGCCGATCGTGAACATCTTCAGCTCGCCGCCGGCTTCCTCGGTCACCGGCAGCACAGCGGCCTGCCCCAGCTTCAGGTGGCCGAGCATCGGCCACAGGCCGTGCCCCCCAGCCTCCATCGCGCCGCAGCGCCGGCAGAGCGCGGCGACCTCGGCGGGATTCGATTCGCAGGTCACGATCATCACCTCGGTGGCCGCTACCAGTTCCGGGGGCAGGCGCGAGGCGCAGTACGTGACGATCGTGTAGCCGTTCCTCTCGAGGTCCAGCAGCCCGGGCGCGCCGCCGTCGTGGAGGAAGTAGTGCGCTTCGTCCAGCAGAATGCGGTGCGGCAGGCCCGTCCGCTGCCGCATGACGTTGACCGCCGGCAGCACGGATCGGATGTAGTCGATCTTCTCGTCCTGGGGGACGCGGGACAGATCGATCACGATGCTTCGATCCGGGTACCGCAGAGCCCGAAGCAGGTCGCGCGGCGTCGGCGGCGGATCCTCGCCGCCGAGGATGCTGACGCCGGGCAGCGCCTCCAGCGACCGGTAGTCGCCTTCGGGATCGATGACGCAGACGGAGTAGCCGTGGAGGATGAGCTGCTCGCACAGCAGCCCCGCGATCCATGACTTGCCCGACTTGGCGTCGCCGGCCACGAGGACGTTGCGCCCCCGGACGGCGAGCGAGAACTCGCGGCCGTCCTCGGCGTAGCCCAGCCGCAGCCGGCGGCGCGCGCGCGGGGGCGCCGGCAGCCGGCCCCGGTCCGCGAGGCGGCGGATGAAGGCGCCCACCTCCGCGGGGCCCGACCCGTTCACCGTCAGGTCGGCCGCCGCCCGCAGCGCTGCGCTGCCCCATTCCACGGCGGCTCCCACTTCCGCCAGCTGCAGCAGCGCGTGATCGTTCTCCGCGTCGCCGACGGCCAGGGCGTTCCTCGGCGACAGCCGCAGCATGTCGAGCGCCACATGCAGGCCGGTGGCCTTGCTCACGCCCTGCGGCAGCGTCATGACGCGGCCGCGGTTGAAGAGCAGCACCAGCGGCAGCTCCAGATCGCGAATCACCTGCAGCAGCTGTGGCGCGTCGTTCGCGGAGCCGTCCACGAGGCACGCGCCAGCGGTGAAGCGGATACTGCGGCGGCCGAGCTCCGCCACGAAGCTCTCCGGCACGCGGGGAGCCAGCGCGGACGTGTGATCGCTGTCGGGAAAGTGGACCACCGCGCCGTTTTCGGCGACGACGCCGTCGACGAAGTGCAGATCGCCGGCCACGCGGCGCAGCTCGTCGAGGATCCGGCCGGTGACGAGCAGGACGGTGATGCCCCGGGAGCGCGCGTCGGCGATTGCGTCGCGCACTCCCGGGTCCAGCCGGTCGCCGGACGCGGCGGTCCCGTCGTAGTCGAGGGCGATGACGGACAGCTTCATACACGTCGGCAGCGAAGCCCGCGGCGGGATCCGGTTCTCGCAGCCGTTACGACTGCGCGAGCGTGAACGACAGCGTCACCGTCAGGATGAACGGCGTACGGATGCCGTTCAGCATGAGCGGCTCATACTCCCACTGCCGGACCGCCTCGATGGCGGCGCGGTCGAGCACCCCGATCGAGCGCAGCACCTTGATGGACTCCACCTTCCCCTGCTCGTTGACGATCGCCTCGAGGATGACGACGCCCTCGACGTGTGCGCGCACGGCCAGCACCGGATAGATCGGGTCGACGCGGCGCACGAGCGCGGGGGCCTGGATCTCACCGCCCGTCCGAACCGGCAGGCGCGGCGCAGGCGCAGGCGGGGGCGGCGGCGGGGGCACCTCGAAGCCGCCGACAACGCCGCCCACGATGCCACTGGGAATGCCGCCTGCCATTCCGCCCGGAATGCCCTCTTCTCCGCCGATCGCGGCCCGCTCCGGCTCCACGCGCGGAGGCGCCTCAATCGGAGCGGCCGCGCCAGTCGTCGGCACGGGGCGCTGCGGCTCAGTCTTCGTCGGTGCGGGCGCGGGCGGCGGCGGAGGCGGAGGCGGTGGCGGCGCGGGCGCCACGAACGCCATCATTGTCGACGGCATCGGGAGCTGATTGGTGAAGTAGAGCATGGGAATCAGGAGCACCAGCCCCACGATCGTCACCTGCGCGACGACCGACACGATCATCGGCACCAGCGGCGTTTGAGGAATGTGCGCAGCCTTGCCTGACACCAGATCGAACATGGTCCTCTCCGAGATCGTCCGGCCTCCTACCGACTAACTGTGACGCTCGCGCGGCCGCGGCCGGTGCGCCTCCATTCCCTTGACGAGCTCCTCCACGAGACAGACCCCCGCGAGGCCGGTCACGAACGGCACCATCCCCAGCATCATCATCACGAGGCCGCCGAGCGAGGGGTGCGTGACGCCGTAGATCACCAGCGCGAAGCCGCCGACGATCTTCATCACCCGCACCGGCATCGATCGCATGAACTCCACGAACCCCACCACCTTGCCATCAGACGCTGCAAGGGCGCGGCCATGCGGCCTCGCGCCCGCGATCGCCGCATGTGCGCATGGAGCCGACGCCCACGCGTGGGGAACTTTTCGACTCGCGCGAAAAAACTCCGAAGGCACGAAGCGTGCACTGCGCGGAGCAGACATCGATGCCGCCGCTGCAGACCACACTCGATCTCCCGGATACGACGCGCGCCGAGGCGGCAGCGCCTCCGTCGCTGTCGCCCTTCTTCGAGCCGCGCACCGTGGCCGTCATCGGCGCCAGCCGGCGCCGCGGCCGCATTGGCGCAGAGATCTTTCACAACCTCGCGGCTGGCGGGTTCCGCGGGCGGGTCGTGCCGGTCAACCCCCACGCGCAGGCCATTGGCGGCGTGACGGCCTCTGCCACCGTGGCGGAGGTGTCTGGCAGCGTGGACCTCGCGGTCGTCGCCGTGCCCGCCTCCTGCGTGGAAGCGGCGGTCGACGATTGCCTCACGAAGGGCGTCCTCGCCATCGTGGTGATCAGCGCGGGCTTCTCGGAAACGGGCGAGGAAGGGCGCGCGCGAGAGGCCGCGCTGCGCGATCGCGTGCGCGCCGCGGGCGCGCGTCTGGTCGGCCCCAACTGCATGGGCGTGCTCAACACGGATCCGGCCGTCCGGCTCAACGCGACGTTCTCGCCGGTCTTCCCGCCGCCCGGACGCCTGGCGTTCGCGAGCCAGAGCGGCGCGCTGGGCCTCGCCATGCTCGACTACGCGCGACGGCTCAACCTGGGACTGTCGAGCTTCGTGTCGGTGGGCAACAAGGCGGACGTGTCGACGAACGACCTGCTGGAGTTCTGGGCCGACGATCCCCGGACCGACGCCATCCTGCTCTACGTCGAGAGCTTCGGCAATCCGCGGCGCTTCGGCCGCATCGCGAGACGGGTGGCGCGCGTCAAGCCGATCGTGGCAGTCAAGGCAGGGCGCTCCCGGGCCGGTGCGCGCGCCGCCGCCTCGCACACCGGCGCGCTCGCCGCCAGCGACGCCATCGTCGACGCGCTCTTTCGCGAGTCCGGCGTCATTCGCACCGACACGCTCGAGGAGCTGTTCGACGTGGCCAGGCTGCTGACGCACCAGCCCGTGCCGGCGGGCCCGCGCGTCGCGATCCTGACCAGCCAAGGGGCTCCGCCCCTTGATATCCCCGCGGAGCCCCTTGGCTGGTTGGCAGTATCTGCTTTGCGCGCTCCGCGCGCTAGGACCGCTATACGGCCGCGCCAACGGGTACAAAATTCTCGTACGGGGCCGTATAGCGGTCCAATGCCGGAGGACCGGGGATCATGGCCGCCGACGCGTGCGAGGCGCTCGGGCTCGTGCTGCCGCCGCTGTCGCCGCACACGGTGGGGGCGCTGCAGGCGTGGCTGCCTCCAGCGGCGAGCGTCGCCAACCCCGTGGACATGCTGGCCACCGCCTCCGCCGACGACTACCGCTGCGCCCTTCCGCTGCTGCTCGACGACCCGGCTATCGACGGCGTGCTGGCGATCTTCGTGCCGCCGCTCGTGACGAGCGCCACCGACGTGGCGCCCGCCGTCGCGGCAGGAACGCGACAGGCATCGAAGCCCGTGCTGGCCGCCTTTCTCGGCGTCCCTGGCGCGGCCGAGGTGGTGGCTCCAATCCCGTGCTACGAGTTCCCCGAGTCGGCGGCGCACGCGCTCGCGAAGGTGGTGGCCTACGGCCGCTGGCGCGCCACGCCCATCGGCACGGTCCCCGTACTGGCGAACGTCGATGCGGTGCGCGCACGCACGATCCTCGATCGTGCCACGCCGTCCGATGAGGGCTGGCTGCCGCCGCTCGACGCGTACGCGCTGCTCGACGCCTTCGGGATTGCGCGCGTGCCGACCGTTGCCCTCGGCAGCGAAGCCGATGCGGTGGATGCCGCACGCCGCTTCGGATTCCCCGTCGTGCTCAAGGGCACCGGTCCAAGGCTGGTCCACAAGACCGAAGCGCGGACGGTCCGGGTCAATCTCATCGACCAGGACGCCGTACGCGAGGCCTATCGCGCCCTCGACGCCAGGCGGGCCGAGGGCGTCCGGCAGATCGTGATGCAGCCGATGGTGGCCGGCGGCGTCGAGTTCCTGGCGGGCGCCGTGCTCGATCCCACCTTCGGGCACGTGATCGTCTGCGGCAGCGGCGGCACCATGGTCGAGCTGCTGCACGACACGGTGTGCCGCCTGCACCCGCTCACCGACGTCAGCGCGCGCGAGATGATCGACGGGCTCCGCGGCGCGGCGCTGCTGCGCGGCTACCGCGGCGCGCCCGCGGCCGACGAATCCGGACTGCGCGACATCCTGCTGCGCGTGTCCGCGCTCGTCGAGACGTGCCCCGAGATCGCGGATCTGGATCTGAATCCGATCATCGTGACCGCCGCGGGCGTTCATGCCGCGGACGTGCGCGTGCGCGTCGAGATCAGCGGCACACGCCCGCGCCCGAGTCCATCTGCGAAATCCTCCCCGGCCGCGGAGAAAAATGCGGGGCGCACGGCCTGACCGTTCCATGACCCCTGCGCGGCGGCGGTGCATTTAGCCCGTTATGCGGCCCCACACGCGAATTTCGCACTCGTTTGTGCCGACCGCATAACGGGCTAGGCGCGCGGAGCGCGCCAAAAGATACTGGCAACCAGCCAAGGGGCGACGGGGATATCAAGGGGGAAGCCCCTTGGCTGGTTAGGCCACCGCCGCGGTACCCGCATTGCAGCGAACGTCGGGCAGGAGGCCACATGGCGCACGCGATCACGGACATGCAGCGCGTCTGGGACTGCCGCTGGGCGAGGGTCGGATCTCGCGTCTCGCGCGTCGAGGACCAGCAGGATCAGCCGGAGGACCTCTGGATGTGCGAGTGGGTCCCGGACCGTCGTCGTCTCGTCACCGAAGAGGAGTGCTCGACATGCCGCGTCTGGGAGCCAGACCCCTTTTGCGGCCCGTGTGGGGGCTGATCGGAGCCAGCGATGAACGGCTGCGGCAGCCCGAACAACCGGAGCGCCGCGGCCACGGCCCCCGCGCTCGACCGCGTGCGCCAGATGATCTGCTCGCTGCACGGGCACGATCTGCTGCTGCACTTCGAGCACGATCGGCTGTCGCTGCGCTGCGCGGCGTGCGCGTGGGAATCTCCCGGCTGGACGATCGAGGGGCGTCAGGTGTCACCCTCACCCGACGAGGACTCATCATGACCACAGCGGTACCCACACAACCCGACGTGCAACTGCGCGACGCCGTCGTGCAGCAGCTCGACTGGGACTCGCAGGTCGACGCCAGCGCTATCGGCGTCACCGTCAAGGGAGGCGTCGTCACGCTCACGGGATTCGTCGGCACGTACGCCGGCAAGCTCGCCGCCGAGCGGGCCGTCAAGCGCGTGCGCGGCGTCCGCGCCGTCGCGAACGACGTGCAGGTGCGCCTGCGGCTGGACCGCACCGACGCGGACATCGCCGCCGACGCCGTGCGCGCGCTCGACCTGCGCGGCACGCTGCCCGAGAACATCCAGGTGACCGTGCACAACGGACACGTCACGCTCACCGGCACCGTGAACATGCTGTTTCAGCGGGCCGTGGCGGAAAAGGCGCTGCGCCACATCCGCGGCATCAAGGGGATCGTCAACCGGATTCAGGTGACGCCGGCGGCAACGGCGCGAGGCGTCCGGCAGGCGATCGTCCAGGCACTGCACCGGGATGCCGACGTCGACGCACGGGGCATCGAGGTCACCGTCTCGGGAAACAAGGTGACGATCACCGGCGCCGTCAGCGCGTGGCACGAGAAGGAGTCGGCGGAGCGCGCCGCGATGCACGCGCCGGGCATCACCGTGGTCGACAACCGGATCGTGGTCGCCGGACCCGAGATGTTCTACGAGGGTGAGATCTGTTGAAGTGTCGGGCCGATCGGCCCCTGCATCGGACGTGTGGCGGGATCGTCGGGATCGGTGACTTTCTGTGAACGGACGGCCAGGCTCGGTGATACACTGAGGCCGCTCGCCCGTTTCACACGCTGCCGGTCCCGACGTCGTGTACGGTCCTGTCCCAGGGGGGATGCCATGACCACGCCCGCCTCGCTTCTCGCACGCATCCGTGGTGAGTTTCGTGAGATGCCCGGCCTTCGACTCACGGTCTCGCAAGCGTGCCGTCTGTGGCAGCTCGAGGCTCCCGTCTGTGAGCAGGCGCTCGCGGAGTTGGTCCAGGAGGGCTTTCTCCATCGGACCAGCGACGGGAAGTATCTGACGCTTCGCGCGGTGGAGCTCCGGCCGGCGAAAGCCGAGCTTCCTGCCATCGATCACCCGCGCGTTCGCCATCGCGCGTCATAGCGGCCCCCGTCTGGCACGGCTTTAAGTAGAGCGCAGGCTTGAGCCTGCGCGTAAACGCGAGGGGTCAGTGGCGGCGCGCTGAAGCGTACGCGTCCCGGACGAGCGAATCGAGGCCGTGCATGTCGAATGGCTTGTTCACCACGCGATAGGCGCCCCGCTCGAGCGCACCCCTGGTGACCTCCGGTGTCCCGTAGGCGGTCATCAGCACGACGGCGCTCTGCGGCCTCAGCCGCCGCACGTCCTCGAGCAGGCTCAGGTCGTTCGAATCCGGCAGCCGGTAATCGAGCAGCACGACGTCGATCGGATCCTTGGTGCCGGCCAACGCCTGGACCGCGGTGCTGGCCGTCGCCGCTTCCATGACCGTGTGGCCGCGATGGGCCAGCGTCTCCGCGATGGACCAGCGAATCAAGGCCTCGTCTTCCACGACGAGCACGCGAAGCTGAGAAAGCGGTTCGGTCATCGAAAGAATTCCACACAACTGCGGGATTTCACTCAGCGTCCCCGCCTGCCAGGCACTGGCTCTGGCCCGGACGGTCAAAGGTGGAAGCGCCGGTGCCTCGCTCGTCCTACACAGGTTCAAGAACCGGTCCAACCTCCAACGCAGAGGCTGCGGCGTCGGCGAGTGGCAACTGGACCGTCACCGTCGTGCCGCCGCCTGGCGGGCATTCGATGGTGAGGGCGCCCTGGTGCGCCTCCACCAGCCGCTTCGCGGTAGGCAGGCCGAGACCGGTGCCATGGGACTTGGTGGTGAAGAAGGGGGTGAAGATCTTTTCGCGGATCTCGGGCGGAATTCCCGGTCCCTGGTCGATGACGGCCACGGAGCAGGTCGAATCGGACGATGCGACGACGACGCGAATCCGTCCGCGCCCCCGCATGGCGTGTGCGCTGTTGACGAGCAGGTTCTGGAACACGATCTTCAGCAGCTCGGGGTCGGCCACCACGGGCGGCGCCGACCCCTCGATCTCCACGTCGACGCCGGCCAGAGCGGGGTCGGTGCTCAACAGCTCGGCCGTCGTGGCCACGAGCGGCCGCAGCGCGATCGGCGCGGGCTTGGGCTGGGGCGGCCGGGCGAACAGCAGCAGATCCTGAATCAGGCCGTTCAGTGTATCGATGCGCGCCACGATCTCGCCAGCCACCGCGGCATCCCTGCTCTCGGGCGCGAGCCGCGTGGCAATCACCTGGACGGCGCCTCGGATGCCCGCCAGCGGGTTCTTGACCTCGTGGGCGATGACGGCCGCCATCTCCCCCAGGCGGACGAGCGCCGCCTGCTCGCGCAGCCGCTCCTCCATGTGCACGCGAGCGGTGAGGTCGTGGAGGATGCCGGTGAACTTCCGCTCGCCGCCGAGCACCATCTCGCCTACCGCCAGGTGCACTGGAAACGCGGTGCCATCACGGCGCAGGGCCGCCACCTCGCGGCCAATCCCGATCACTTTCGCCGATCCCGTGTCCAGATAGCGGGCCAGGTAGGCGTCGTGCTCTTCGCGGTAGGGCGACGGCATCAGCAGGGTGACGTTGCGGCCGACCACCTCCGACTCCTGGTAGCCAAACAGGCGCTCGGCGGCCGGAATGAACGCCTCGATGCGCCCGCGGGCGTCGATGACGATGATGCCGTCGACCGCGGAGTCGATGACCGCCCGCCAGCGCGCCTCGCTGGCGCGCAGGCGCGCCTCGAGCGCGACGCGCGCGCTCAAATCGTGGAGGATGCCCGTGAACTTGCGCTCCCCCTCGATCGACATCTCGCCGACCGACAGATGCACCGGAAACACCGTTCCGTCGCGCCGCCGTCCCTGCACCTCGCGGCCGATGCCGATGATGCGGGCCTCGCCCGTCGAGAGGTACCGGGCCAGATAGCCGTCGTGCTCCTCGCGGTAGGGCGACGGCATCAGCATGGTGACGTTGCGGCCGATGACCTCCGACTCCTGGTACCCGAACAGCCGCTCGGCGGCGGGGTTGAACGATTCGATCAGGCCGCGGGCGTCGATGACCACGATCCCGTCGACGGCGGAGTCGATAATCGCCGCAAGTGTCTGTGCAGCACGGCGTTGCGGATCGCTGGGGTGCATGAACGGGGCCTCTGGAAGGATACCCGAAAAATTCCGCACTGTCTCCCGTGTCGCGGGTTCGCTCTTGCACCGGTGACGTCCAGCGGCGACGTCAGCGCACCGCGGGAGGCATCATTGGGAAAATCCCGCCAGCCGGGCGCCTCGACGGCGATCTACGGGCCATCGACGCGCTCTTGCAGCAAGGCGCTCCGCACTGATGCAGATCGAGCTCTGCGAGGTTCATCCCTTCACGCAGACGAGCGGCACCAGCCGCGCCACCTTGCGCGACAGGCCCGCCGCATCGGCGGCGTCCACCACGGCGCCGACGTCCTTGTAGGCCCCTGGCGCTTCCTCCGCGACGCCCCGCGAGGACGGGCTGCGGACGATGATCCCGCGCGCGGCCAGCTCGTCGACCACCTGGCGCCCGTGCCACGTGCGCAGCGCCTGGTGACGGCTCATGGCGCGGCCGGCCCCATGGCACGACGAGGAAAACGACAGCCGCTCGGCGACGGGCGTCCCGACCAGGACGTAGGACGCCGTGCCCATCGTGCCGCCAATCAGCACAGGCTGTCCGATGGGGCGCAGCGTCTCTGGCAGATCCGGGTGTCCGGGTCCCAGCGCGCGCGTCGCGCCCTTGCGGTGGATGAAGACCGGCTTGGCCGCACCATCGCAGACGTGCGACTCGAGCTTGCACGTGTTGTGCGACACATCGTAGAGCACGTCCAGCGTGGCCTGCGGCACTACGTGGTGAAAGGCCTGACGCACCAGGTGCGTGATGATCTGGCGGTTCGCCAGCGCGCAGTTGATGCCCGCACGCATCGCGCCGAGGTACCGCTGGCCGATCTCGGAATCGACCGGCGCGCAGGCGAGCTCCCGGTCGGGCAACACGATTCCGAAGCGAGGCGCGGCGACCGCCATGTCCCGCAGGAACTCGGTGCCAATCTGGTGCCCGAGCCCGCGGGAGCCGCAATGAATCGAGACGACGATGTCGTCGACCGCCAGCCCGAACGCCCGGGCAACCGCCTCATCGAAGACTTCGGCGACCCGCTGCACTTCGAGATAGTGGTTGCCGGAGCCGAGCGTGCCCATCTCGTCCTGCTGCCGCCGCCGCGCGCGCGGCGACACGGCGGCGGGAACCGCGTCGGCCGCGCAGCCGCGCTCCTCGATCCGGTCCAGGTCGGCCTCCGACCCGTAGCCGTGCTGCACGGCCCAGGCGGCGCCTCCCGCGAGCATCGCATCGATCTCGTCGTCTTCCAGATGGATCCGCCCGTGGCTGCCGACGCCAGCGGGTACGCGGCGCGAGAGCTCGTGCGCAAGAGTCCGGGCCACCGATTCGACGACATCCGTACGCAGCCCGGTACGCAGCGTCCGGACGCCACAGGAGATGTCGAATCCCACGCCCCCGGCCGACACGATGCCACCTTCGCGCGGATCGAAGGCGGCCACTCCGCCGATCGGAAAGCCGTAGCCCCAGTGCGCGTCCGGCATGGCATAGGAAGCCCGCTGGATGCCCGGCAGCGTGGCCACGTTGGCCACCTGCTCGCGCACCTTTTCGTCCATGTCCCGCACCAGCGTCTCGGACCCGTAGATCACCCCGGGCACGCGCATGGCGCCGGCGGGGGGAATCCACCACTCGTGATCCGATTTCTTGTCGAGCGAGGACAGATCCATCGCTGCCTCCGGTCATCCCTTCACACGTCGACGACGCACTGCGCGCGCCAGCCGTCTGGACCGCTCGCCACCCGCAGCGCTGTCATCGTGGCACCTTTGATCTCCACGGCCGGTTCGTGGCGGCCCACGTCGACGCGCTCGCCTCGGGCCGTGGCGCGCAGCGTCGTGTCGTCGATCTCGACCGAGAAGTCGCCGAACACCATCCCGCGCACGGCCATCTCGAACACGAGCGCGTTGAGCCACTCGACCAGCAGCAGCTCGTCGTCGGCCGCACGACACTCCACTGCAACGATCTCGGTCGTCCGAACCTGGCGCGGATCGGTGACCACCGCGGTCAACGCCAGCGCGGCCTGCTCGAAGGCCTCTGCCTTCGTGGACCCCAGACCCACGACACCGACATCGGCATCGTGCGGGAAGTGCTCCCAGCGGGCCGCGCTCACGCCGTGCTCGTCACGTTCCAGCGCCTTCGTCACGTACTCAATTGTCCATCAGGCGCGAGCCGCGGCGCAGCACATCAACCAGGCCCCAGGCCTCAGCCGGCGGCGTTGCATATGCAAGGGGAAACGGTCGAGGATGTCGACATGATCGAGATACAGCGAATCCTCTGTCCAATCGATTTCTCGGAGTTCTCCCGCCGTGCTCTGGACCATGCGCTGGCCATCGCACGCTGGTACGGCTCGGCCGTCACGGTGCTGCACGTCTTTCCCATGGTGCCCACGGCGGCGTACGCACCCGGCTTGCCCGTCTTCGAGATCCCGCTGCTGACGTCCCAACAGCGCGACCAGGCGATCGCGGAGATGCAGCGCTTCGTAGCCGCCGAGGCGGCACCCAATCCGTCAATCGGCCTGGTCGTGCGCGACGGCCCCGCGGCCTCGGAGATCTTGAGCCAAGCCAGGGCGATGCGGTCGGACCTGCTCGTCCTGGGGACTCACGGCCGGTCGGGGTTCGAGCGCCTCGTTCTGGGATCGGTCGCCGAGAAGGTGCTGCGCAAGGCGGAGTGCCCGGTCCTGACGGTGCCGCGCGCGCTCCCCGACGCCGTGCCGTCCTCACCCGTGATCTTCAAGCGTCTCCTGTGCGCGGTGGACTTTTCGGACAGCTCGATGCACGCGTTGCGCTACGCGCTGTCATTGGCACAGGAGGCCGACGCGCACCTGACCGTCCTGCACGTCCGGGAGGACGAGGCGGACGAGGGGGCCGGCGCGCGCCTGGAGGCCGCGATTCCCGACGCGGTCCGCGCCTACTGCACCCCGGAAACGCTGGTCGCGCGCGGGAAGCCGTACCGCCAAATCCTGCGTGTCGCCGAGGAGCAGGCGAGCGACGTGATCGTGCTCGGCGTCCACGGCCGCGGCGCCGTCGACCTGATGTTCTTCGGCTCGACGACGCAGCACGTGGTGCGTCAGGCCGCGTGCCCGGTGCTGACGCTGCGGGCCGCATAGGCGGCGGCCGAGGGTGCCGCGAAGATTCCCGCGCCGGGTGCTGGAAATCCTTCCTCCACGGCACGTCGGCCCCGTCTTTCTCGCGCAGATCGCCTGGCACAGGTGATGCGAATGGCCTCGCCATCAGGACGGGAGCATTGTGTCCACCGGATCACTCGAAGGCTCGAAGCACCGGATAGCTGCTGCAGGTCGCGTCCGCGTGTGTGCGGCCGAAGGCGGGGGATGGGACGTGCGGGTGGAGTACGAGGGACGACCCGCGATCGTCGAACACTACACCGACTGGCACCGTGTCGAGCGCCGCCGTGCGCGGCTCGACGCGACGATCCGCCAGTCGATCCGTGACTAGGCCACCTCGAACTGCGGATTCTCCGCCTCGCGGGCGAGCGTCCGCTCGGCCGCGACCAGGCGCGGCGCGGCCGCCTCCACCGAGATCTCGCCGTCGCGCACCCGCAGCACGAAGCGAGAGCCCTGGTGCCAGTCGAGGCTGAGCGGGAGCTTGACGCGCTTGTCGATGTACCGCTTGAGGAACCGGGCCCCGGAGGCTGGGCTGTAGCCTTT
>JACQTK010000079.1 GCA_016210845.1 Acidobacteriota bacterium | reverse complement strand
GATTCGCAGAGTGTTCTTCCTCATCACCATCCTGTGGGCGGCGGCGGCGGCGGCGCAGACGACGGAGACCGTCGGCCTGCCGCTCACGCTGGCCGAGGCGGAGCGGCGGGCGATCGACCGCAGCAGGGCACTCGCACGATCGACGTGGCGCAGGCGATTGCCAACGCCCTCGCCAGCCGTACGGATCTCAACGTGGCGCGGCGCCAGCGACAGAGCGCCGACGCGGACGTGCGGCTGCTCGACGAGCAGCGCAAGCCTGCCGCCAACCTCGTGGCGAGCTACTCGCTCAACGGCATCGGCGGCACGCAGATCCTCCGGCAGAGCGGCGCGCTCGGCAGCGAGATCGTCGGCACCGCATCCGGGGGCTACCTCGACGTCCTGCGGTCGATCGGAAGCCTCGACTATCCCACGTGGACGATCGGCCTCAACGTCAGCCTGCCGCTCGGCACCAGGGCCGCCGACGCCGCGCATGCCCGCGAGCTGCGCGCGCAGCTCGATTACCGCACGGCGCTGGTGGCGTTCGACCTCGCTCAGGAAGCGCCGTAGCCAGGCCCCAGGCGGGGCCGACCTTTAGGTCGGCCCATCGGGGGTCCAGGTCGGTCCATCGGAGGTCCTACGGAGGAACAACCATGAAACGTATTCGCATCGTGACGTTGAGTGCTCTGATCGCCGTCCTGCTGGCCGGCGGTGCCGCCGTGGCGGGGCAGGGCCCCGGCGGGTCCGGATTCCGCGGCCGCGGACCGGGCGGCCCGGGGCCGAACGGATTCGGCCCGGGCTTCGCGTTCGATGGGCTCGAGCTGACGGAGGCGCAGCAGCTGCAGATGCGCCAGCTGATGGAGCAGTATCGCGAGCAGATGTTCGCGATTCTGACACCGGAGCAGCAGGCGCTGGTGCAGCAGCGCCGTGAGGCGCGGGAGGCGCGCATGAAGGAGCGCCTGGAGCGCATGCAGCAGCGGCTGCAGAACTGACGCCCACAAGTGTGCAGACGAGTCGGGTCGGCATGGCCTCGGCTTTGAATCCGTTCGCCCGGTACGTTGGGCCGACCTGAAGGTCGGCCGCTACAGGGCCGAACGGATGACCTTGCCCAAGACGCACCTGCGAGTGGCCGCCATCGGCGATCTCCACGCCTCGCGGCACTCGCAGGGGGCCTTTCAGCCGCTGTTCGCGCAGATCAGCGCCAACGCGGATGTCCTGCTGCTGTGCGGCGACTTCACCGATTACGGCCTGCCGGACGAGGCCCGGATCCTGGCGCGCGAGCTGACCGCCGCCATCACCGTGCCGGTCCTCGGCGTCCTCGGCAATCACGAGTACGAGGCCGGCAAGCCCCACGAGATCCGCGAAATTCTCGCCGACGCGGGTGTCACCCTGCTCGACGGCGAGGCCACCGAGCTGCACGGCGTCGGGTTTGCCGGCGTCAAGGGATTCGCGGGCGGGTTTGGGCGCGGGGCGCTCGGGCCCTGGGGCGAGCACATCATCAAGCAGTTCGTGCAGGAGGCGGTCGACGAGGCGCTGAAGCTCGAAACGGCGCTCGCGCGGCTCCGCACGCGCCAGCGGGTCGCCGTGCTCCACTATTCGCCCATCCAGGCCACGGTCGAAGGCGAGCCGGTCGAGATTTTTCCGTACCTCGGATCCAGCCGGCTGGAAGAGCCGATCAACCGCTATCGCGTCACTGCCGTCTTCCACGGCCACGCGCATCGCGGCCGGCCCGAAGGCCGGACGTCGGCCGGCGTGCCCGTGTACAACGTTGCGATGCCGCTGCTCACGCGGGTGAACCCCGATCGCCCGCCTTATCTGATCGTCGAGCTGCCGCTCACGGCGGACGCGCCGCCGCCGGCCTCGCAGCCGCCGACGGGCACGCTGGCCGAGCCGATCGTCAGGACGGCCTGATTCCTGCAGCCCCCCACAGTTCAGGTTGCCGCCAGTGATCGAGACCGAAGGCCCGCTGCTGACGACGCCCGCGAAGGCGGAGCTGTACCGGAACGCGCTCGGCATGTTGAACCGGAGCGGGGTGCCGTATACCGTGGGCGGCTCGTTCGCGTTCCAGTACTACTCGGGTATCTCGCTCGCCACGAAGGACGTCGACATCTTCGCGCGGCCGCGCGACGTCGCCCGCGTGCTCGACACGCTCACGCGCGCCGGCTTCAAGACCGAGATCGCGTTCACGCATTGGCTGGCCAAGGCCTACCACGGCGACGAGTTCATCGACATCATTCACAACTCGGGCAACGGGGTGGCGGAGGTCGACGACGAGTGGTTCGCCCATGCGGTGGACGTCGAGGTGCTCGGGGTGCCCGTGAGGCTGGCGCCCGCGGAGGAGATGATCTGGTCCAAGGCGATGATCATGGAGCGCGAGCGCTTCGACGGCGCCGACGTCGCGCACCTGCTTCGCCACTGCAGCGGGCTGCTCGACTGGAGCCGTCTGGTCCGCCGGTTCGGCGTCAACTGGCGCGTGCTGCTCAGCCACCTCGTGCTGTTCGGGTTCATCTATCCGGGCGAACGCGCGCTGGTGCCCTCTGCCATCGTGCGGGAGCTGGTCAACCGCCTCCTGGCCGAGTTGGACGAGCCGACGCGCGACAGCAAGGTATGTCAGGGGACGTTACTGTCGCGCGCGCAGTACCTCGTGGACATCGATGAATGGGGATACGAGGACGCGCGGGTGACGCCGCGCGGGACGATGACCGACGCGCAGGTCGCGGAGTGGACGGCCGCGATCGACAAATCACGGGAGTTTCCCTGACGCGGGTCGGTGCGACTCCGCTGACGCGGGCCGGTGCGATTCCCGCTGACGCGGGTCGGTGCGACTTCCGCTGGCGCGGGTCGGTGCGACTTCGCTGACGCGGGTCGGTGCGACTTCCGCTGGCGCGGGTCGGTGCGACTTCGCTAACGCGGGGCGGTGCGATTCCCACTCACCCCTGTCGGTGCACCGACGAGGATCGACGTCGCACCGACAAGAATTCAGGTTGCACCGACATGGAATCGAGGTTGCACCGACGAGAATCGAGGTTGCACCGACACGAGTCGAGGTTGCACCGACGAGAATCGAGGTCGCACCGACGAGGATCGACGTCGCACCGACAAGAATTCAGGTTGCACCGACATGAATCGAGGTTGCACCGACACGAGTCGAGGTTGCACCGACACGAGTCGAGGTTGCACCGACACGAGTCGAGGTTGCACCGACACGAATTCAGGTTGCACCGACAAGAATTCAGGTTGCACCGACATGAATCGAGGTTGCACCGACGAGAATCGAGGTCGCACCGACACGAGTCGAGGTTGCACCGACGAGAATCGAGGTCGCACCGACACGAATCGAGGTTGCACCGACGAGGATCGACGTCGCACCGACAAGAATTCAGGTTGCACCACTGCTGTCCAAATTAGCCGAACTTGAGAATTGAGCGCGCCGAGTTCAATGGGCGAAATCCTTTGTCACCGGGCCGTCGCAGAACGACACCCCGCGATGCTGTCCAACTCACGCCAGCGG
>JACQTK010000099.1 GCA_016210845.1 Acidobacteriota bacterium | reverse complement strand
TACTTCCGCACGTGGTTCGGCAACTTCCGCGTGACCGATAACCGTTCCGTCGGGCCGACGGACTTCGACCAGTTCTGCGTCACGGTGCCGGGGGATGTGACTCTCCCGACAGCCGGGCAGCAGGTCTGCGGGCTGTACGACGTGAAGCCGCAGTTCTTCGGCCGGCGCGACGACTTCATCACCAACGCCGAGAACTACGGTGGACAGTCCCAGGTCTACAACGGCGTGGACATCACCATGAGTGCGCGCCTGGCCGGCGCCGCGTTCCTCACCGGCGGATTCAGCACGGGCCGGACGGTCACCGATAGCTGTGCCCTCCGGGAGCAGCTGCCCGAGACGGCCCCCACGAATCCGTTCTGCCGGAACGAGCCGGCGTGGACGTCGGCGACGGGCTTCAAGCTGTCGCTGACCACGCCGCTCCCGTGGGATCTGCAGGCGAGCGCGAACTACCAGAACAACCCCGGCGTGGCGACGAGCGCCACGTACAGCGTGAGCGCCGCCCAGGTGCTGCCGTCGCTGCACCGGCCGCTGGCGAGCGGAGTCCGGGGCCGCGCGACGGTGACGGCGCTGGAGCCGAACACCCTCTTCCGGGAGGGCCGCATCCAGCTGGTGAGTCTCGCGGTGACGCGGAACCTCAGAGCCGGCGGTGTGCGGTTCCAACCGCGGCTGGAAGTGCACAACGCGCTCAACGCGGGGACGCCCACGGTGCTGAACGGCACCATCGGCCCGGCGTTCGACCAGGTGCGAAACGTCGTGGGTCCGCGCATGGTCAAGTTCGCGCTCAGATTCGATTTCTGACGCGGACAGACCGCGTGGGGTAAGGGATACCCTTACCCCACGCGCGTCTACAGCACCGCGAAATGGATCACGCCCGCCTGCGCGACTTCCACCTTGGGGCCCTGCGTCAACAGGCCGGTGTTCCCATCCGCCACGAACGTCGTCACGTCGCTCGATTGCTGATTGCACACATAGAAATACCTGCCCGACGGCTCGAAGTTCATTTCGCGCGGTCCTCGACCGCCACATGTGACCGTACTGACCGGGCTCATGCGGCCGCTCCCTTCGTCGATGGCGAAGATCGCGACGCTGTTGTCGCCACGGTTGGCCGCGTAGATGAACTTCCCATTCGGATGGATTTGTATGTTCGAGGGTGAGACGTTGGGGCCGGAATAGCCCTGCGGGATCGTTGCACTGGTCTGAACCGCGCGCACCTCACCGGTGTTCGAATCGAAATGGAACGACGAGACGCTGGCTTCCCGTTCGTTCGTGATGAAGAAGTACGGCGCGCGCGGATGGAGGGCGAAGTGTCTCGGCGCCTTGCCGGGCGGCGTCGCGAACGCCTTCCCCTCGAGCGTCCGCGAGCCTGGATTGAACGGATAGACGTAGAGGTGATCGTAGCCATTGTCGGAGGCAATCGCCCAACGCTGGGTGCGATCGAAGATCACCTGGTGCGCCGCGGCGGCGCGGCCTGACTCCGTCGGGGGCCGTCTGGCGAATACGTGGACGTCGGACGCCGGCTCCAGTGACCCATCCGGTTTGACGGGAAACAGCGCGATGGTGGCGTCATCGGTAACAGTGTCGACGACCGGTACACCGTTCCTCTTGGTTACGGTCGAGACAAACGCAACGGCGCCGTGGTTCGCCACCAGCACCCGCGCGTTCGTCTTGTCGATGATGACCCCGACCGGATTCGCGCCCATCGAGGGCAGCGTATTCAGGTGCCTGAGAGAGCCGTTCTCGCGGTCGATCGCGAAGGCCGAGATACCGCCGCCACCGCCGGGCCTGCCGAACGATGGCGTCTGGATGACGGCATACAGGAAACGGGCGTCCGCGGAGATGCACATGCCGTCGCAATTCAAATCATCGTGCTCGGGCCCGGTCTGACTGACCTCCGTCAGCGAGCCATCGGTCATGTTCACGCTGAACACGGTGACGCCGCCGCCTCCACCGACGCCAAACCCAGGTCCTTTGGTGCGCCTGCCGACATACGCGTAGAGCCGGCTCGGCGAGCTCTGATAGGCGCCGAGGCTGGCGGCGGCCAGCGCGGCCCCTGACAGTGCGAGAAATTCGCGACGGGACGTTTCTGGAGCCATGATGTTGTCCTCTTTTCGGTCGGGACGTGCCGGACGGCGCCGTCCCCGAACCGCCGGTGACGACGCCGCGGACACGTGCGCGCCACGGTCGCGACGAGCGCGGGAGTTCGTCGGCTCGTGGCGCACACTCGAGCATCAGAAGTCGATCAGACCTCCGATGGTGACGTATCGTGCCTGAATGTTCTGAGTCGGCCGCTGCCACACCGCAAAGGCGTTGTTCACCGCGAGCACGGTGTCCGCATTCAGGGCGTTGTACAGATCGACGTTGATGGTCGCGCGCCGGCCACCGAACCGGAAGACCTTCGCGAACCGCACGTCGAGCTGATTGACCCGCTCGCCGTAGAGCGTGCCCGGCCGAACCAGGTTCAACGTGATGTTCTGCGCGCCGCCTGCGAGCGGCCGGCCGAGCGTCGAGTTCGCGGCCAGATAGGCGTTGCTCGCTGTGAAGTTCGCCGTGATGTCCGGGCCTGGCAGGCTCTGGAAGGTTCCGCTCACCTGCACGTCCACGCGCGGAATCGTATAGACGGCAAAGGCCTTGGCCTGGGTCAGGAACGGCGTGTCCTGGTGGCAGTACCGTTCCGAAGCGGACCCGAGCAGCTCGGGGCTCTGCCGGACGATCTCGCAGTTGTCCGTCGAGGTGCGGCCGGTGCTGATGCCGCCCTGCAGCACCACGCCGTTCTGCAGCCGGGCGTTGACGCTGACGTCCACGCCGTTCCAGTGCTCGATCTGCTTGCCGTAGTTGTCAGACAGCGTGTGGAAGACCCGTGCCGGCACGCCGAATTTCGCGGGACTCAGCGCGTAGTAGCCCTCCAGCGTCTGTCCGGCGCTCGGCAGACGCGAATCCGTCGCCGGCGCGACGAGGCTGAAGCGATTGAAATCACCCGGTTCGAGCGCGAGGTTGTCCGTGACCTCGAAGTTGCCGTACCAGCGACGGAAGTACGACACATCCACCGAGACCCGCGGCAGCAGCTCGTGCTGGATGCCCGTCGAGAATTCCCAGTTGTACAAACGTTTTCCCCACCCGTTGAGCAGCTCCTGGTCGAAGGTGGCGCCCGACACGAGCGTCCCGAAGTTGCGGTTGGCCATTGGCGCGCACTCCCCGTTCGCGTTCGGGTTCAGGAGATCGCAGTCCACCACGTAGTTCCGGTTGGCATCGTTCCAGTTCCGCGTCGTGACGTTCACGAGATTCGACGCCGGGTTGGTCGGAAACCCGCCGAGGCCCGAGAGCCCCTGCCCGCCCACGTACCGGCTCAGGCTGATCTTGGCCGCCGTCCTGCCGGTGCCAAAGATGTCGTAGACCACGGCGGAACGCGGCGAGATGTCCTTCCAGTTCAGATAGTCGTCGGCCGGGAAGGTGATATTGCGGTTCGGCGCGAGCGGGGCCGGACCGATGTGCTGTTCGGGCACACCGGCGCTGACCATGTCGTACCGGATTCCGAACGTCAGGGTCAGACGGTCCTTGGTCCAGCGATCCTGCGCGTAGAGGCCCAGATCGTGGTGCAGGTCGTTCTTCGCCTCGAACGGCACCAGGACGAGCCGCACCTGATTGGGCACGCCGTTGTTGAAGCGGTACGAGATCGGGGGCCTGTGGAAGAAACGCTGCCGCAGGTAGCCGATCGTATCGCTTCCTCCCACTTTGAGCGCATGCGAGCCCGTGATGTACGACACCGACCAGCGATACTGGTAGTCGGGCGCCTGACTCTCGGAGTGATTGCCAGGTCCGATGCCCGTGTTTGGGATACCGCCCCGGTAGATCAGGCCGGTCGACTGTTCCTCTACCCCAATCATTCCCTCCGGCCTGGTCGCGCTGGCCCACCCGCCTGACGAGGGCTCGTAGTTTCCCCACTTGTAGAACCGGCGCGACAGGACGCCTTCAATCAGCAGGCGGTTGGTCGCCGGCGACGAATATTCGAGCAGCACCCACGACTGCGGCGAGCTGCGCTCGCTGCCGGCCTCCGGAGACCGGGTCGCGGACGCATACCAGCCGTGCGTGCGGCGATCCTGCTTGTTGTAGGTGAACGCAATCTTGTTCCGAGGCGTCGCCTGCCATGTCGTGCGCAACTGGCCGTCGAACCACCGGACCTTGTTGAACGCCGGCTGGCTGAGGTCCGGCTCGTACGTCCACGCATTTGGATCGTTGGCGTTCCTGTTGACGAAGATCCCCGGGGGCCTCATGTGCTGACCGTTGTACCGCCCGGTGAAATAGAACCAGATGCGGTCCCTCTGGATTGGACCACCCGTGCCGAAATTCAGATCCCACACCTTCGACAGCGAATCCGGCGTCCGCAAACCCGCCTCGACCAGACGCGCCGTCAAATTGTTGCCCTGCATGTCCTCGTTGGCGAATGACAGGTAGGTGAATCCGGTCAGGTCGTTGCCACCGTCCCGCGGCACGAAGTTCACCCGGACGCCGCTGGTCGGCGCGTCCGCAGCGCCTGCGCCGAGGTCGACCGTGACTTCCTGGGCCGAGCCGACGTTCGGCACGGCCATGCTCACGTTGCCGGACGCCTGCAGCGACCCCGTCCTGATCCCGTTGGTCTGAATGCGCATGTCGGAGGCCTTGCTTCCGTGCGTAGTCAGGCTCGTGAGGCCGTCGCCGATCAGACCTCCAATGGCCTGGTTGTTGGCCGACACGCCCGGAATGAGGACGGCGAGGGATGAGTAATGGCGTCCGGTCGGCAGGGCATTGATGACCTCGCTCTGGAGCACCTCCTGGCGCGTCGCGCTCTGGACGTCCACCGTCTGCGCCTCGCCAGCCACGGTGATCGTCTCTGCGAGCGCGCCGACGCCCATTTCGGCGTTGACCGTCGCGGTGAACGACCCGGTCAACTGGACGCCCTCCTGCCGGACGGTGGTGAATCCCGGCAGCGTGAACGCCACGACGTAACTGCCGGGTCGAAGGTCGAGGATCTGATATCTCCCGCTCCCGTCGGTCACGACGGAGCGGACCTTCTCGATGAGCGCCGGGCTCGACGCTTCAACCGTGACGCCGGGGAGGACACCACCCGACGTGTCTCGAACCGTCCCTGTGATTGACGCCTGTGCATAACTGAGGGACGGAAAGAGCAGGACCACGAACAGTGCGACACACGAACCGATCGATCTCGTCACAAAGCCTCCTTTTCCGAGGTGCCGACCCTAGGACCGCTATGCGGACTGGCAACGAGCACAAAATTCGCGTTTGGGACCGCATAGCGGTCCAACGCAGCGAAGTCGAACAGTCTCTTATGTCCTCATTGACAACTGACAGCAAGACCTTTGCTGTTCTTGCAACACTTTGAGCGTACGGATCCCCCTTTCCGGCACGGTTCTTTCAACGTTTACCGCTGTGCCGTTCCCTTTTGCGCGGCGAGCTCACTGTCGAGAATGCGCTGGCGCTGTGCTGCGTCGACCAGGCGGCCGTTGGCCACGACCGCCGAGATGCGCGTGGCGTTCGCGATGTCGAGGAGCGGGTCCGCGTCGAGCAGGACGAGATCGGCGAGGTACCCTGCCTCCACGCGGCCGAGCTGGTGCTGTATCCCGAGCAGCCGCGCGGGATTGACAATGCCGACCCGGAGCGCGTCGGCCGGCGTCAGCCCTGCTTCCACCATGCCCGCGAGATCGTCCCACGGGGTCCGGCTTGCGGTCGCATACTGACCGCGCCAGTAGCCGCCACCGGGCCAGTCGGTACCCGGCAGCAGCCTGACGCCCGCGGCGAACGCCATGCGGACGAGTGCCAGATTGAACGCGCGCGTGCGGGGGATCCCCTGCCCCGGAGCGCCAATCGTGGGCGTCAGCCACGTGCCGTTGCGGACGAGGCGCCGCAGCGCCTCTTCGCACCGCGGCCGGTCGATCTCGATCGGCTCGGTCGGAGGCGGAGCGCCACGCCCCTGTTGCAGGGCTGCCGGATTGCTCGCGCAGACCGGTCCAAGCGCGCCCACGTGCTCCACCGTCCGCTGCCCGGCCTCAGAGGCCTCCACGATCGTCATGCCGGCTGGAAGATGCCCGTCGAACGGCAGGCGCCATCGCTTCGCTTCCTCCGCGATGGCCAGAAATGTCTCCCGCGACAGGCCGTTGTGAATCTTCAGCAGATGTACCCGCTGCGCGACGAGCCGGTTGACGATCTCCCGCCCCTCATCCGGCATACGCGTTAACCTAACAGCCAACGTCCCAGCAGGCCGGCCAGTGAGAGACCCTGCACCTGCCGACGACGTGCGGCGTCGTTGAGATCGATGCTGAGATCACCGCAGACGGTCGCGTTCATGAGTGCGACCAGCCCGG
>JACQTK010000078.1 GCA_016210845.1 Acidobacteriota bacterium | reverse complement strand
TGGCAACCAGCCAAGGGGCTCCGCGGGGATATCAAGGGGCGGAGCCCCTTGGCTGGTTGGTGCGTGGTTCTTGGTCCGAACCAGGCACCTCCAGGCACCAAACCCGAAGTCCAACCGAGCACGAGGCACGAAGCACGAGGCACTGACCACTATACTGAGATCGATGTCCCCGGCTCGCCGGCTGCTGGGCTACGCGCTCCGGTATCGCCGCGCCTTCCTCCTCGGTTTCTTCTGCGTCGTTGCCACCACGGCCATCGGGCTCGCCAGCCCCTGGGTCCTGAAGTACGCCATCGACGACCTGCAGGGCGGCGTCACGGCCGCGGCGATCCGCTTCTACGCCGTGGCCCTGCTGGCGCTGGGGACCGTCGGCGGCCTCTTCCGCTTCCTGATGCGCCGGATCATCATCGGCGCCTCGCGCGACATCGAGTACGACCTTCGCAACGACTTCTTCGCGCACCTCCAGCGGCTCGACCTCGCGTACTTTCAGCAGCACCGCACGGGCGACCTGATGTCGCGGGCGACCAACGACCTGAGCGCCGTGCGATCGATGGTGGGCCCCGCGGTGATGTACACGGTCAACACCGCGCTCACCTTCATCGTGGCCGTGGCGTTGATGATGTCGATCGATCCGTGGCTGACGCTGGTCGCGCTCATCCCCCTGCCGCCCGTGTCGCTGTCGGTGGGCTATTTCGGCGCGGCGATCCACCGGCGGTTCGAGCGCATCCAGGAGCAGCTCTCCGACGTCAGCGCGGTGACGCAGGAGAACCTGTCGGGCGTGCGCGTGATTCGCGCCTACGGTCAGGAGCCGTTCGAGATCGAGCGCTTCCGGCGCGCCAACGAGGAGTACCTGCGGCGCAACCGCGCCCTGATCCACATCCAGGGGATCTACGGCCCGGGCATGGGCCTGTTGATGGGCGTGGGCGCCCTGCTGGTGCTGTGGCTCGGGAGCCGCGAGGTCGTATTGGGGCGCATGACGGTCGGCGAGCTGGTCGCCTTCAACGCCTACCTCATGATGCTGGCGTGGCCGATGATCGCGTTCGGCTGGGTCACGAACCTGCTGCAGCGGGGGATGGCGTCGTGGAAGCGGATGCTCGAGGTGCTCGACACCGAGCCCGCGATCAAGGACGTCCCGTGGGCGGGCACGAGGCCCGTCCCTCCGGACGCTGGAGGGGCGACTCTCGTGGCCGCCCCGATCCGTGGGGACGTCGAGGTCCGTCACCTGACGTTCGGCTTCGGCGACCGGGTCGTGCTCCACGACGTGTCGGCCGTCCTGCCGGCCGGCAGCACCACGGCGATCGTCGGCGCCACCGGCTCTGGCAAGTCCACGCTGCTGAGCCTGCTGCCGCGGCTGCACGAGCCGCCGCCGGGCACGGTGTTCATCGACGGCGTTGACGTACGCGAGATGCCGCTGGCCGTGCTGCGCGGGGCCATCGGCTTCGTGCCGCAGGAGCCGTTTCACTTCGGCGGCTCGATCGCCGAGAACATCACCTTCGGCGCGCGCGGCGACGGCACGGGGTGCGACCGCCTGGCGGCCGCCGAGACCGCCCGCCTCGACAAGGACGTCGAGGGTTTCCCCCGCGGCTACGACACCATCATCGGCGAGCGCGGCATCACACTCTCGGGCGGACAGAAGCAGCGCACGGCGGTCGCGCGGGCGCTGACGGTCGATCCCAAGATCCTCGTCCTGGACGACGCGCTGTCGGCGGTGGACACCTACACCGAGGAGGAGATTCTCGGGCGGCTCGCGGCGGTGATGCGCCAGCGGACGTCGATCGTCGTGTCGCACCGGGTGTCGACGGTCCGCGGCGCCGATCAGATCCTCGTCCTCGCTGACGGGCGGATTGCGGAGCGCGGGACCCACGATCAGCTCGTCGCCCGCAACGGCCTGTACGCCGAGCTGTACCGGAAGCAGCTGCTGGAGGAGGAGCTGGCGGCTTCATGATGGGTATCGTTCACGCTCGGAACCTGAACACGAACCGAGAAGCGAGAACCCAGAAGTGTGAACGACAGAGCGCATGGTTCACGAAGACGAAATCCTCGGCAAGGCGTACGACGCGCGGCTGATGCGGCGGCTGCTGGGATACCTGCGCCCGCATCGCGCGCAGGTGGCCGTCGCCCTTGCGGCGATCGTCGGCCACTCGCTGCTGGAACTGGCGCCACCCTACCTGACGAAGGTCGTCATCGACCAGTACATCCCCACCGGCAATCTGTCCGGACTCGGCCTCGTTGCGTTGCTCTTCCTGCTGACACTCACGGGATCCTTCGCGCTCGAGTACGTGCAGACCTGGACGATGCAGATGACGGGTCAGCGGATCATGTTCGACCTCCGCATGCAGATCTACCGGCACCTGCAGCGGCTCGACCTCCGCTTCTACGACCGCAACCCCGTGGGCCGCCTGATGACGCGCGTGACCACGGACGTCGACGTCCTCAACGACCTGTTCACCTCGGGCGTCGTGTCGGTCGTCGGCGACGTCTTCACGCTGGTCGGCATCATGGCGGTGCTGCTGTGGATGGACTGGCGGCTGGCGCTCGTCGCCTTCGCCGTGCTGCCGCTCATCGTCCTCATCACCCAGTGGTTCCGCGTCAACGTCCGCGAGTCGTATCGAGAGGTGCGGGTCTGGATCGCGCGCATCAACGCGTACCTGCAGGAGCGCGTCACCGGCATGGCCACGGTGCAGCTGTTCCGCCGAGAGGCGCGCGACTTCGAGGCGTTCGACGAGATCGATCGCAGGCACCGCGACGCCAACGTCGCCTCCATCTTCTACTACGCCGTGTTCTTTCCCGCGATCGAGCTGGTTGGCGCGCTGGCGGCGGCACTGATCATCTGGGTCGGCGGCGGCTGGGTGCTGGAGGACACGCTGACGCTCGGCTCGCTGGTGGCGTTCCTGCTGTACTCGCAGCGCTTCTTCCGTCCGATCAGCGACATGTCGGAGAAGTTCAACGTCCTCCAGGGCGCCATGGCCTCGTCCGAGCGCATCTTCGCGCTGCTCGACACCCCCGTGGAGATCACATCCCCCCTCAACCGGGGCGTGGACCTTGTAAGCGCCGCGAAGACGAAGGCCAGCCTGACGAAGATCGTCCCCCGGACTGAAGAGATTGAGTTCGAGCACGTCACCTTCGCCTACGTCGAGGGCGAGCCCGTCCTGCGCGACGTGTCCTTCCGCGTGGAGCCCGGGCAGCGCATCGCGATCGTCGGCGCCACGGGCTCTGGCAAGACGACCGTCGTCAACCTGCTGCTGCGGTTCTATGACGTGCGGCAGGGCCGGATCACCCTCGGCGGCATCGACATCCGCGAGATGGATCTCGCCACGCTCCGCACGACGTTCGGGCTTGTCCTGCAGGACGTGCACCTGTTCTCAGGCGACGTGGCCAGCAACATTCGACTCGGCAACAAGGCGATCGACGACGGCGCGGTGCGGCGGGCGGCGGAAGCGGTGCACGCGGCGCGCTTCATCGATCGGCTGCCGCAGGGCTTTGCCACGCCCGTGGCCGAACGCGGCGCCACGTTCTCCGTGGGCCAGAAGCAGCTGCTGTCGTTCGCGCGGGCGCTGGCGTTCGATCCGCGGGTGCTCATCCTGGACGAGGCGACGTCGAGCGTCGACACGGAGACGGAGCTGCTGATTCGGGACGCGCTCGAGGTGGTGATGCGCGGCCGGACGACCATTGCCATCGCGCATCGGCTCTCGACCATCCAGGACATGGATCGGATCCTCGTCCTGCACAAGGGACGGCTCCGCGAGTCGGGCACGCACCAGGAACTTCTGGCCCACCGCGGAATTTATCACCGCCTCTACCAGCTCCAGTTCAAGGACTCCGCGCGCATCCCGCCCGCGAGCGCCGAACTGGCCGCCCCGACGGCCGGAGGCTGACAGGCACCGGCTTTGCAGCATCCGCAGGGAAAGGGCCCAGCAGTCCCATGCCTTCCGATGCTGCCGTCGACGCGGTGCGCGACGCGGCTCTCTGGTTCGAGCCAGGGCGCGACGGCCTCGGTCCACTGATCGAGGCCGTCGGCGACGCCCAGCTGGTGCGCAACGCCGAGCAGTACTACCGCTCGATGTTCGGCGGGCGCGTCCAATCGTGGAACGTTCGCGACACGCACATGATGGAGACGCTGGAGGCACTGCTCGAGTGGGCCCGCCGGCGATCCGGCCGCGCGCGGGCGGTCGTCTGGGCGCACAACTCGCACCTCGGCGACGCGCGGGCCACGCAGATGGGCACGTGGGGGGAGCTGAACCTGGGCCAGCTCGTTCGCCAGAAGTACGGCAGCGACGCATGCCTGATTGGCTTCACGACGCACGTGGGCACGGTCACCGCCGCCAGCGACTGGGGCGAGCCCGCGGAGAAGCGGCAGGTGCGGCCGTCGATCGCGGGCAGCTACGAGCGCCTGTTCCACGAGACGGGTCTGAAGCGCTTCGTTCTCGAGCTTGGTGAGGAGTCCGCGCGCACGGCGCTCATGACGCCTCGCCTCGAGCGTGCGATCGGCGTGGTCTACAAGCCGGAAACGGAGCGCGCGAGCCATTACTTCTCCGCCCGCCTCCCGGAGCAGTTCGACATCGTCATCCACATCAACGTGACGACCGCGCTGACCCCGATCGAGCGGTGGTCGCGCGAAGAGGCGGACCTGCCCGAGACCTATCCGACGGGAGTGTGACCATGCCCATGCCGGCCAGAGCCGATGCCGTGCAGATTCCCGACGGAGCCGCCCAGCTGAACGGCGATCTGCACGTACCCGAGCCCTGTTCCGGGCTCGTGATCTTCGCGCATGGCAGCGGCAGCAGCCGCTTCAGCCCGCGCAACCGCCAGGTGGCGGAGTCGCTCGAGGCGGCCGGCTTTGCCACCCTGCTGCTCGATCTGCTGACACGCGCGGAGGAATCCGTGGACGTCTACACACGGGAGTTTCGCTTTGACATCGAGCGTCTCGGGCGTCGGGTGATCACCGCCGCTGACTGGGCGGCAAGTCAACCCGTCCTGCGGGATCTGAACATCGGATACTTCGGCGCGAGCACCGGCGCGGCGGCGGCGCTGATTGCCGCGGCGGAGCGGCCGGACGTGTCGGCGGCCGTGGTGTCGCGCGGCGGCCGGCCCGATCTGGCTGGCGGCGCCCTGAGAAAGGTTCGGGCTCCCACGCTGCTGATCGTGGGAGGCGCCGATGAGCCGGTGATCGAGCTCAACGAGGACGCCAAGCGGCAGATGCAGACCATCGTCCGCCTCGAGGTCGTGCCAGGCGCGACGCACCTGTTCGAGGAGCCGGGCGCGCTGGAGGAGGTACAGCGCCTGGCGGCCGACTGGTTCCGCCAGTACCTGCCGCGGCAGCGCGGACGGAAGGGCCCCGTCGAAATGCTGGACGACATCGCGCCCGGTGAGGTATAGGCCGGCCATGGACCTCGACGATCAGGAGGCGTTCCGGGATCGGGCGGACGCAGGCCGCACGCTGGCCGCGCGGCTGCAGAAGTATGCCGGCCGCGACGACGTGCTCGTGCTGGCGCTGCCGCGGGGAGGCGTGCCCGTGGCCTTCGAGGTGGCCGAGGCGCTCGGCGCGCCGCTCGATCTGTTCCTGGTGCGCAAGCTCGGCACGCCCGGGCATCGCGAGCTGGCGATGGGGGCCATCGCCTCGGGTGGCGTCCGCGTGTTGAACGACGAGGTCGTCCAGTGGTACGGCATCACGCCGTCCGCGATCGAGGCGGTCGCGCGCGAAGAGCAGCGCGAGCTCGAGCGCCGCGAGCAGATCTATCGCGAGGGCCGCCCGCCGGCGCCGCTCGAAGGACGCGTCGTCATCCTCGTCGACGACGGCTTGGCCACGGGATCGACGATGCGGGCCGCCGTGCAGGCCGTGCGGCAGCATCGGCCCTCGAAGGTCGTCGTGGCGGTGCCCGTCGGCGCACGCGAGACGTGCGACGACCTCTCGGCGATTGCGGACGGGGTCGTCTGCGCACGCATGCCCGTGCCGTTCTCAGCCGTGGGGCAGTGGTACCTCGACTTCGAGCAGACGACCGACGAGCAGGTCCGCGAGCTGCTCCGCGCCCACGCGCGCACCCTCGCAGCCCGTCAGTAACGCGTCACGGCACCTCCGTTGCTTCGACTCGGGCGGAGGGAGCTGCGATGTCTTCAATATTCCGAACGCTGGCGCCCGTTGGGGCAATTGTGTTCCTGATTGGGTGCGGCGCGACGACCAGAGAGCCTGCGCCGACTACCGCGCCGCCGAGCGGGCCGGTCCAGGTCAACCCAAGTGCGCGCGGCGTGATACCGGTGGGCCAGGAGCTCGACGTGCGGCTGCAGTCCACGCTGAGCTCGGAGACCTCGACCGTCGAGCAGCGGTTCGAAGCCACCACGCTGGTCGACCTCACGCAGGACGGGCGGGTGTGTCAGGTCCGCGTAGGCGAGCCTGACAAGGCTCGTCCCACGGACGCCCTATGGCGTGACAGGCGCCTCCGCGGGAACGGCGGTGTCGTTGTCTACGGGCGCCACGTCGCCCGTCGCCTCGTCGTCTGCGGCCGTGGCGGCGGGCTCCACAGGCGGCTCCAGGGCCGTGGGCGGGGGTGGCGGCGGAGGCGGCGCGGCGTTCCGCGCCGCCTCACGGCGTCTGAAGAGCCGATCGACGAGGCTCGGTGAGCTCGCACTCGGGTTCCACCCGAGGCGGAGCACCGCGACCTCTACCTGTTTGCGCCCGAAGGCGAGCGCTTCGTGGCAGCTCCACATGTAGACGTCGAGGAGCCGGCCCTGCACCTTCGGACCGGTGTCCATGATCGTGTAGACGCCGTTGTACTTCGCGGTGTCCGTGGTGAGATTGACGACGCTGCCGACGGGGAGAATCGCGGGATCCGCCGCGGCAATGCCCGTCCGCACCCCGACGCCCGAGGCCGTCGTGGTGCCCTTGCAGTAGGCCGTCGCACTGAACTGCAGGCGCGCTCCAGCCACCGGCGCGTTCGGCTCGATGCCAGCCAGGGGCGCCGCGTCGCGCGCGTCGAACATCGTCACTTCGTACACCAACACGAAGCCGACGATGGCGATCGACGTGACCAGCAGCTTGCGCCACATGGAACGCGAGAGCACGGGTCGCATCATCGAAAGTGCGCGAATCCTTCCGGCAGAGGCCGGACACCGTCGGGCGTCCGGATCGACAGCCCTGGATCCTTCGTCACGATTCCCACCTTGCTTATCGGCAGATGGCCGATCTGCCGACGCACGGCCTTCAAACGGCCCCCGTGCGCGGGCCGCACGGTGAAGAGCAGCTCGTAGTCGTCGCCGCCCCGAACGGCCGCGTCCAGCGCGTCGTGGCCCCTCGCCTCGTGCCACTGCCGCACATCCTCGGCCAGGGGCAGCGCCGCGGCGTCGAGCTCGACGCCGACGTGCGAGGCCTCCGCCATCCGCCGCACGCCGTCGGCGAGGCCGTCGCTCAGATCGATGCACGCCGACGCCGCACGGTTCCGTCCGAGCAGCAGCCCCGCGCGCACGCGGGGCTCGGGCCGGAGGTAGCGCTGTTCGCATCGCTCACAGCCCGCCCCCGCGCGCAGCGACTCCAATCCCGCCATCGCGTCGCCAATCGTGCCCGTCACGTACACCTCGTCGCCCGGCCGCGCGCCCGCGCGCGTCAGGACGCGGCGGGGATGCACCGTACCGCCTGCCGTCACGTCGATCGTCAACGGCCCTGGCGATCGCGAGATGTTGCCGCCGACCAGCGCCACTCGGTGGGCCCGCGCGAGGGCGAGCAGGCCGTCGATCACGCCGTCGAGCGTCGTCACCTCCATCGCGTCGGGGAGCGCGAGCGACAGCAGCGCCAGGCGGGGCTCCGCACCCATGGCCGCGAGATCGCTCAGGTTCACCGCCAGCGCGCGATGCCCGATCGCCTCGGGCGGCGTGAAGCGGCAATCGAAATGGACGCTCTCGATCTGGATGTCGGTCGTGAGCACGTCCAACGTGCCGCGCTTGGGCGCCACAACCGCCGCATCGTCGCCCGGCCCGACCACGACCCACGAGGGCGTGGCCAGCCGCGCGATGATGCGGTCGATGAGCGCGCGCTCGCCCAGATCGGAAACCGTGCGGGTACTCAAACGACTCGGTGCGAACTCGATCCGTGTCGGTGCAACCGCGATCCGTGTCGGTGCAACCCCGATCCGTGTCGGTGCAACCCCGATCTGTGTCGGTGCAACCTCGACTCCTGTCGGTGCGAATTCGATTCGCGTCGGTACGACGCCGATCGGCCTGATGCACCGACGAACGTCATCGGGGTTGCACCGACGAGCGATAGTGAGGTTGCACCGACCAACGTCCGGGAAGTTGCACCGACCAGCGTCAGCGGCGTCGCACCGACGCGCGTCAGGTGCGTCGCACCGACGCGCGTCAGATGCGTCGCACCGACCAAACTCGGGGAGGTAGCCCCGCTTTGCCGTGTGGGGAGGTCGAATGAACCTGCGAAGGCAGGTGGAACCGCTGTTATCGGCCGCGCTTCAGGCTTCCTCGCAACAGAGGCATGCACAACACGCGACCTCGCGGCTCGCTTTGGTTGTCACGTTGGCTCAGACGAGCCTCCGGACCATCACGAGCAAAGCAGGAGCTTGAGGGATCTTAGCCCGTGGGGGGGGGTGGGTCAAGCCGTCTAAATAATTGATAATACTTGACTTGTCGCCAGCGATCTGATCCTGTCAGACGCCCGAATCCGCCGTCCGCCGTTGGTCGACGGACCCCAGCACATCGTCGACCAGCCGCTCGAGGCGCAGCGCCCGCTCGTTGATCTCGCCGTCGGCCGACGACTGCTGCTGACGCGCGCGGAAGTACTCGTCGGCGATGTTCAGGGCCACGAGCACGGCCAGCCCCAGCGTGTCGCTCGACGGCGCGGCGTCGGCGGCCGTCCGCATCTTCTGATCGACGTACGCCGCCAGCTCGACCACGTAAGCCGGATCGAGCGTACTGCGGATGGGATAGCGCTGCCCCGCGATCTCGACGGTCACCGACATGGTCATCTGAGCACGAGCGCGCAGGCCAGGCCGGTCAGATCGACTCGAGCTGCGCCAGCATGTCCGCGACGCGGCTGCGAATCACGTCGCGTTCGTCGCGCAGGGCGGCCAGTTCGGCGTGGCCGCCTTCGGCATCGGCCAGGCGTGCCCGCAGCGCGTCGATCTCCCGCGCCAGCCGCGCGTTGTCGTCGGCCGCCTGCGTCTGCTCCGCACGGAGCCGCGCCACCATGTTCACCAGCAACTTGATCTTCTCCTCGAGCCGGTCGATCGGTTCGAGGTCCGTCGTACGGGCGACTGCCTGCTTTGCCATCCGCTGCTGCCTCTTCAAAGGGAACACTGCTGCGCGCCGATGGTAACACGAACGCCACGAAGACGTACGTGGCGACGAAGAACACGAAGACGTACGTGCGTGGCCACGAAGAACACGAAGACGATGGCCACGAAGAACACGAAGATCGCGAAGATCAACGAAATACTTCGTGTGCTTCGTGACCTTCGCGGCTTGACTCGTGATCGTCGTGGCTACCGCTGGACCGCGCCGTGACGCGCGGTAAGCGCGGCGAGCACGCGGTCCATCGCTTCCTGGACTTCCGTATCGGTGAGGGTTCTGTCAGATGACCGGAACGTGAGCCGGAACGACAGGCTCACCTTGCGCTCGGGGATGCCTTTGCCCTGGTAGCGATCGAATTCGCGGACGCGGACCAGCAGATCGGGCGCCGCGTCGTGAATCGTCCGTCGAACGTCCGCCGCCGCGATCGTGTCGTCCAGCAGCAGCGAGATGTCGCGGGTCACCGATGGATAGCGGGGGAGCGGCTCCACACGAACCTCACCGACGCTGACGCGCTCGAGCGCATCCAGATCGACCTCGGCCACATAGACCGCGTCGCCAGGCGGCAGCCCGTGCGCGTCCGCGAGCGAAGGCGCGAGCTGGCCCAGCACGCCAACGCGCGTACCGTTGGCTGCGAGGGCCGCCGTGCGCCCGGGCACCAGCCACGACTCGCGATGGGATTCGGCATGGACGGCCACCCTCGCCTCCGCGCAGATCCGTTCCGCCACGCCCTTGATGTCGAAGAAATCGACGTCGCGGCCGCCGCCAGCCCAGTGATCCACGACCGCGGCGCCCGTCCACACACAGGCGACGGCGCGGCGTTCACCATCCGCACGGGTGAAGTGGGCTCCGATCTCGAACACACGCACGTCGCGCTGCTCGCGGCGGCGGTTGTGCGCCACGGCATCCAGCAGTCCGGGCAGGGCCGATGGCCGCAGCACGGCAAAATTCTCGGACAGAGGATTGGCGATCGGCACGAGATTGCCCTCCGCGGCAAAAGGCGCCGCCGAGGCCTCGGCCACGAAGCCGAACGTGACCGCCTCGGAGAAGCCGGCCGCGGTCAGGACGGTGCGCATGTGCCGCGCGCGTGTGATGCGCGGGTCGATCGGCGGCGGCGGCGCATCCAGCGCCGGAAACGTGGCGGGCAGACGATCCAAGCCGTAGTGGCGCGCCACTTCCTCGATGAGGTCGACCTCGCGCCGCACGTCGACGCGCCGAGTGGGCACCGTGACGTCCCACCCGCCTGCCCCGAGCCCCGCCGAGGGGCCTGCAGCGTCCCGTAGCGCGAAGCCGAGGCCTTCCAGGATGGCCTTGACGTCAGCGTCGGGCACCGCGGCGCCGAGCAGCCCTTCGATCTTGTCGCGCCGAAGCCGCAGCATGGTGGGCTCGGCCCGTGAGGGGTAGCGGTCCACCACCGTGCCCCGCGCGCGGCCTGCACCGATCAGCTCGAGCAGCGCCGCGGCGCGCTCCATCGCGGTCACGGGCAGGCGCGGATCCGCCCCGCGCTCGAACCGGATGCTCGCCTCCGTCTTGAGCCCCAGCGCCTTGCTCGTGCGCCGCACCGACAGGGGATGGAAGTACGCGCTCTCCAGGACGATCGCCTTCGTCTCTTCGGTGACTTCTGAGTCGGCGCCGCCCATCACGCCCGCAATCGCCGTGGCCCGCTCGGCATCGGCAATCACGAGCATGTCCGGTGAGAGAGTGCGCATCTGGCCGTCGAGCGTTCGCAGCGTCTCGCCTACGCGCGCCGTGCGCACGCGAATCTCCGCGCCCGCCAGCGTGGTCAGGTCGAACGCGTGCATCGGATGGCCCAGCTCGATCAGCACGTAGTTGGTGACGTCGACGATGTTGCTGATGGGGCGGACGCCGGCCGCGCGCAGGCGGGCCTGCATCCACGCGGGCGACTGGCCGACGGTGACGTCGGCCACGGCGCCCGCGTACCGCGGGCACAGCTCGGGGTTCTCGATGACGACGCCGATATCGGGTGTCTCCACCGACTTGAGCGGCGCGAGGGTTAACGCGTGTGGGGCGAGCCTTTCAGGCTCGCCCGGCGAACCCGAAGGGTTCGCCCCACGTACAACCGGGCGCCGCACCTGCAGGCCGTACGCCGTGGCCACCTCGCGCGCCAGACCCGCCACCGAGAGGCAATCGGGCCGGTTGGCCGTGACCTCGAAGTCGAGCACCGCGTCCGCCTCCGCGCGTCGCGCTACGGCGGACACGTCGTCGGACAGAGCGGTGTCGACGGGCTCGATACCCTCCACCGCGAAGCCGCGCGCGGACATCGTGCGGGCGATCTCCTCGGGAGAGCCCGGGACGTCGACGAAGTCGCGCAGCCACGAGACGAGGATCCTCACAGCGGGAACTGCTCCAGGAAGCGCAGGTCGTTCTCGTAGAAGAGGCGGATGTCGTCGACGCCGTACTTGAGCATCGCCACGCGCTCCATGCCCATGCCGAACGCGAATCCCGTGACCGTCTCCGGGTCGTAGCCCACGGCCTCGAATACCGCGGGATGCACCATGCCGCTGCCGAGAATCTCGAGCCAGCCCGTGTGCTTGCAGGTGCCGCAGCCCGCGCCGCCGCAGCTCTGGCA
>JACQTK010000085.1 GCA_016210845.1 Acidobacteriota bacterium | reverse complement strand
GTGCTGACGCCGCTCTCCCCCACCGAGGCCATGGAGCTGCTGCTGTCGAAGATGGGCAAGACCAAGTCGAACGCCGAGTTCCTGGCGGCGATGGCCTCCGGCAAGTCGTGATGCGGTATGATCAGGTGTTCGAGGAGCAGCCCGTGAAGGAAGGGATTCACCCGAAGTACCAGGACGTCGAGGTGCGCTGCGCGTGCGGCAACACGTTCCGGACGCGCTCGACCAAGCCCGAGCTGCACCTCGAGATCTGCTCGGCGTGCCACCCGTTCTTCACCGGGCGTCAGAAGCTCGTGGACACCGAGGGACGCGTCCAGCGGTTCACCAAGAAGTTCGGCGCCCAGACGTCCGAGCAGCGCCGCACGGCGGCCAAGGCGGCCAAGGCCACCAAGGCGGCGGCCGGCAAGCGCACCCGCAAGACGACCGCCACGGCCTGAATTCTTGCCGGGCCGTAAAGGCCCGGCCTACCTGCCATGACGCGTAGGGCGGCCCTTTACGGGCCGCCTTTCGTCTGTACGGGTCGTGTAAGATGGACGCCGACGCACCCCGATGATCGGGCGTACCGTTTCGCACTATCGCGTGCTGGAGGCGCTCGGCGGCGGCGGAATGGGCGTGGTGTACGCCGCCGAAGACACGCGGCTCGGACGGCGTGTGGCGGTGAAGTTCCTGCCGCCGGATCTCTCGGGCGATCCGCAGGCCATCGAGCGCTTTCAGCGGGAGGCGCGCGCCGCCTCAGCCCTCAACCACCCCCACATCTGCACGATTTACGACATCGGCGACACCGTCGAGGACGGGCGGAACCAGCACTTCATCGTCATGGAACTGCTGGAAGGCCAGACGCTCAGACACCAGATCGCCGGCAGGCCGCTGCCGATCGACGCCGCGATCGAGCTGGCCGCGCAGATTGCCGATGCGCTCGACGCGGCGCACGCGCGCGGCATCGTGCATCGTGACATCAAGCCGGCCAACATCTTCGTCACCGGTCGAGGCCACGCCAAGATCCTCGATTTCGGCCTGGCGAAGCTGATGCCGGAGCGCCGCTCGCCGGACGCGCTGGCGTCCAACGTGCCGACCTTCGCCGCCGCCGACGAGCTGCTGACGAGCCCTGGGACGGCCCTCGGCACGGTGGCGTACATGTCGCCTGAACAGGCCCTGGGCGAGGACATCGATGCGCGGTCCGATCTGTTTTCGTTCGGCCTCGTGCTCTACGAGATGGTCACCGGGCAGCCCGCGTTCTCGGGCCGCACATCGGCGGCGATCTTCGACGCGATCCTGCACCGCGAGCCCGCCGCGCCCGTGCGATTGAATCCACTCGTCCCGCCTGAGCTCGAACGCATCGTGGCCAAGGCGATCGACAAGGATCGTGCCGTGCGCTATCAGACTGCGGCCGACCTGCGCGCCGATCTCAAACGGCTGCGGCGCACGGCCGATCTCGCCGCGCCAGGCCTCGCCTCGCCGGGCGCCGGTACGGCGCGCCCGCGATCGTCCAAGGCCAGGCGGCCGGCCCGGCCGAAGCCGGCCGCCTCGACGAAGGACTCTTCGAGTGGACGGCCGGCGTCGGCGCGCCGTGTGTCGCCAGCGCCACCGAAGCTGGCGATGCCCGGTGATCGCCGTCTGTGGCTGGCCGCCCTCGCGATCACTGCCGTGGTGCTGGCCGCAGGAGCGACGTACTTCTGGGCCACGCGCGACGACGGCGCCGCGGGCATCGGCGCCGCCGGCCGCCCCGCGGTGGCCGTGATGGCGTTCGACAACCCCGCGTCCGCGGACGACATCGCCTGGCTCGCGCGCGGGTTGCCGGGCCTGCTCGAGACCGGGCTCGCCCAGACGCCTGGTCTCGATGTGGTCAGCAGCGAGCGCGTGAGTGAGATCCTGACTGAACTCGGCGCTTCGACGCTCGAAACGCTCGACACCAACCGTGTGCTCGACGTCGCTCGACGGGCCGGGGCGGGGGCGATGGTCAGCGGCAGCCTGTTCAAAACTGGCG
This sequence comes from Acidobacteriota bacterium, assembly GCA_016210845.1. GTDB lineage: Bacteria > Acidobacteriota > Vicinamibacteria > Vicinamibacterales > UBA2999 > JACQTK01. Next base: position 6,678 of record JACQTK010000085.1, on the reverse strand, counting down.
ACGACGTGCGCGTCGACGTGCAGGTCCAGGACGTCGCCACCGGACGGTTTCTCGGCGCATACAGCGTGAGGGGCCAGGACGTGTTCGCCCTCGCCGACGAGTTGACCGACAGGATACGCGACGGCCTGAACGTCTCGTCGGACGGGGCGCTTCCGGGGATCGCGGACGTGACGACGCGCTCCCTCGAGGCGTACCGCCTGTACAGCGACGGCCTCGAGGCGTTGATCAACAGTCGGGGCACCGACGCGCGTCGGCTGCTCGAGAAGGCCGTCGGGATCGATCCGGAGTTTGCCGCCGCCTATTTCCTGCTCACGGCGGTCACGCAACGTCTCGGCGACACCGCCGCCGGCGAGGCGTACCGCCAGAAGACCCTTCAGCACATCGCCAGGCTTCCCGAGCGCAACCAGTTATTGATGCAGGGACAGGACGCACAACGTCGGGGAGAGGCGACACAGGCGGAGATGGTCTACGAGCAGTTGATCGCGAAGTACCCCGACACGGACATCGCCTACGCCCAACTCGCCGGCCTTCAGCGGGACGCTCTTGGCGACGAACAGCGAGCCATGGCCACGCTGGAGCGGGGCGTCAAGGCACTCCCGAGATCGCCAAGCCTGCGCAACCAGTACGGGTACGGGCTGCTCTTCTCCAGCCGGTTTCCCGAGGCCATCCGCCAGTTCGAGGAGTACATCCGCCTGCGGCCCAGCGAGCCGAATCCGTACGACAGCCTGGCGGAGGCGTATCTCGCGAGCGGCCAGCCCGAACAAGCCATCCAGCGGTATGCGCGCGCGCGCGCGATCCAGCCAACCTTCTTCGTGTCCCGCTACGGTCGCGCCTGGGCGTTCGCGACGCTCGGACGCTACGACGAGGCCCTCGATGAAGCGTCGGAGCATGCAGCCGGGCTTCGCGAGACCGGGGCACCGTCGGCGCCAAGCGACATCCTCGTGGCCTTCATGCAGTCGCGCACCGGCCGTTACCGCGAAGCGACGCGCCGGATTGCGGATGGCGTCGCGGCGGCCGAACGCGTCCAGAACCCCGAGTCGGTGTCCGCCCTCCACGCGGTGGGCGGCTTCATCGCCATCGACCGTGGCGATGACGCCGCGGCCCTTCGGGCGGCAGCCGCCGTGGACGCCGCGCTCCGACGGGTCGACAATGCCCCGGTGCAGGCGGACATCGCGACACTACGCGCGCTGCTCGCGGGCGTGGCGCACGCCAGAGCCGGACGGGTCGAAGCCGCGCGTGCGGAGCGCGACGGCCAGAGGAAAGCGGGCGAGCCACGGCTAGACTATCAGCGGTGGTGGCACCAGGCGCTCGAGGCGGAGATCGCGCTCGCGGCAGGAGATCTCGGCGCGGCCGAGCGCGCCTTCGCCGAGGGCGAGCCGCCGCTCAAGATGTACTTCAACCTGAGCGTCGTGCAGCGCACGCTGTTTGCGAACAGCCTGCCGCTGCGCGACGGCCTGGCGCGCGTCCAGGCGGCGCGCGGCGATCTCCGCGGCGCGATCGACAGCTACCAGCGCCTGCTGACGACGGATCTCGGGAGCAAGTGGAACGCGCTGCTCGAGCCCCGCTACGTCCTCGAGCTCGGGCGGCTGCTGGAGAAGACGGGCAACAGGGAGGCCGCGCGCGAGCAGTACGAGCGGTTCCTGGAGCTCTGGACGCGCGCCGACGCTGGCCTTCCCGAGCTCGCGGAAGCCCGCACGGCACTCGCGCGGCTGCGCTGACTCAACGACCCGGCTCGCCGAGCTTCCGCTCGAGCCGTGCCAGCCGGTACTCCACCGCCTGTGTGCGGGCCATGCTCGTCTCGAACTGCAGCGCCTGACGCGCCAGACGCCGCGCCTCCGGAAGATCGCGCTCGCGGTGCTCGTGATGCACCGCCAGCGCCTCGGTGGCCTCTCGCGCGAGGTGCGCGGGACACCCGCGCCCCCCGAGCACGCGCCGCCACGCCGCGGCGGCGTCCGCGTACCGCCGATCGCGGCGGTGCAGGATCGCACAGGCGCGCAGCGCTTCGGCTCTCGTGGTCGAGTCCGCGCTGTCCATATCCGCGGCGCGCTGGTAGCAGGCGCGCGCCTCCGCCGCCAGGCCGCCCCGCTCGAACAGCCGTCCGAGGCCGAGCGCCTCGCGGGCGCTTCGCGCCGCGGCGGCCCCCTCGTCCAGCAGCTGCGCGGCGCGTGCCGTCAGCATGGCCAGCCCGAGCAGGTCCATCCGGTTGTGCTCCAGCACCGCGCGGAGCGGCCGCGCGTCGCTGGTCCGCACATAGTGAAAGTACCGCGACGGGATCTCGAACCCCGCCACGTCGTCTTCGCGGACGTGTCCGAGCAGCGTCTCCTCGATGTTCGTCAGGCGGCAGGCGGGCACCCGCTCGCCGAACGCTCCCGAAAAGTCAGGGCGGCCGTCGAGTCGCGGGGGACGATCGCTGCGCGGGCGTGGGGCCGACCAGAGGCGCCGGACCGGATGCAGCATGTCGACGTGCGGCTTCCCCGCGAACGGCGTGGCCATCCGATGCAGGAGGAAGCGCGTCTCGAGGAGCGGCAGGTCGAACGTCTTGCCGTTGTAGGTGACGACGCCCGACGCTGCGTCCGCCGTGTCGGCCACTGCCTCGAGCACCGCCCGTTCCGCCGCGTAGCTCGCCAGAAAGAACTGCCGCACCCGGAAGCACGCCCCTTGGCCCGCCGACCTGTCCGCCTGGTCGGTCCGCGTACGCGGACCGACCGGCCAGTGCTGGCCGGTCGGGTCGCGATGCGACCCGACAGTAGCCAGGGCGGACGCCGATGGCAAAGGCGGCTCGAACCAGCCGCAGCCGACCAGAAAGGCATAGGAGCCCGCCCCGCCGGCCAGACCGGTGGTCTCGAGATCGACGAACAGCAGCCGGCCCCCCACCTCCGACACCTGGTCCTGTAGAGCGGGGGCTTCAGCCCCCGCCGCCCCAGGGGGCCCCGCGAGCAGCGGCAGCCTGGGCCACACGCCATCGGCCGGAGGCAGGCAGTCGGACACGGCCACGCGCCCGAGGACATGGCCCGGGCCATACCGCGTATCAATCACCATGTAGCGATGGCCGTTCGCCTCGCGCCACTCGCCGCCGAGGACCTCCACAATCGCGTCGAGAGCATCGTGGGGCGCGAGCCGTTCAGGCTCGCGATGCGAACCCGAAGGGTTCGCGCCACTGGCGCCTGGTGCCGGCCCGATGACGCCGCGCAGGCGATCCGCCAGGCTCATGCGATCAGATCCAGAATCCGCAGCGCCGCGACCTTGGCGAGCGGCCCCGTATTGCCGACGGGCCCGACGCACGCGGGGCACCCGTGCTTGCACGCGCAGCCGGCGATCAGCTCGCGCGTGCGGACCAGCAGGTCGCCGTGCATACCGAACAGCGGCTCGCTGAAGCCGATGCCGCCAGGATAGTTGTCGTAGACGAAGATGCGCGGCTCGTCGGTGTCCAGGTTCTGCTCACCGCTGCCAATCGAGATGCCGATGTCCTGGCGATCGCACATGAGCAGCAGCTGCGCCACCTGACGCATCGCGAACGAGAGCCCCACGATCCCGTCGCGCCGATCGTCGGCGGCGTACGGGAGCGCCGCCATGACCGCTTCCGGCACGGTCAGCCAGTACGACGTGGTATGCATCTGCTGTTCCGGCAGTTCGAGCTCACCGGACCCGACATTCTCGTTCGTGTAGAACTTGATCTTCTTGAACCCCACGACCCGCGACGCGACGTGCACCTCGCCGTGGGCTCCGACACCCGCAGGCCTCGGGCTTGAGCCCTGCTCGAAGGTCTCGAGGACCGTCACCTTCGTATACGTGATCGCGTCCGTGTAGTAGTCGCAGTCGATCTGCCGGACGTAGGCCTTGCGCCCGTCGAAATCGAGCCTCTCCACCTGATAGAGCGCGCCCTCGACGAGGTAGATGGCCTTTTCGTGGAGCGTGGCGGGCCCGCTGGTGAAGCTCGTCTCGCCAATGACCTCTGCACCGTTGGTCGTGTCGATGACCACGAAGTTGTCCGAGGAGATCGACCGGAGGCTCACCGCATCGGCCGGATACGACTCGCTCGTCCACTGCCAGATGCCACCCGAGGGATCCTGGTGGACGAACCCGTTCTCGGCGAGCACGCCGAGAACGTCCTGGACGTCGTGCCTGCCGTACCGTTCCGACGCGCTGAAGGGCAGCTCGAACGCCGCGCACTTGACGTGCTCGACGAGGATGTGGAGGTTGTCGGCGTCGATCAGGGCGTGCTCGGGCGTGGCGTCGAAGAAGTACGCAGGGTTGCGCACCACGAATTGATCGATCGGGGCGCTGGTGGCCACGAGCACCGCCGCCGACCGGCCGCTTCGCCGTCCGGCGCGGCCGGCGCGCTGCCACGTGGCGGCGATGCTGCCCGGATACCCCGCCATCACGCAGACGTCGAGCGCGCCGATGTCGATGCCGAGCTCCAGGGCGCTGGTGGCCACCACGGCGCGCACGGTGCCGTCCCGCAGGCCCTTTTCGATCTCGCGGCGGCGCTGCGGCAGGTAGCCGCCGCGATAGCCCCGAATCTCCTCCCCCGTTCCCGGTGGTCCCGCGAAATCGTCCTTGAGGTAGGTGGTCAGAATCTCGGTGGCCAGGCGGCTCTGCGCGAACACGATGAGCTGCAGCCGCCGCTTCAGGAACTCGGCGGCAATGCGTCGCGTCTCGGCCAGGCAGGACCGTCGGATGCCGAGCTCGGCGTTGACGACCGGAGGATTGACGAAGAGGAATGCCTTCTCGCCCCGCGGCGCGCCGCTCTCGGACACGAGCTCGAAGGGACGCTCGACCAGCGCCTCGGCGAGCTCGCGCGGATTGGCAATCGTCGCCGACGAACAGATGAACGTCGGGTCGGAGCCGTAGTGCCCGCAGACGCGGCGCAGGCGCCGCAGCACGTTGGCGAGGTGGCTGCCGAAGACGCCTCGGTACGCATGCAGCTCATCTATGACGACGAACCGCAGGTTTTCGAACAGCTTCGCCCAGCGCGGGTGATGCGGAAGGATCCCCGAATGCAGCATGTCGGGGTTGCTCAGCACGATGTGCGCACGCCCGCGGATCGCCCGTCGCGCGTCCTGGGGCGTGTCGCCGTCGTACGTGAAGACGCCCACGGAGGTCGAGCCATCCTCGGACGCGTCGCGCAGTCGCGCGGCGAGGTCGTGCAGCTCGGCCAGCTGATCCTGGGCGAGGGCCTTCGTCGGAAAGAGATACAGCGCGCGCGCCGAGGGGTCCCGCAGAAGGGCGCTCAGGACGGGCGCGTTGTAGCACAGCGTCTTGCCCGACGCGGTGGGCGTCGTGATCACGACGTCCCGCCGCTCGAGCACGTGGGCAATCGCCGCCGCCTGATGCGTGTACAGCCGATCGATGGCGCGCGCGCGCAGGACGGCCTGGAGCCGCGGCTCGATGCCCTCAGGGAAGGGCGCGAATGCCGCGGCACGAGCGGGCAGCACGCGAACGGCGGTGACCCAGCCGTCCGGCGTGTCCGGCCGGGCCGTTCCGCCGCCCGTGAGTCGGGCCAGGGCGGATTCGAGGCCAGCATCCCCACCCCGATCGACGCGGACCGCCTCGAGCGCGCGCTCGAACGTCGACTCCCGGTGACGCGCGGGCACCATGATGCTGACGATCATAAGGCGAAGGTACGGGGCCTGCAATCGGAAAATGACGCAAGGGGGCGGCGGTCATGCGATGGACCGATCGACAGACACAGACAGCGGTGGTGGGCGCCATTGGCCTGGGCGCGCTCGTGCTCGCACGCGCGTGGCGGAGGCGCTCGGCCTATGACTTTGGCGGCAAGTCGGTGGTGATCACCGAGATCAACAACGCGGGCATCATCCAGGTCGGGCCGCTCGACCACATGACGCTCGCGGACTACGAAGACGCCATGAGCACCCGCTTCTGGGGCCCGCTCTACATGGTGATGGCGGCGCTCCCGCACATGCGCCGCCAGGGCGGTGGCCGCATCGTGAACGTCTCGTCGATCGGCGGCAAGATCGCCGTGCCGCACATGCTGCCCTACTCCGCCAGCAAGTTCGCGCTGGCCGGCCTCTCCGAGGGCCTGCGGGCCGAGCTCGCGCGCGATCGCATTGTCGTCACCACGGTCTGCCCGGGGCTGATGCGGACCGGATCGCCGGTCAACGCGATGTTCAAGGGGCAGCGCCCCCAGGAGTACGCCTGGTTCGCCATTTCCGACTCGCTGCCGCTGGCCAGCATCGACGCGCGCCGGGCGGCACGGCAGATCATCAACGCCTGCCGTTACGGCGACGCCGAGCTCATCATCACGGGACAGGCCAGGCTGGCAGTGCTTGCCCGGGCCGCCGCCCCCGAGATGTTCGCCGAGGCGATGGCCCTGATGAACCGGCTGCTGCCAGGCCCCGCGCCGGACAACGGCAGCCAGCTCCGGCCGGGCCGCGAGAGCGAGTCGAGCTGGGCCGGCCCGCCCTCGGTGCTCACGGCGCCGACGTACAAGGCGGCGGAGGAGAACAACGAGCTCTGAGTAGCCGGCAGTAGGCAGTGGGCAGTTCGCGATCCCGCGGACCGCCGACTGCCGATGCGGAGGCTGCCTGGCGCCGCAGACTTTGTACTGCCTACTGCCTACTGCCTACTGCCTACTGCCTACTGCCTACTGCCTACTGCCTACTGCCTACTGCCTACTACGCGTCCCGTCTCCATGATCTGCTTGAACCGCTGCAGGTC
>JACQTK010000084.1 GCA_016210845.1 Acidobacteriota bacterium | reverse complement strand
TCCTCGTGGCGGCCACCAACCGTCCCGACGTCCTGGATCCGGCGCTGCTGCGCCCGGGCCGCTTCGATCGCCGCATCGTGGTCAACCGTCCCGACGTGAAGGGGCGGGAGGGCATCCTCGGGGTCCACACGAAGAAGATCCCGATGTCCGACGATGTGGACGTGGGGGTGCTGGCGCGGGGCACGTCGGGCTTCTCGGGCGCGGACCTGGCGAACCTGGTGAACGAGGCGGCGCTCAACGCGGCCCGCTACAACCAGAAGGTCGTGCGCATGCTCGACTTCGAGTTCGCGAAGGACAAGGTGCTGATGGGCGCCGAGCGGCGCTCCATGATTATCAGCGAGAACGAGAAGCGCGTCACCGCGATTCACGAGGCGGGGCACGCGCTGCTGGCGGTGATGCTGCCGCACGCCGATCCGATCCACAAGGTGACGATCATCCCGCGCGGCATGGCCCTCGGCCTCACGCAGCAGCTGCCGCTGGACGAGAAGCACAACTACTCGCGCGAGTTCCTTCAGGACCAGCTCGCCATCCTGCTGGGCGGCCGCATCGCCGAGGAGATCACGATCAGCAGCATCACGACGGGCGCGGGCAACGACCTGGAGCGCGCCACCGATCTGGCCCGCCGCATGGTGTGCGAGTGGGGCATGAGCGACGCGATGGGGCCGCTCACCTTCGGCAAGAAGGAGGAGCAGATCTTCCTGGGCCGTGAGATCTCGCAGCACCAGGACTACAGCGAGGACACGGCGCTCCGCATCGACCAGGAGGTCAAGAAGTTCGTGACCGACAACTACACGCGGGCGCAGAACGTCCTTCTGGAGCACAAGCAGAAGCTGCTCGACATCGCCGACGCCCTGCTGGCGCGCGAGACGCTGGATGCCGAGCAGGTCAAGCGGCTCGCGGCCGGGCTGCCCATCGACGAGCCCGCGCCGGTGACGGATGTGGCGCCGCCGCCGCGCGAGCCGCGAATCGCCAAGGAAAAGGAGCGGCCCGCGATCGTGCCGCCGCTGCCGCCGCGGCCCGTGACGCAGGAATGACAGCCGTGGGGCGAGCCACGCCAGGCTCGCCGACCCCGCGGACCTGACAAGGTCCGCGCCGCGGTTCACAATAGAGCCCGCGCGCCTCAGGCGCTGCGGGCTTTTCCATGTACGCGCGACGGCGCTTTTCCATCCCGCTCCCCGACGGCAGGACGCTGGTGCTCGGTGAGCGTACCCTCGTCATGGGCGTCATCAACGTGACGCCCGACTCGTTTTCCGTTGGGGGCGAGCTGCTCGATCCGGCGCGCGCCATCGCGGCGGGCGTGCGGATGGCGGCCCAGGGCGCGGACCTCATCGACGTCGGCGGCGAGACACCACGCACCGGAGCCGAGCACCACGCCGAGGACGAGGAGCGGCGCCGCGTGCTGCCGGTCATCGAGGGGCTGGCGGCGCGCGTCGACGTGCCGATCTCCGTCGATACCTACAAGGCGGCCGTGGCCGATGCGGCCCTGGCGGCGGGCGCGGCCGTCGTCAACGACGTGAGCGGCCTGCGCTACGAGCCCGCGCTCGGCGCGGTCGTCGCGCGCCACCGTGCAGCCCTCGTGCTCATGCACACGCGCGGGCGCTCGGAGGCGATGTACGAGCAGGCGTCCTATCACGACGTGGTGGCCGAGGTCCTCGACGAGCTGCGCGAGAGCATGGCGTTTGCGACCGGCGCGGGCGTGGCCGACGATCGCCTCGTGCTGGACCCTGGCCTCGGATTCGCGAAGCAGGCGCCCCACAGCTACGAGGCGCTCGCCCGTCTGGAGGCGTTCGCCGAGCTGGGCCGGCCGCTGCTGGTGGGTCCCTCGCGCAAGTCGTTCCTCGCGCGCGCGCTGGGGGGAGAGGTGGCGCCCGCCGCGCGCGATTGGGGCACCGCCGCGGCCGTGGCGGCGGCGGTCCTGGGCGGCGCGCACATCGTCCGCGTGCACGCGGTGCCAGAGATGGTGCAGGTTGTGCGCGTCGCCGACGAGATTCGGAAGTATAAAGGGGAGGCATGACCTGGCTCACCGATCTGCTCCAGCGCCCCGCCGTCGCCTGGTGGGACGTCCTGGACATCGCGATCGTCTCGTTCCTGATCTACGAGCTGCTGCTGCTGATCCGCGGGACGCGCGCCGTCCAGATGGCGCTCAGCGGCGGCTTTCTGATCGGGCTGTTCTTCGTCTCCCGCTGGCTGGAGCTCGAGACGGTGAACTGGGTGATCCGCAATCTGGCCGCCTACGTCGTGATTGCCATCATCGTCCTGTTCCAGGCGGACATTCGGCGCGCGCTGGCGCACTTCGGCCGCGCGCCGTTCTTCCGCTACTTCGAGCGCGCACAGAGCGCCGACGAGACGATCGAGGAGCTGGTGGATGCCTCCGCCACGCTCGCCGCCCGTCGCATCGGCGCCATCATCGTGATCGAGCGTCAGATCGGGCTGCGCAACTACATCGAGGGCGGCATTCCGCTGGACGCCGTGGTCACCTACGATCTGCTGGTGAGCGTCTTTCAGCCCGGTTCGCCGCTGCATGACGGCGCCGCGATCGTGCAGGGCGACCGCGTCGCCGCCGCCGCCTGCTTCCTGCCGCTCTCGGTGAACCCGCGCCTCGGCCGCGAGCTCGGCACCCGCCACCGCGCCGCGCTGGGGCTGACGGAGGAGAACGATGCGCTGGCGATCGTCGTGTCGGAGGAAACGGGCAGCATCTCGCTCGTGATCGGCGGCGACCTCGAGCGCGGGATCTCGCCCGAGGCGCTGCGCACCGAGCTGAAGTCGCTCGCCGGACGGCGGGTGCACGCCACGCCGGCCGAGGCGCGGAGCCCGCTCGCCTGATGGCGCCCAAGGTCTTTCGACACCTCGGTCTGAAGTTCCTCGCCATCGCCCTCGCGGCGCTCATGTGGGTGCTCGTCTCGGGCGAACGCGTGGTCGAGCGCGCGCTGCGCATCCCGCTGGAGTTCACCAACCTGCCCGCCCACCTCGAGCTCGTCGGCGACACGCCGACGGTCGTCGACGTCCGCGTCCGCGGATCGTCCGGGGCGCTCAGCCGCGTGGCCGCTGGCGAGCTGGTGGCGGTCCTGGACCTGCAGTCGGCGCGCGCGGGGCTGCGCCTGTTCCATATCACGGGCGCGGACGTCCGGGCGCCGTTCGGGATCGAGGTGGTGCAGATCACGCCGTCGAACGTGTCGATGGCCTTCGAGGAGTCGGCCTCGAAGATCGTGCCCGTGGTGCCCGAGGTGGCTGGCGACCCGGCCGAGGGCTACGTGGTGGGCGCCGTGCGAGCCGACCCCGCCACGGTCGAGGTCGTCGGCCCCGCCAGCGCCGTCGAGCGTCTCACGGCGGCCATCACGGAGCCCGTGTCCGTGGCTGGTGCGTCGGGACCCGTGACCGAGTCGGTCAACGTCGGGGTTCCCGATCCGTCCGTGCGTCTAGGGGCGCCTCAGAGTGCGCGCGTGAGGGTCGAGGTGGCTGCCGCCCCCGTGGACTGGGCCGTCGCCGCGGTTCCGGTGCGGATCAGGAACGGCGTCGATGTGGCGGAGATCGGGCCGTCGCAGGTCACCGTGCACGTGCGCGGCCCGCGCGAGGCGCGCGCCTACGGCACCGATGCCTTCGAGGCCACCATCGATGTGGAAGGCCTCGGCGCGGGGCAGTTCCAGCTCCCGGTCCGCCTTGTGCCGCCCCCGCGGGTCGGTGTGGTCCGCGTGGAGCCCGCCGACGTGCGCGTCCGGATTCGATAGCCGTGCTTGCAACGCTGGCTGTGTACAAGTCGGTCTGCCTTGTGGTTGCAAGCCCGGCTTAGGCCCGGCCGCTTCTGCGGCCGCGCAAACGAGTAACGAAGCTTCGCTGCCACCGATGCTTCGTTGTTGCTCTGTGGCGTGAGGCGAAGCTTCGTTACGATGGGTCGGTTGTTCGGCACTGATGGCGTACGGGGCACGGCGGGACAATCCCCACTGGACGTGGCCACTATTCGGCGGCTCGGCGCGGCCCTGACGCGCGCGCTCCAGCGCGGCCGAGCGCCGATCCGATTGCTCGCGGGACGCGATACCCGCGAGTCGGGGCCGTGGATCGAGCGTGAGCTCGCCGCGGGGATCAGGAGCCAGGGAGGAACGCTGACGAGCGCGGGCGTCGTGCCCACGCCAGCCGTCGCCTACCTGACGTCTCGAATGGGCTACACCGCGGGCGTCGTGATTTCCGCATCGCACAATCCCTTCCAGGACAACGGCATCAAGGTGTTCTCGGGCGCGGGCGAGAAGTTCAGCGAGTCGCTCGAGCGGGAGGTCGAGTCCGTCGTGGCCGACAGGTCGTGGGAGCTTGGTGCGATTGAAGGCGTTCCGGCCGTCGATCACGCCGATTACCGATCCGAGTACGTGTCTCACTTGCGGCGCATCTACCAGCCCACTCGCCGTGAGGCAGGCATGCGGATCGCCATCGACTGCGCCAACGGCGCCACCACGACGATCGCACCGGGCCTGTTCGAGGACATGGGGTTCGAGGTGATTGCCGTTGGCTGCGAGCCCGACGGGCGCAACATCAACCTGGGCTGTGGATCGACGGCGCCCGAACTGCTCGCGCGCACGGTCGTGGATCGGGGCTGCCGCGTTGGCGTCGCGTACGACGGCGACGGGGACCGTGCGATCTTCGCCGACGCCGCGGGCCGGACGGTCGATGGCGACGCCGTCATGCTGATGTGCGCCAAACTGATGAGGGCCGAGGGGCGCCTCGCGGGCGACGCCGTCGTCGCCACGGTCATGAGCAACATCGGGCTGGAGATCGCGCTTCGAGAGGCGGGCGTTGCGATGGTTCGATGCCCGGTCGGCGACAAGTACGTGATGGAGGAGATGGGCCGCCGCGGCCTGTCGCTCGGCGGCGAGCAGTCGGGCCACGTCATCTTCGCCGAACACCTCTTCACGGGGGACGGCATGGCCACCTCGCTCAACGTGCTGCGGACGATGGCCGCCACCGGACGGGAGCTGGGCGACCTGGCGTCGGATCTGGAGACGTATCCGCAGGTGCTGCTGAACCTGCGCGTGGACCGGCAGATCGACCTGCGGACCATTCCCGAGGTGGCTGCCGTCGTGTCGGCGGTCGAGGCGCGGCTCGCCGGCCACGGACGGCTGCTGGTGCGCTACTCGGGCACCGAGCCGCTGCTGCGCGTGATGCTCGAGGGGCGCGACGAGGCCGAGATCCGCCGGTGGGGGCAGGAGATCATCGATGCGGCGAAGCGGCACCTCGGAGCGGCGGCATGATTCACCTGTCGGTCAACGTCAACAAGGTGGCCACCATTCGGAACTCGCGCGGCGGCGCCGTGCCGTCCGTGCTCGAGGCGGTGGAGGTGTGCGTGGGTGCGGGCGCGCCAGGGATTACCGTGCATCCTCGCGCCGATGCCCGTCACATCAGGCCCGCCGACGTGCGAGAGATCGCGCGCTACCTGACATCGCTCGAGGGTCGGGTCGAGTACAACATCGAGGGCGATCCTCGACCCGGTTTGCTCGACCTCGTTCACGAGGTCAGGCCGGATCAGTGCACGCTGGTCCCCGTGCGCCCGGGTGAGGTGACCAGCCAGGCAGGGTGGTCGGCCGACACGCCGCGCGCCGAGATGCAGCGCGTGATCGACGGCCTGCGGGCCGCAGGCATCCGGGTGAGCGTCTTCGTCGATCCAGAGGAGGCCCCCGTTCGGTGGGCGGCCGACCTCGGCGCAGATCGCGTGGAGCTCTACAGCGAGCCCTTCGCGCGGGCGTTCGAGCGCGGCGACGCCGACGCACGCGCGTCGTTCGCCGTCTACACGCGCGCAGCGGAGCTGGCCGGATCGCTCGGGCTCGGCGTCAATGCGGGACACGACCTCGACCTCGACAACCTGGTGATGTTTCGGAAGCTGCCGCACTTGGCCGAGGTCTCGATCGGCCACGCCTTGATCGGCCACGCGCTCTTCGTGGGCCTGGCCCACGGCGTTCGCGAGTACCTCGACGTGCTGGCGGCGTCGTGAGGCCATCCCGTTTCTTGCGTGGGCGCAGCGCGCAGGCCTCAGCCCGCGCGTGGGGAGTCGTCTGTGCGCTGCTGATATCGGGCGCGGCGCCCGAGGCGGCGGGCCGCCTGGTCGCCTTCCGCGCCTTCGACGGCCGCACGATCGAGGCGCTTCTGATGGAGGCCGCCGCGCGGCCGGCGCCGGCGGTGGTGCTCGTGCCGATGCTCGGCCGACCGAAGGACGACTGGCAGGCCGTGGGACAGCGGCTTGCCGATGCGGGCATCACCGCGCTGGCCATCGACCTGCCCGGCGTGAGCCTTCCCGCCGACGCGGCGGAGCTGGCGCGATGGCACGAGGACGTCCGTGCGGCCGTCGCCTACCTGAGGAGCGGCGCGGCCGACGTGCGCCCGGACGCCGTCGGCGTCGCGGGCGCGTCGCTCGGCGCCAACCTCGCAGCGGTGGCCGCGGCGGCTGATCCGGCCATTCGATCGATTGCACTGGTCTCGCCCTCGCTCGACTATCGCGGCGTGCGGATCGAGGCGCTGATGCGGCAATACGGCGCGCGGCCAGCGCTGCTGGTGGCCAGCCTGCACGATCCGTATGCCGCCCGATCGGTGCGCGAGCTGGCGCAGGACACCTCGGGCGCGCGGCAGATGCGGTGGTCCGAGACCTCCGCCCACGGCACGATCCTGCTGTCGCGGGATCCCGACCTGGTCCGGTCCCTCGTCGAGTGGTTCCAGTTGACGCTGGGATAAGATCAGTCTGGGTCCGCGGGGCTGAAGCCCCGCGCTACAGGTCGTCGCCAGGAGAGCGGCGGCTTCAGCCGCCGCGGACCGGTTGATCTTCCATGAAAGCCGAATCCATCGTCTTCGCCGTTGCCGGAATGTTCTTCGGCGTGATTCTCGGGTGGGTGATCGGGGCGCAGCAGGCCTCCCCCCGGACCTCCGCCCCAGCGGCCGCTCCCGCGGCGGCGGGCGGAGCAGCGGCCCCGGTGTTGGACGAGGCGCGCGTCCAGGCGTTGATGACGATCGTGAACAACGATCCGAGGAATGCGGGCGCGGCAGTACAGCTCGGCAACACGTACTTCGACGCGGAGCGGTACCCCGACGCGATCAAGTGGTACTCGCAGGCGCTCGAGATCGAGCCGAACGATCCCGACGCCAGCACGGATCTGGGCGTGAGCTACTACTACACGGGACAGACCGACCGCGCCCTCGCGCAGTTCGACGCCTCGCTCGCCATCGATCCGCGCCACACGAAGACGCTGCTCAACCAGGGCATCGTGCTGGCGTTCGGCAAGCAGGATCTGGCCGGCGCGGCCGCGGCGTGGCAGCGCGTGGTCGAGCTGGCGCCCGACAGCTCCGAGGGGCAGGCGGCGCGGCGGGCGCTCGACGGCATCGCCTCGGCGGGCCATCCAGGCGCGGCCCAGCCAACGCCCAACTAGCTAGACGCGGCCGGCCGATGCTCCGCTACCTGCTGCTCACGATCCTGTTGCTGCTGGTCGCCCGCGCCTTCTGGCGGCTGATGGACGGCGTCATCGAGGCCGCTGGCGGCACGTCCCGCAGCCGGGGACGCGCCCCCGCCGTGAAGCTCGTCCGCGACCCCGTCTGCGGGACCTACGTGACGCCGCGCAGCGCGCTGTCGCTCACCGCCGGCGGTGGAACGCACTACTTCTGCTCCGAGGAGTGCCGGCGGAAGTTCGCCGGTAGACGGTAGACAGTTGACAGTAGACAGTTGACAGTTTGAGTTCGCGGAGCCATGAGCTGAGTCGCTGCAACCGTCAACGGTCAACCGTCAACTGTCAACCACGAGAATCATGACCACCCGCGCCGAGGAACAGCTCCGCGCCGACATCGTCGAAGCGGGCCGCCGTCTGTACGCGCGCGCCTACATCGCCTCGAACGACGGCAACATCAGCGCCAGGCTGGACGACCGGCGGCTGATCACCACCCCGAAGAGCGTGTCCAAGGGCTTCATGACGCCCGACATGATGGTGATCGTCGACTTCGAGGGCAACAAGCTCTCGGGCGAGCGCGACGCGTCGACCGAGTTGCCGATGCATCTGGAGATCTATCGGAACCGTCCGGACGTCAACGCCGTCGTGCACGCGCATCCGCCGATTGCCACGGGCTTCGCGGTCGCGGGGATTCCGCTGACGCGGGCGGTGCTGGCGGAGGTCGTCACCACGCTCGGGAGCATTCCGATTGCGGAGTACGGGACGCCGTCGACGACGGAGCTGCCCGCGGCGGTGCGCAAGTACATCAAGGCGCACGACGGGATCCTGCTGGCCAACCACGGCGCCGTGACCTGCGGCCCGAACGTGCTGGCCGCGTACTACAAGATGGAGACGATCGAGCACTTCGCGAAGATCAGCCTCGTGGCGCGGCTGCTCGGGCGCGAGCATCTGATCTCGCGCGAGGAGGTCGAGCGCCTGCAGGGGCTGCGCGGCTACTACGGCATTCCCGCGCCCGCGCCGCTCTGCGCCGATCCGGCCGAGGCGGCGCTCGGCGATCAGGTCCTCTGTCAGCTGCTGGAGGCGCCCAAGTCGGCCGAGCGGCTGGTGCCCGACGTGGCCGTGGCGCTGCGGCAGGCGAGCAGAGAGGGGGAAATTCGGCTAACATACGGCGAACTCACGGCGCTGATCGCGGACGCGGTCAAGAACCTGAGAGACTAAATTTAGTTGGGAATTCACGGAGAGTGAAATGGGAGAGGCGTTGGGAATGGTCGAGACCAAGGGGCTGGTCGCCATGATCGAGGCGGCCGACGCCATGGTCAAGGCCGCGAAGGTCACGCTGGTCGGCTGGGAGAAGATTGGCGCCGGGTACGTCACCGCCATCGTGCGCGGCGACGTCGCGGCCGTGAAGGCGGCCACCGATGCAGGCGCCGCGGCGGCGCGCCGCGTGGGCGAGCTCGTTGCGGTGCACGTGATCCCGCGCCCGCACGCCAACCTCGAGGACACGCTGCCCATCGGCAAGGCGAACGTGCCCGCGGGCAGGGCCTAGCGGCACGTCCCGACCGGATCGCACGATGATCCTCGCCCGCGTCGTCGGGACCGTGGTCGCCACACGGAAAGACCCGCGACTCGTCAGCAACAAGCTCCTGGTGGCCCGCACGATGGACCCTCATGGCAAGGCCGATGGCTCGTACCTCGTCGCCGTCGACACCGTGGACGCCGGTGTCGGCGAGACGGTCCTCATCGTGAGCGGCAGCTCCGCGCGCATGGCCGCGGGCATGAAGGACTGCCCCGTCGACGCGGCCATCGTCGGCATCGTCGACGCCGTGGAAGTCGCCGCAGGCGACTGACGCTCATGCAGCTGGCGAAAGTGCTCGGTGACGTCGTCATCACCCGCAAGGACGAGAACCTGGTGGGCCTGAAGCTGCTCGTGGTGCAGCCGCTGGCCGCCGACGGCAGCCACGTGGGACGGGCGCTGGTGGCGGTGGACGCCGCGGGCGCGGGCGTCGGCGAGACGGTGTTCTTCGTGCGCGGCAAGGAGGCCAGCTTTCCGTGGTATCCGACCGAGGTGCCTGCCGACGCGGGCATCGTCGGCATCGTGGACCACTGGGATCTCGGCTGATGCAGCTCGCCCGCGTCGTGGGAACCGTCGTCGCCACGCAGAAGCACCGCACGTTCGAAGGGGC
Source organism: Acidobacteriota bacterium (assembly GCA_016210845.1). GTDB lineage: Bacteria > Acidobacteriota > Vicinamibacteria > Vicinamibacterales > UBA2999 > JACQTK01. The sequence goes on along the minus strand of JACQTK010000084.1, from coordinate 37,310 downwards.
GAAGCTCCTGCTCGTGCAGCCGCTGACGCTCGACGACCGGCCCCGAGGAACCGCGCTGCTGGCCGTGGACGCGCTGGGCGCGGGCGTCCACGAGAAGGTGCTGATCGTGCTCGAGGGGCGCGCGGCGGGCGATGCGCTGGGACGCAGGCTGGCGCCGGTCGACGCGGCCGTCGTGGGCATCGTCGATCGCGTCGATCTGGTGGAGGCATGACGGAGCAGGAACTGCGCGCGCTCGTGCGCGAGGCCGTCGCGCGCCACGGCGGCCTGTCGCCGGCGGGTCCGGCCGCACACGCCGTGGCCGTCGCACCGCGCCTCCATGCCAGCCACGGCGTGTTCCTGCTGCCCTCGGGCGCCGACGCCGACGGCCCGTGTCTCATCGAGCCCGCGGTGCGGTGCAACCACTGCGGCTACTGCAAGTCCTACGGCCATTGACGCGCACGCTGAAGCGTGCGCGCTGCAGGCGGCGGTACCTGTTGCCCGTAGAGCGGGGCCTTCAGGCCCCGCGCGTCACGAACCATGAAGCCCGCTGTCCTGTTGACCCGCAAGCTGCCGTCGTCGGTCATGGCGCGTCTCGAGACGGCATGTGACGTCGAGTGCTTCGACGGGGGCACCATGCCTCACGAGGAACTGGTGGCGCGGGTGGCGGGCACGCGGGCGCTCGTCTCGATGATCACCGACACGGTGGACCGCGCCGTCATCGAGGCGGGAAGCGACCTTCGCGTGATTGCCAACGTCGGCGTCGGCTACAACAACATCGACGTGGCCGCCGCGCGGGCGCGCGGAATCGCCGTCACCAACACGCCGGACGTGCTGACCGATGCGACCGCCGACCTCACGTGGGCGCTGATCCTGGCCGTCACGCGGCGGGTGGGCGAAGGCGAACGCCTGGTGCGACGCGGCGCGTGGCGAGGCTGGGCATTCGATCAGCTGCTCGGGATGGCGCTGCGCGGCAAGCAGCTCGGCATCGTCGGCTTTGGACGGATTGGGCGCGCGGTCGCGCATCGCGCCGGCGTGTTCGGCATGAGTGTGGCGTACACCGTGAGAGCGTCAGTGGGTCGTAGAGGCGGACCTTCACGTGTTCCCGACTCGGAACCGATGCCGCTCGATCGGCTCCTCTCGACCTCCGACATCGTCTCGCTGCATCTCCCGCTGACGTCCGAGACACTCCATCTGATCGACCAACCGGCCCTCGCGCGGATGAAGCGCACGGCCTACGTGATCAACACCTCCCGTGGGGCCGTCGTCGACGAGGCCGCGCTCGCCTGGGCGCTGACGAACAGGCTGATCGCCGGCGCGGCGCTCGACGTCTACGAGCGCGAGCCTCTGGTGCATCCCGACCTGATGACTCTGGAGAACGTGCTGCTCGTCCCGCACCTCGGCAGCGCCACCACCGAGACGCGGACCGCCATGGCCGATCTCGCCGTCCGCAACGTCGTAGCCGTTCTCACCGGGCAGCCCCCGCTCACGCCCGTGCCGTGAGCCACGAAGGACACGAGGACGAGATGCCACGAAGGACACGAAGGCCATGAAGGGGGCTTTGGTATCCTGATTCAACGCGGCTTCGTGATCTTCGTGTGCTTCGTGGCCGAAACCGTCTTCGTGCTCTTCGTGGCTCTCGTATGAACACCTCCGTACGCAAACCATCGACGCGAGTCGTCGAGCAGGCGATGCGCGCGCTCGCGCGCGCGCTCACCGGGATGGAGCTGCCCGCGGTCGAGAAGATCTCCGAGGAGCAGGCCGAGGATCCGTTCCAGATCCTGATTGCCACGCTGCTCTCCGCCCGCACCCAGGATGCGACGACGCATGCGGCGTCCACGCGGCTGTTTCGGGCGGCGCGGACGCCTCACGCCATGGCCTCGCTGCCGGTCGGCAGCATCGAGCGGCTGATCTATCCTGTGAGCTTCTACCGGCACAAGGCCCGGTACGTGAAGGCGTGCTGCCGGATGCTGGTCGCCCGCTTCGGCGGTCGCGTCCCCGCGACGATGGAGGAGCTGGTGAGGCTGCCCGGGGTCGGTCGCAAGACGGCGAACCTGGTGCTGATCCTCGGCTTCCGGAGCCTCCAGAACATCTGCGTCGACACGCACGTGCATCGCATCTCGAACCGGCTGGGATGGGTACGCACGCGGCAGCCCGACGAGACGGAACAGGCCCTGTACCGCGCCGCCGACCGGCGGTGGTGGCCGTATATCAACCTCTATCTGGTCACATGGGGGCAGAATGTCTGCCGGCCGCGCTTCCCGCGTTGCGGGGATTGCGTCATCTCGCCGTACTGTCCAAGAATTGGGGTCGCGACGGTTCAGAAGGTTCAGGGGCGTGCAAGGGGTTCAGGGGGTCCCGTTCGAGACGTTCACGAGGTCCAGGCTCGAGTGCCGCGCCTCCGCGCGAACCTCCTGAACAGGACCTCCTGAACCTCGTGCACCCTCTGAACCTATTGAACTCGAGAAAAGGAGCGTGAGATGACTCATGTGAGCAGGGTCGTGTTGACCGCCGCCCTGTTGGCGGCGCCGTGCCTGCAGCTTGCGTCGGCCCAGGCGAGGGCGACCCAGCCCGCCCCAGCGGGAGGGCAGCGCGGCGCGGCGCCGGCCGTGCAGCTCGCGCAGCGATCGGCGGGCGCGGGGCCCGTACTGATCATCGAAACGGTGAAGGGCGCGATTCAGATCGAAACCTACCCGGACGAGGCTCCCAAGACCGTGGAGCACATCATGGCCCTGGCGAAGCGCAATTTCTATAACGGCCTGCGCGTGCACCGCGTGGAGCCCGGCTTCGTCGTGCAGTTCGGCGATCCCCAGACGCGCGACATGACCAAGCGCGCGCTCTGGGGCACAGGGAACAGCGGCCGGCCCATTGGCGTCGGTGAGATGAACCCGAAACGGACGCACCGGCTCGGCGCCGTGGCCATGGCGCATTCCGGCGATCCGGCCCGCGCCGACTCGCAGATGTACATCACCTTGAGGGCCGTGTCGCAGCTCGACGGCAAGTACACGGTGTTCGGTCAGGTGATTGCGGGCATGGATGTCGTGCGGCAGCTGGCCGTGACCGACATCATCAGAAGGGTCACCGTGCAGCCCTGACGGCGGGCGCCGTCGCCACCAGATCGCGGATCTCTGGATACCGCTCCACGAGCTCCGCGGGATAGGTGCCCTCGATCGACTCGCCGAGCTGCGCCTTCAGCATCACCGCGTTGACCACCGATTTCGCGGCGAAGTGGTTGTTCGTGTAGAGATACGCCTTCTTCACCAGCTCCTTCGCGGCGCCGGCCGTCTCGGCGAACGCATTCAGCTCCTCGGCGGAATACAGGTAGTCGTAGCGGTCGTCCCGGTGGTCGTGCCGCCACCAGTTGGCCACGTTCCGTCCGTGCAGCCGCATGTAGTAGAAGCCGGTGATGTTGGGCAGGTAGTTCTGGCGGATCGAGAACCGGAACTTCGGCTCGTCGATCTGCACCCAGGCTGCGCCAAAGGCGTTGAGCAGCTCGAGCGTCTGGCCGAACCCGTCGCTCCAGCTTCGATGCCGCAGCTCCACCGCCATGCGGTAGTCGCCGAACAGGCGCAGCAGCCGCGCGAGGTAGTCGCGCGACGCAGGGCTGTCCTTGAAGCTGGGAGGAAACTGCGCGAGCAGCGCCCCCAGCTTCCCCGCGGACGCGATCGGGTCGACGCCCGCGCGGAAGTCGTCCACGTCGCTCTGCGTGACCTGGGCGAGCAGATCGAGGAGCGGCCCTTCCGAACCGGGGGCCGACCTCACGGCCGCCTCCCTGAACATCTTCGGGTGCGTGAACTTCTGGTAGAGCTTCAGGGAGAATTCGAAGCCGGCGGGGGTGCGCGCCGCCCAGCCCGAGGCGACCTCGGCGCGCGGCTGCCCGTAGAACGTCGCGTTCACCTCGACCGTATCGAAGTGCTCGGCGTAGAACCGCAGCTCGTCGAAGCCGCGCGTGCCCGCGCGCTTCGACCGCGAGGCGGGGTAGAACAGGCCGTTCCAGGTGCCTTTGCCGGAAGGGTAGCTCCACCCCGATGTGCCGACCCCTACGCCCACGACCCGTACAATAAGACAGTTCCGTGTTGACGGTTAACGAGATCTTCCACTCGATCCAGGGGGAGTCGACCTATGCGGGCCGGCGGTGCGTCTTCGTGCGGCTGACGGCCTGCGACCTCCGCTGCTCGTGGTGCGACACGGAGTACGCGTTCTACGAAGGGCGGAAGCAGTCGCTGGACGAGGTGCTGGCCGAGGTCGACCGCTACGGCTGTCCGCTCGTCGAGGTGACCGGCGGCGAGCCGCTGCTGCAGGAGGAAGTCTATCCCCTGATGCAGGCGCTGCTCGATCGCGGTCGAACGGTGCTGCTCGAAACGGGGGGCCACCGGAGCACCGCGCGTGTGCCGGCTGGTGTGGTGACGATTCTCGACGTCAAGTGTCCGGCGAGCGGGGAAGCCCGCCGCAACGACTGGAGCAACCTCGATCGGCTGCGCGGGCAGGACGAGGTCAAGTTCGTCGTCTCGAATCGCGCGGATTACGAGTACGCGCGTGACGTGATGGCCCGCTACGAGCTCGCCTCGCGTGCCGCGGCGGTCCATCTGTCGCCCGTGCACGGCGTGCTCGAACCCCGCACCCTGTCGGAGTGGGTGCTGGCCGACCGGTTGCCGGCCCGCGTTCAGCTCCAGCTCCACAAGTACATCTGGGAACCGGGCGCGCGTGGTGTCTGACCCTTCGACGAACTCAGGGTCACCCCGAGCAGGGTCGAGGGGTGACGCTGTCGTCCTGCTGAGCGGCGGCCTCGATTCGTACACGGCGGCGGCCATCGCGCGGTCGCACGGGTACCGGTTGTTCGCGCTGACGCTGCGCTACGGCCAGCGTCACGCGCACGAGCTTCGGTCGGCCCGCGCGGTGGCGGAGGCGCTGCAGGTGGCGCGGCATCTCGAGCTCGACGTCGACCTTTCCGTCTTCGGCGGCTCTTCGTTGACTGGCGGCCAGCCGGTGCCGAAGGATCGCCCGCTCGACGCGCGCGAGATTCCCTCGACCTACGTGCCCGCCCGCAACACCGTGTTCCTGGCGCTCGCCATGGCCTGGGCGGAGGTGCTGGCCGCGGAGGACGTCTTCATCGGTGTGAACGTGCTCGACTACTCGGGCTATCCCGACTGCCGTCCCGAGTTCCTGGCCGCGTTCGAGCGATTGGCATCCCTCGCCACGGCACGGGGTGTGCAGGGCGGCGCCTTCCGGATTCACGCCCCGCTGCTCCAGATGACCAAGGCCGAGATCATTCGCACGGGGCTCGCGCTCGGCCTCGATTACGGACTCACCCATAGCTGCTACGATCCGGCCCCCGATGGCCGTCCCTGCGGGCGCTGCGACAGCTGCGCCCTGCGCGCCGCGGGGTTTGCACAGGCTCGTGCAGCCGATCCCCTGCTGAGCCGATAAGCATGAGGATCCCTGCTAACATTTCGCCCGCTTTCATGCGTTCCCTTCGAGCCCAGCCCCTCCGGCGGCAGCTCTTCGTCTTCATCCTCCTGCTGCTCGTGCCGGTGTTCGCGGCCGCCGTGTGGGCGGGCCTCGCCACGTATCGCGAGCGCGTCGCGGACCTGCGCAACCAGACGGAGGTGACCGCGCTCACGACGGCCGCCTATCTGGGCCGCGAGGTCACGGGCCTCAACCGGCTCGTCGAGAACATCGGCAACGCCCGGGTGCTCGAAGCCCTGAATCCCGACGAGCGGCGACAGGTTCTGCGTCGGCTGCTCGCTCAGCGCCCGGGCGTGGTGCTGAACGTGGCGCTGCGGAGCGGCCGGCAGGGTGATGTGGTGCGGGCCGACCAGTCGGTGGGCGCCGTGCCGCGCGAGGACGATTGGCGGGCCGTGTTCACCACGGGCAAGCGCGTCATCAGCTCCATGCAGAGCGATCCGTCCAGCGCCCTGCGCTACGTGGTCATTGCGTATCCGGTGATCGATGAAGACCGCAGCATCGTCGCCGCCATCGGGTTCCTCGTCAGCCTTCAGGCGCTCCAGAACACCTTCGCCTCGCTTCCGCTCCCGCAGGGTTCCGTGGTCAGCATCAGCGACCGCGAGGGCCGCATTCTCTCGCGCAACCTCGATCCGGACCGCTACATCGGCCGCGTGGGGTATGTGATTCCACCCTCGCCCCAGCCGCGCAGCGAAGAGCGCACCTCGCTCGACGGCGTGCGGCGCACCTATGTCGACGTGCCGATCGAGGGCACGCCCTGGACGCTGACCGTTGGCGTGCCGATCGCCGCCGCGCTCGACCGGACGATGGCGTGGTCGACGCGCAGCTTCACGGTGTTCGGGCTCGGCCTGGTCGGATGGCTGGTGGTGGCGCTCGTGCTGTCACAGCGGCTCGGGCAGTCCGTCAGTCATCTCGACGCGGCGGCGCAGCGAATCGCCGGCGGCGACTTCGCTCCGGTCGAGCGGAAGCCGATGGCGACGCGCGAGTTCGCGGAGCTGCAGGATGCCTTCGGCCAGATGCTGCTGCGCTTCAACGAGACGCGCGCCGCGCTCGACGCGCAGATGGCCGAGGAGCGCGGCGTGCGGCAGGAGCTGCAGTCGCTGCAGCGGCAGGTCATCCGGCAGGAGCGGCTCGCCGCGGTCGGGCAGCTCGTGTCGGGCGTCGCGCACGAGATCAACAACCCGCTCCAGGCGATCCTCGGCTTCGCGGAGCTGCTGCAGATGCAAGGCGACGTCCCCGAGGCCGTCAAGGGCGACCTTCGGCTGATACAGAAGGAGAGCGCGCGCGCGTGCGGGATCATCCGCAACCTCGCGCTCTTCGCGCGGCAGCAGACGGGTCAGGCGGCGCCCGTCCGGCTGACCGACGTCGTCGTGTCGGTGGTGGAGCTGCGCCAGCGGCGGCTCGAGACCGAGAGCATCGAGCTGCGCCTCGAGGACCACTCCCGACAGCCGGTGCTGGCGGTGCTCGCGGAGCTGCAGCAGGTCGTGCTCAACTTCGTCGTCAATGCGGAGCAGGCCATCGTCATGTCGAAGCGCCAGCCCGGCCGGATTACGGTGCGGACGCGCGACGAGGGGAACCGCGTCGTGCTCGAGGTGGAGGATACCGGCCCGGGCGTGCCGCCCGAGCACGAACCGAAGCTCTTCCAGCCCTTCTTCACCACGAAGCCGGTGGGCCAGGGAACCGGATTGGGCCTCTCGGTGAGCTACGGGATCATCGACTCGCTCGGCGGCCGCATCGGCTACCGGAGCGCCCCGGCCGGCGGCGCGGTCTTCTACGTCGATCTGCCCGCGGCCCCCGCATGACGCACCGGATCTACTACACAGAGCCCGACTGCCGGACGTTCGACGCCGTGGTGACGCGGGCCTTCCAGCACGAAGGGCGGCCGGCCGTGACGCTCGATCGCACGGCGTTCTACCCGACGTCGGGCGGCCAGCCCTTCGATACCGGCCGTCTGGGCGGGGCAGAGGTCACCGAGACGATCGAGGTCGAGGACGATCTCGTCCACGTCCTGTCGGCGCCGCTGGCCGACGGCGCGTCCGTCACGGGCTCGATCGACTGGCCGCGCCGCTTCGACCACATGCAGCAGCACACGGGGCAGCATCTGCTGTCGGCGGCGTTCGACCGCCTGTTCGAGAACCGCACCACGAGCTTTCACATGGGCGTGGATCACTCGACGATCGACCTGGCGCGCGAGGCGTCGGCGACCGACGTCGAGCGCGCCGTAGACGAGGCCAACGGCGTCGTCTGGCAGGATCGGCCCGTCTCGATCCGCTTCGTGTCGGCCGACGAAGCTGCCGCGCTGGCGCTGCGCAAGGAGCCCGTGCGCGGCGGCACGCTGCGGCTGATCGAGGTCGAAGGCTTCGACCTCTCGGCGTGCGGCGGCACACACGTCTCGCGGACGGGCGCCGTGGGCGTCGTGGCGGTGCTCGGATCGGAGCGGTTTCGCGGCGGATCCAGGGTGAGCTTCGTGTGCGGGGGCCGCGCGCTGCGCGCGCTTCGACTCTACCGAGACGCGGTGGCCGGCAGCGTGCGGGCGCTGTCGGTGCTGCCAGGCGAGCTGCCGGCCGCCGTGGAGCGCACGCAGGCCGAGGGGAAGGAGCTGCGCAAGACGCTCAAGCGCCTCCAGGAGACGCTCGCGGGCCACGAGGCGGCGCGGCTCGTGGCGGAGGCGGCGGAGGTCGGCGGCGTCCGCGCCGTGGTGGCCGTGCTCGATGGGTGGGATGCCGCCGGTCTCAAGGCGATCGCCGCCGCTGCAGCCATGCGAGGCCGCGCAGCCATCGTCGCGCTGACATCGGCATCGATCGTCGTGGCGCGATCGACCGACGTCACCCTGGATGCCAACGCCGTACTGCGTCAGCTCACGGACCGCTTCGGCGGCCGCGGCGGGGGCAAGCCCGACCTCGCGCAAGGCGGCGGCCTGACCGGATCTGTGCAGGAGATCGCCGCCGCCGCACGGGAGCTGCTCGAGGCGAGCCTGCAACCGTCGTAGAGGCGGACCTTCAGGTCCGCCTCCAGACCTTATAATCGTTCCACTCGTGGCAACGGCGGTCTACCCACAGCCCAGCTCGTCGGAGCTGTTCGACACTGCGGACGCACTCGCGAGTGGCAGAGCAGCTGCCCGATCGTTTGCCCTCGCCCTTCCTTCATCGCGCCGTCTCGGCGCAGCGCGGGCGTTTTGCGCCTTCATGGTCGCGGCGCATTGGCAGCGTGTCGTGCCAGGGCGAGTGCACACACCTCTTCGCGATCTCTTCCAGCCGATTCGATTTCCAGAGCTGACGCCGGCCTTGAGAGACAAGGCGCGGTCCTTGGGACAGCTGGCTGCCGAGCTGGCACCGCTGGAGGCGGCGTACTACTTTGGGCGGGTGTACACGTCGATGTTGCCGGACCACTACCGCGCCCGGCTCGGGGTGTACTACACCCCGCCCGAGCCCGCGCGCCGGCTGATCGATCAGGCGACATCGGCAGGGGTCGATTGGCGCACGTGTCGAGTCGTGGATCCGGCCTGTGGTGGCGGAGCGTTTCTCGCACCTGTGGCCCTGCGCATGCTCGACGACCTGCGTGGTGCCAGTCCGACGGCGATTGTGGACAGTGTGTCCGCTCGGTTGAGGGGATTCGAGCTCGATCCGTTTGCGGCGTGGTTGTCTCAAGTCTGTCTTGATGCGGTTATGTGGCGCGTGTGCCACGAAGCCCGCCGTCGAATGCCGGTGTTGGTCACGGTGTGCGACTCCCTCCGAGTCGACGATCAGGTGCGCCCGTTCGACCTGGTTATTGGCAATCCGCCCTACTGTCGTACAACGCTGACCCCAGGGCTGCGGTTGCGGTATCGGCGCAGTCTGTATGGCCACGCGAACCTCTATGGACTGTTCACGGACCTGGGTATTCGACTCGCCTCCGAGAACGGCGTCATCGCATATGTGACTCCCACCAGTTTTCTGGCCGGCGAGTACTTCAAGAACCTCCGTCGGTTGTTGATCGAGGAGGCGAGGCCCGCCTCGATCGATTTCGTGACGGCGCGGAAAGGTGTGTTCGAAGACGTTCTTCAGGAGACCCTCCTCGCGACGTACCGCAAGGGGAAAACATCGACCCGGGTATCGATCGCGGCTATCGCGCCACACGGCTCAGGTCCGCTCGCCGTGACACACGTGGGCGAGGTGGCAGTGTGCGATGCACGAGGGGGGCCCTGGTTGCTGCCGCGCTCCAGAGGTCAGCGGAAGATGATCGCGGTGCTCGGCCGCATGAGGCACCGGCTGAGGGACTGGGGGTACGCCGTCAGCACCGGGCCGTTGGTGTGGAACCGCCACAAGCGGCAGTTCAAGGACGGGCCGGGTCAAGGACTGTATCCGGTCGTATGGGCCGAGGCGATTACCGCCAACGGTGCCTTCTCTTTTCGAGCGGACAAGAAGAACCACCGCCCGTACCTCCAGCCGCGCAAGGGAGAGGAATGGCTGCTGGTTCGTGAGCCGTCTGTTCTGGTTCAGCGCACGACCGCGAAGGAGCAGACCAGACGGCTCGTGGCGGCGACCCTGCCGGACGCGTTCGTGAGGAAGCATGGTGCCGTCATCGTCGAGAACCACGTGAACATGGTCCGCCCCCTAGGAATGCTGAAGCTCGTGGAGCCGGAAATCGTGGCCGCCTACTTGAACAGCGCCTGTGCTGACGAGGCGTTTAGGTGCATCAGCGGCAGTGTGGCCGTGTCGGCGTACGAGCTCGAGAGCCTGCCACTCCCGGATCCGGATCTCCTCGGCGCTCTGACTGCGCTTGTCGTGGCGGGCGCCGACCGAGCGGCGATGGACTTCGAATGTGCCCGATTGTGCGGGCTGGCCGATGGCTGACTCGCAGCGCCTTCCTCGACTACCGTCGGTCGAAACGGTTGCACAGCGCCTGCGTCTGGTCTTTCCGGAGGGCCTTCCTCAACGTCAGTACCTGATTCGAGACCTCGCCGCGAGGACCGTGTTTGCAATGCTGTACATCGGCGCGGTGGAAGGCAGCCCCAGACGGGCAGCTCCCAAGCACGTGTACAGGATGAGTGATGACCAGGCCCGTCTGTCGCAGGACGGTGAACGTGTGAAGTATGGCTTCGAGGTGATGAAGCCGGGCTACCGATCCTTGGGTCGGCCGTGGTACGCCGACACCACACGAGAGCCGATTCGAGATGAGACGCTCCGGAGCGGTCTCCTCGCGGTAGATGCCGCTGTCGACTCCCCCGAGCTGGCCTCGACGTCCAGCAAGCCACGTTACGCACTCAGGCGCAACTTCGCTCGCCTGTTCGATCCGAGTTTGGACGGAGCATCCCTTGCGCGTGCGATCCAGACTTGGCAGCGCAGACATCTGAACCCAGCCGCGCTGACGCGCGTCCTTCTCTTGCGCGAGCGGCTGTCGGGAGCTGGCCAGGCGGTTACCGTGACCTTCCCGAATGGTGAAGGCCGAAGGCTGTCATCTGGGCAGAGCTCGATTATTGCTAAGGCCGTGATCGAGGTGTTCGCACGAGAGTTCCTCGAGAATCCCGCAGTGGTGTGGTTGAGCGAGAGCAGCAGGAAGGTCGTTCAGCGTGACGACGAGGTGGCTCGAAGGGTGGGCTTGTCTATTGATGTTGCTCGTGTCTTGCCTGATGTCGTTTTGGTCGACCTGGGGCCTCAGAGACCGCGAATTGTGTTCGTCGAAGTCGTGGAAACCGGTGGGGCGATGACCGATGCCCGCGTCGAAGAATTACGTCGTCTGATTGACTCGACCCGGTTTCGGCCGAAGGACATTGCCTTCGTCACGGCGTACGTGGACCGGTCGCGGGCCGTCTTCAGGGCCACGGTCGCAACGCTTGCGGCCAGCAGCTTTGCGTGGTTCGTCTCGGAACCGACGTTTCTTCTCTGTCATCTCGCAACGACGAGTACCACTCAGAGACGACGGGCCTTGTTCCCGCGATAGCCGCGCGTCTCCGCGCTGCGGTCCGCGGCCGGGTGCGGTTCGCGGAAGCCCGACCTGTCGGCGCCGTGATCAGCACAGGAGTAAACGGCGCTCGAAGCGTGACTGCCGCGCTGGGTTGGGGACCCAGCGCGGGTCGCCGAATCCCTTGCGGAGAGCGCCGTTTTCCACGGCGTCCGACCGGGAGGGCGGAGCGAATGCAGCCGGCCGCGGTTGCGCTCCGACTGAAAGCCGGCCGTGCCCGGCGGACCTGAAGGTCCGCCTCTACGGCTGCCGTGGGCGCGTCCGGCTGAACTCGGCCAGCCGGACGCCGATGCGATCGATCGCCTCCACGGCGGCGCTGCCCGCCCCCTCGAAGTTGTCCGCCATGACGGCGAACGCCAGCGTCTCGCCGTCGCGCGTGCGCACGTAGCCGGCCAGCGTCCGGATGTTCGACATCGTGCCCGTCTTGGCGCGCAGGTTGTTCTCCGCGGGCGTTCCCACCATCCGTCCCTCCAGCGTGCCGTCGCGGCCGGCCACCGGCAGCCCCGTCATCCAGGGAGACGCGCTCGAAGGGTCGTACATGCGTTGCAGGATCGCCACCAGCGTCTCGGGGGCGATGGCATTCCGCCGCGACAACCCCGACCCATCGATGATCTGCCACGCGTCGCGCGGGATCCCCCATCGGTCCATGCGCTCGCGCATGCCGTCGATGGCGGCATCGTTGGTGGGAAACGTGCCCGGCGCGGCGTTGAGGCGCATGGCTGCCTCGCCGTACAGGTTGAGGCTCTCTTTGAGGAGCGGCTGGGCGATGGCGCCGAGCGGAGGCGATCGATAGGTGTACAGCAGGTCGGTCGCCGCGCGGTCCGGCTTCGGCCTCAGCTCGTCGACATCGATGGCCTCGCCTGTGACATCGATGCCTTCCTGAATCAGCCGCTGCCTCAAGACGCTGGCGAACCAGGACGTGGGGTTCCCCGCCGAGACGGCCAGCCGGGCGGGCGCGGCGCCCACCGGGATCGATCCTGCGATCGTGAGGAACGGTTCGGCCGGCCGCTGTTCCGGCCACAGCAGCTGAGGCGAGTCCGCCGGGCCGGTGACGCTGCGGTTGTGGAGCGGCCGGGACGCCGCGTGCGCCTCCACGGTCAGCATGGTGGGATCGCCCGGGACCGCTCCGGGCGCGACGGTCACGGCCATCCGGTTCTCGGCGACGTTGAGCGCGCCGAAGAGGACCCCCGACGTATACCCGAGGTCGTCCCACGCCCACGCGAGCTGCGGCCGCGGCTCCTCGATGCCATCGTCGTCTCCGATGACGCGCCCCTCGATGCGGCGCAGGCCGAGCCCCTTGAGCGTGTCAATCCACACGGAGAGATCGTCGCCGCCGCGGCCGCCGAGCGACGGATCGCCCGATCCGACCACGAGCAGGTCGCCCTGCAGGGCGCCGTCGACGATCGGCCCCGTCGCGCGAACCGTCGTCTCGAAGCGGTAGCCCCATCCCACCGCGTCGGCGGCGGTGGCCAGGCCCACCAGCTTGGCGACCGACGCGGGGACGAGCAGCGTGCGCGGATTCAGGTCGACCAGACGCTCGTTGCGGTCGAGCGAGTGCACCACAATGCCCCAGGCGGCGCGCTGCACGCCAGGCGCCTGCGTGGCGGCCCCGATGTCGGCCCGCAGCTGCTGGATGGGGTCGAGGAGGGGAGGAGTCGGGAGGGCGGGAGGCGCCTTGGCGCAGCCGAGAACGGCAAGATGCACCACACAAGCGGCAAGCGCGGTCGCGGCCCTCGTTGTTTGCATCCTGCCGTTGGATTCTGAACGACTTACTTCAGCGCATCAATCGCTTTCATCGCCTCGTCGAAGACCGATGTCTCGAGCCGCGCCGTTCCGGGCTCGTCGCTCCGGCTCCCGAACACCGCTTCGTCGGTGCGCCCGAACGTCACCGTCTCGGTCCTGTCGTCGAAGCGGATGGTGGCGGTCAGGGCGGGCGTCTTCAGTGAGGCGTGCGGGGCCGCCTCGAACGACTGCGCCCGCAGGTTGGAGAGCCTGGTCAGGAGGTCGTCGACCTTCGCGCGGTCCACGTCCTGCCCCGCCGCATTGCGCCACACGTCGTTGCCGTCCACGGTCGTCGTTTCGAACGTCAGGGTCTCGTCCCCGCGGCGCACCTCCACGCGGCTCGCGGTGAACGAGCGGGCGTCGAACATGTCCTTGCGGCGGAACTCGACGAGGTCCTTCTCGAGCTCGGTGGCCAGACTCTGCTCCACGGTGAAGACCGTCGGGCGTGAGGTGTCCTTGGCGTACAACCCGTCATCCCCCGACCGGCCCAGCAGCAGCGTGGCCCGCGAGCTGCCGCTGATGATCGACACGGTGAACGCCGGCCGATCCAGCCCGTACGGGCGCAGGTCGGTCGCCTCGTTGGCGACGATCTTCTGGATCTGACCCGCCGACAGGCGCGTCATGATCCCCTCGGCCGTGGCGAAGTCGGCGCGCACGGCGAGCGGCGTCTCGATGCGCCACTCCGCGGCCCTGCGCGACAGCAGGATGGTCGACGAGCCCCTCACGACCTCGAGCCCGTCGGCCGCGTCGCGCTCGAACTTCAGGATCGCCTTGTCGCGGAAGTCGAAGGCCGTCTTGTTGAACGTCGTGTCGAGGTACGACGCGATGAGGAACACGCGGCTCTCGTCGGGCTTCCTGGCGTAGAGGTCGCTGCCGGTCGGCGTCTTGTCGCCGATCAGCAGGCGCTGGAACTCCGTCTGGTCCCTCACGCGAAAGGCCACGTCGATCTGCGGCTGCTCGAGCCCGTACTGGGCCAGGTCGCTCGGCGTCTCGTCCACGACGCGCTGTACCTCGAGCGAAGCCAGGCTGCTGGTGACCGAGGCGACGGCCGTTGGGTCGGCGTCGGCCATGTCGGGCTCCAGGAGCTGCCACCGCGTCTCGACGCGCTCCACGCGCGCTGTCTCGCCGGCGGCGTTGGTGATGCGCACCTCCACGATGTTCTCGGGGGAGACGTCGAACGCCTTGGGCAGCGCTTCCGCTCCACCGGGCGGCCGCCCCGCGTCGACGAAGTAGATGTAGCCGACCAGTCCCGCCAGGACGAGAACCAGGATGATGGTGGTTGTCAGACCTCGCATCATACGTACACCGTCACCGCCGCCGCCACCAGGTGAACACGCCCGCTGCGAACACCAGCGCGGGCACCACCAGGATCGACGTCAGCACCACCAGCTGCAGCTGTCGGGCCGTCATCGTGACGCGCCGATCGTCGGCCTGTTTGGGCCGGATGGCGATGAGGTTTTCCTGCTGCGCCAGCCAGCTGACGGCATTGGCGAACAGGTTGGGGTTGCCTGGCACGCCGCCGTACGCGTTGGTCGCGAAGTCCGAGTCGCCGAACACCACCACGCGCGTTTCGGGCTTCGGCGCGTCCGGCTGGGGCGCGTCCCCTTCGTTGACGGGCGTCGACGGGCTCTCCGCTGGGGCCGACACGGCCGCGGCAATGGAGATGGGCCCCGCCTTGTCGCCGCGCTCGACTTCCATCTCGACGCCGCTGTCGCCCGTCAGCGTGGCCAGGTTCGTCTCCGCCCAGCTGCGCGGGCTGGTCTCGACCAGCGTTTGCGCGAACCGGCCGGTGACGCCCGACGTGACCGGATCGATCGATCGGGCGAGCGGGTAGATCGTCAGCGTGGCAAACCGATCCGTAATCGCGTGCGTGGGGTAGCTGGCCGCCACCGCGATGCTCGGCTCGTTGGTGGCGCCGCTGACGTCGACCACCACGTTGTTGCCGACCTGGATGCCCCATTCGCCGACCAACGCCTCGATGTTGGGCAGCGGCGCGGCCCGCGCGGTGACGGCGGGATCGACGAGCACCATCAGCTTGCCGGCTCGGGCCAGGTAGCGCCGCAGCGCGTCGGCCTCCTCGGGCAGCACATCGCTCGTGGGGCCCGCCAGGACGACGACGGTGGCGTCGGCGGGGACGTCCTTCTGCTGTGCCAGCACCAGGCTCTCCACCGTGTAGTTGTCGCGCCGCAGCGCATCGGCCACGGCGCTGTAGCCGTCGCGCTCCGTCCGCGTGGGATCCTTCTCGCCGTGCCCCTGCAGGAAGTACACGCTCCGCTCCATGCCCGTGATCGCCTTGATGAGCGCGTTGGTCAGGTCCTGCTCCATGTCGGACGTCACGTGCTCGCGGCGCCCCATGTAGTCCACCACCACCGTGCCATAGGCCTGGATGTCGTACTCGCGCGCCACGACGGGTCGAGTATCGGGATCGACGTATTCCACCGACACCTGGTTGGAGTGATACGCGTACTCGTCGAGCCGCGGGCGGAACCGGTCGAACTCCGTCTGGCGGTCGAACACGGTGAACTTCACCGGTCCTTCGAGGCTCTCCAGCACCCTGACGGTCTGCTCCGACAGGCTGTACTGCTGGTTGGCTGTCAGATCCCACCGCTTGTTCTGCCGAGCCGAGAGGTAGTTGACCGCCACGGCGATGGCGAGCGCCACGAAGACGCTGATCGTGGCCAGCGCGCCGTACCGCGCCTGGCGGCGCCGGAAGAACTCGAGGATCTGGCGCCACTGCCCGGCCGTGTAGAGCGCGACGCACGACAGTCCCGCCCAGGCCGCGTACACCGCATATTGATCCCATTCGGGCCTGACGAAGCGAATGGCGACGGCGCCGAAGACCAGCGCCGTGCCGACCCATCCGACGATGCCGAGGATTCGCTGCAGCATGAATCATCCACGCCAGCGTTCGCTGTCGACCGCACGCACCGTGAGGAACAGGCTGAACGCGATGAAGGAGACGTAATAGACCAGGTGCTTCGTGTCGATCACGCCCCGTGCGAAATCGTTGAGGTGCTCGACGATCGACAGGTAATTCAGCACGCCCTGCGTCGTGGGGCCCGTGAACGACGCAATCCAGTTGATCACCCAGAACAGCAGGAACACGGCAAAGGTGACCATCCCCGCCACGATCTGGTTGCGGGTGAGGCTCGAGACGAACAGGCCCAGCGAGAGGAAGCAGCCGCCCATCAGCAGCAGGCCGACGTAGCCGGCGAGAACCGGCGGCCATTCGGGGTTCCCGAACGCGAACAGGAAGCCGATGTGCACGAGCGTCACCGCCAGCATCGCCCCGTACAGCGCCAGGCCGCCCAGGAACTTCCCGAACACGATCTGCACGTCGGTCAGCGGCGCCGTCAGCAGCAGCTCGATCGTGCCGCTGCGCTTCTCCTCGGAATAGGTCCGCATCGTCACCATCGGCAGCGTGAACAGCAGGATCACGCTGACGTTGAGGAAGAGCGGCGAGATCAGCATCTCGTTGACGTTCACCGTCTCGGGCCCGCCGAACCCCACACCGGCCTGCAGCGATACCCGATCGAAGTAGTAGAGCAGGCTGATGAAGAAATAGCCGAACATGATCGCGGCGAAGCCGATCACGATGTACGCGATCGGCGACACGAAGTAGCTCTTCAGCTCCCGCTGCGCGATGGCGAGCACGTTATTCATGCGCGTTCTCTCCAGGCTCGTGCGCGGCCTCCGCTGGGCCGACCTGCCCGTCCGCCGAAGCTTCAGCAGAGGCGGAAAGGTCGGCCCCTGCGGGCTCCGGCGGCGCGGCCGATTCATCCGTGGTGAGGTGCAGGAAGATCTCCTCGAGGCTCATGCGCAACGGCCGCAGCTCCAGCAGGCCCCATCCCCGCGTCACCACGGCCGCGGCCAGCTCGCGCCGCACGTCGCGCCCCGCCTCGCTGCTCACCTCGAAGCTGTTCACGGTGCCGCGCGTGTCGGCCAGCGAGACCTGCGTGACGCCTGGAATCGCCTCGAGCGCCCGTTTGGTGTCCTCGCTTGTCGCGTCCACCTGCACGTACATCGTTTCCGAGCCGCGCAGCCTCGACGTCAGGTTCTCGGGGCTGTCGACGGCCACGACGCGACCCTTGTTGATGATGACCACCCGCTGGCACGTCTGGCCGACCTCGGGGAGGATGTGCGTGCTGAGGATCACGGTGTGGTCGCCGCCGAGCTGCTTGATGAGCTCCCGCGTCTCGATGATCTGCTTCGGGTCCAGGCCCGCCGTCGGCTCGTCGAGGATCAGCACTTCCGGGTTGTGGAGCAGCGCCTGCGCGAGGCCGACGCGCTGCCGATACCCCTTCGACAGCTTGCCGCAGTGGCGGTTGGCCATGTCGGCCACGCGCGCGCGCTCCATCGACGCGTCCACCCGCACGCGGCGCTCCTTCCTCGGCACGCCCTTGATCTTCGCCACGAAGGTCAGGTAGTCGCGGACGGTCATCTCCGGATAGAGCGGCGGCGTTTCCGGCAGGTACCCCGTGCGCCGCTTGGCCTCGATCGGGTGATCCAGCACGTCGTAGCCCGCCACGATCGCCCGTCCCTCCGTGGGAGGCATGTAGCCGGTCAGCACGCGCATGGTGGTGGTCTTGCCTGCGCCGTTCGGCCCGAGGAAGCCGAAGATTTCTCCCCGTTCCACTCGGAAGCTCACATCGTCGACCGCCGTGACGGGGCCGTAGCGCTTGGTCAGATGCTGGACTTCAATCACTCCGCCGGCTCCTCGTAACTCCTAGACATGACGTCGTTTATTTTCGCCACCCCGACCCGACATCCTAGCCGATGGGGGGCGAGCGGGGCAAGATTGGGACGTCACATTGCAGGAGATAGTCGGTGACCGGTACCCTGGGATCGTCGGATGGCTGTCGCAGAGCCCGTCGTTTGTCCCACATGCGAGCTGCACGCCGAGGCGGTCTTCCGCGTCGAAGGGATGGACTGCCACGAAGAGGTGGTCATCCTCGAGCGCCGCCTCAAGCCGCTGACCGGCCTCGAGGCGCTCTCGGCCGACCTCATCGGCCAGCGTCTGCACGTCAAGTACGACGCGGCCAAGCTCACGACGTCGGCCATCGTTGATGCCGTCGGCCAGACGGGGATGCGGATGTGGCTCGAGCACGAGGAGCCCACGGCGTCGGGCGCCGACGTGGCATGGCGCTGGCGGCTGCTCTTGGCCTGCGGGGCGGCCGTTGGCGTGGGCCTCGCGCTCTCGGCGGCTGGACGTCCTGCGGCCGCGGCGGCCGCGCTGACCGCGGCTGCCTTCGTCGGGGGCATCTTTCCGGTGCGACGGGCGGTTTCGGCCGTCCGGTCGCGCACGCTCGACATCAACACGCTGATGGTGGTGGCCGTGGCGGGGGCCCTGGTGCTCGGCGAGTGGCTCGAGGCCGCCAGCGTCGTCTTCCTGTTCGCCGTCGCGCAGTGGCTCGAGGTCCGCACGCTCGAGCGAGCGCGCCAGGCCATCCGCGCGATGCTCGACCTCTCGCCGCGCGAGGCCATCGTCAGGCACGACGGCCACGAGCACCGCGTGCCGGTCGAGGAGGTTCACGTCGGCGACGACATCCTCGTGCGCCCTGGCGACAAGGTGCCGCTCGACGGTGTGGTGGTGGCCGGCCACAGCGACGTCAACGAGGCGCCGCTCACCGGAGAATCGCTCCCGGTCGACAAGGGCGCAGGCGACCAGGTCTACGCGGGCACGATCAACGGCCACGGCGCGCTCGAGATCCGTGTGACGCGCGTCGGGCGCGACACGCGCCTGGCGCGCATCATCTACCTCGTCGAGGCGGCCCAGGCCAGCCGCGCGCCCGTGCAGACCTTCGTCGATCGCTTCGCCCGGATCTACACGCCAGCGGTCATCGGGCTGGCCCTGATCGTGGCGCTGGCCCCGGCGCTTGCCGGCGCGGACACCGCCACCTGGGTCTATCGCGCGCTCGTCCTGCTCGTGATCTCCTGTCCCTGCGCCCTCGTCATCTCGACGCCCGTGTCGATCGTCTCGGCGTTGTCGGCCGCTGCACGGAATGGCGTGCTCGTCAAGGGCGGGGCGCATCTCGAGCGGCTGGCTGCGATCCGGGCGATCGCGTTCGACAAGACCGGTACGCTCACCAAGGGCGAGCTGCACGTCACCGACGTCGTCTCACTCGGGACGCTCCCTGCGACCGAGCTGATGCGCTATGCCGCCGCCGTCGAGTCGCGATCCGCACATCCCGTCGCCAGGGCCGTGGTCGACCATGCCCGCTCGCTCGGTGTCGATCTGCGGCCGGTCAGCCGATTCGCCTCCGTGCCAGGCATGGGGGCGGAGGCGCAGGTCGACGGCGTCCACGTCACCCTTGGCAACGCGCATCTGTTCGCCTCGCGCGGCGTGGCGCTGCCCGGTGGACGGATGGAACTCGAGCACTTGATGGAGCAGGGCAAGTCGCTCGTCTACGTGTCGTTCGACGGCACGATTGCGGGTGTCATTGCGCTGGCCGACCGCCCCCGGCAGACGGCGCTCGAGGCGATCGAGCTGCTGCGCGAGCAGGGTGTGCGATGGGTGGCCATGCTGACCGGCGATCACGCAGCCACGGCCCGACGGGTGGCGGAGGCGTTGTCGCTCGACGAGCACCATGCGGAGCTGCTCCCCGAGCAGAAGCACGCGTTCGTCCGGTCGCTTCGCGAGCGTCACGGCGCCCTGCTGATGGTCGGCGACGGCATCAACGACGCCCCGGCGCTGGCGGCGGCGGACGTGGGCGTGGCGATGGGCGCCGCGGGATCGGACGTGGCGCTCGAGACGGCCGACGTCGCCCTGATGTCCGACGAGCTGTTGAAGCTGCCCTACGCGATCCGGCTCGCCCGCGCGACGCTGCGCAACGTCAGGACCAACGTGGCCATCTCGCTCGCGCTCAAGGCGGCCTTTCTGGTGATGGCGGTGACGGGCTCGGCCACGCTCTGGATGGCCGTGCTGGCCGACACCGGCGCGTCGGTGATCGTCGTCGGGAACGCGCTGCGCTTGCTCCGCGCACGCTGAAGGGCCGCGCACGCTGAAGCGTGCGCTCTACAGGCGCAGTAGGACGAGTCGTGTGTAGAGCGCAGGCTTCAGCCTGCGCGCGGGTTCTACCGCGAATCGCCCCAGACGACGTGATCGTTCGCGTCGCCCCAGACCACGCCATCGTCATGGAGGTCGCCCCACACGATGCCCTGGCCCACAGTGCTCACCAGATGGCCGCCCCACACCACCAGCGAGCTCCAGAGACTGAACGAATCCAGCACGAGGTTCGTGGGATCGGGGAGGAGGCTGTCGCCCCAGACGATGTGGTCGCCCCACACGATGTGCTGCGCCCAGGCGCGCTCGGCGTACATCACCGAGTCGCCCCAGACGATGTGATCGCCCCAGACCACGTGCTGCGCCCACGGCAGGATGGCGGCGCCGATCTGCGTGGAGGTGGCCACCGGCGTTTCCAGCCACCAGCTTCCCGTCTGGGCCGCGGGCTCGATAGCCCGCCCGAGTGTCACGGCGCCGCCCGCATTCAGCGCCCCCGCCCCCTGTTCGAGCGCGGCCGGGATGCCGGAGTGGCTCTGTGCCACCGGCAGGGCGGAAAACTGCAACGCCGCCTTGATCGTGTTGGGCGTGAGCCGCTTCCTGGGCCCCTCGTCCAGCCGGTTGGCCTCGATCATGAGCGCCACCACGCCGCTGGCGATCGCGGCCGCCATGCTGGTGCCGCTGAGCGTGATGTAGTGACGCCGTTCCGCACGCAGCTTCGGAATCTGGTACAGAGCGGTCGAGGCGTGCGACGCGGCTACGAGGTTGTCGCCGGGCGCGACGAGGTCGGGCTTCACCCGGCCGTCGTGCCACGTCGGTCCCCGTGAACTGAACGCGGCCACCTCGTCGTCGAACGGATCGACCGTCGCCTTCGTCACCAGGGCGCCGACGGTGATGGCGGAGTGCGCGTTGGCCGGGGACGTGATGCCCGCCGTCCCTAGCGTGCCGGTCGCCGGATCGGTGCCGTGGTTGCCCGCCGAGACCACCACGACGATGCCGGCCCGCGACGCCGCTTCCACGGCCTGGACGAGCGGATCGGTGGCGGCCGGCTCGAAGATCGGGTGCCCAAGCGACAGGTTGATGATGTCGATCCCCAATCGGGCCCGATTGGCCACCGCGAACTCGATGGCGGCGATGACGTCGCTGGTGTACCCGCGGCCGTGCTCGTCGAGGACCTTGAGCACGATCAGGCGCGCGCCCGGCGCGATGCCCTCGTACCGGCCGCCGGAACTCTCACCCGATCCCGCGATCAGGCCGGCGACGTGCGTGCCGTGTCCGTAGCCGTCAGCGACGACCGACGTCGCGGCGTCGGTAAAGTCGTAGAACGCAGTGACGCGGCCGATCACATCGCGCGCGGGCGCCACTCCCGAGTCGACGATCGCGATGCCGACGCCGCGGCCCGTGCCCCGGTCACGGCGCGTGAGGCCCAGCGTCTGTCGCAGCATCGGCGTGCTGAAATGATCCGGCGGCGCCTTCCCCTGCGCCTTCTCTGGCCTGGCGTCGGTCGTGACGATCGCGTCCGCCGACACGCCGAGGACATCCCGATCCTTCACGATCTCATCGAGGTCCGCCGCGTGCAGGTCCACGGTCAGCGCGCTGATGTCCGTGTGCTGCTGCCTGACGAGGTCGCCGTGGGCGGCGAATCGGCGCGCGAGGCGCCCGGCGGCACCGGGCCGATGGCGCACGATGACGCGTGGGCGTGATTCCGTGCGGCGGGCCGCCTGCACGGCGGCGTCGACCGGCGCCGGGGCCTGCTGCGAGAACGCAGGGCTGGCGCCAGCTATCAGAAGCCCCAACAGAATGCCGAGCTGATAGGGGCCGCGTGTGCGGAGGCCCCTACACATGGGGCGATGGTGACTCGGGCGAGCGAGCCGGCTTGACGAAGGCCGGGAGCGCCGCCTCGGGTTGCGGTCGCGAGCCCTCGCGCGTCCGCAGCGCGGTGATCTGCGCCTCTTCGAGGGCGCGCCGCAGATCGGGAATCGCGAACGGCTTCGGCAGGACGCCGTCGAACCCGTAGTCGGCGAACCGGGCGAGCACCGCGTCGTCGGCGTAGCCGCTGGTGACGACCACGGGCACGTCCCCTCGAATGGCGCGGATGTGCTGCACCGCCTCGCGTCCGCCCATGTTGCCCGGAACGGTCAGATCGAGGATGACGAGGTCGAAGGGCTCCCCGCGGGCCTCTGCGTCGGAGAACTGCTCGATGGCGTGCTGTCCGGATGCTGCGAGCGCGACGACGTAGCCGAGGCTCTCGAGCATGTCCCGCGCCACGTCGGCCACCTCGATGTCGTCGTCCATCAGCAGCACGCGGCGTCCGTTGCGGGACTGAATCGTCTCCGCACGGTTCTGGGCTCGGACGCCGAGGGTGCGCGTCGAGGCCGGGAGGTACACCGAGAATCGCGCCCCGCGGCCGGGCTCCGACTCGACGGAGATGGCGCCGCCGTGCGCCTTGACGATCGAGTACGAGATCGCCAGGCCCAGCCCGGAGCCCTTCTCCTTGGTCGTGAAGTAGGGCTCGAAGATGTGGCTCAGGCAGTCGGGGCCGATGCCCGCGCCGCTGTCCTGCACCGAGATGCGGACGTAGCGGCCGGGGAGCAGCGCCGCGCCGCCAAACGACTGGCTGCCGAGCTCGACGTTCTGCAGCATCACGTCCACGACGCCGCCGCCCGCCATGGCCTGCATCGCGTTGAGGACGAGGTTGTGAATCACCTGGCCGATCTGCACCGTGTCCAGATCGGCCGCCCAGAGATTGGCATCCACGGCGAAGCGAGGGGCCACCGCGGATCCGCTCAGCGCAAACCGGGCGCACTCGACGACCAGCTCGCGCACCGATGCGGTCGTCTTCACCGGCGCGCCGCCCTTGGAGAACGTCAGCAACTGATTGGTGACGCCTCGGGCGCGGACGCACGCCGCCTCGGCATGCGTGAGCCGCGCCTTCAGGGTCGTGTCGCCGGGCCGCACCATCGTCTGCGCCAGCGACAGGTTGCCGACGACCCCGATCAGGATGTTGTTGAAATCGTGGGCGAGGCCGCCGGCGAGCACGCCGAGCGACTCGAGGCGCGCCGCCTTGGACCGTTCGTGCTCGAGACGCGCGGCATCGCTGACATCGCGCACCACCCACACCGCGCCCGTCACCTGGCCCTCGGCGTCCCGGGTTGGCGTGCCCGTGACCTCGACCAGCCGCGACGGCTGGGCGCCGCCCGGGTCGTTCTGGAGCCGCACGGTCTGTCCGTCCGCCAGCACGCCGTGCAGCGCCGCCTCGTAGGTCGCGGCGGACAGGCCCAAGGCGGCGAAGACGGCCCCCGCCGGTCGATCGACGACCTCGCTCTCGGACATCGAGGCCAGCGCCTGCGCCGCCTCGTTCATCAGCAGCACCGATCCCGTGCGGTCCACGCTGATGACGCCGTCGCGGATCGTCTGCACGGTGACCGCCAGCCGGGCCTTGGCGAGCGCCAGGCGCTCTTTCTCGGCCGCGAGTGCCGACTCCGACTGGATCGCCCGCGCCAACGCCTCCTGGGCGGCCGCCACCATGGTGGCCAGCTCCTGGGCGTGACGGCGCTCCTCTTCGATTCGGAGCACCGACATCTGGTACGCGCGGTAGGAGATATAGAGCGGCGCGGCGGCGAGGGGCACCAGCAGGTAGGCGTCGTGGCGCACGATGATCGCGATCATCCCGCCCACCACCGCCGACACGAAGTAGCTGGGCGCGCTCCACAGGAACTCTCGATGCCACGAGCGGGGCAGCGACGAGGCGCTCGTCAGGCTGATGGCGCCGGCCACCAGCACGGTCTGGACGACGAAGTAGGTGAGCGCCGCGGCCGACAGCGGCACCACGGTCTCGTTGAACCCGGGCTGCTCGATGCTTCCGCCGAGCGCGCGCCACACCCATCCGGTGGCCTGCACGGCAATCGCCACCGAGGCGATGCTGAACGCGGTCTTGTACAGGGGCTGCGACCGGCGGACGCGCACCGTACACTGCACCAGCACGCCCGCGGCCGCGAGCACCATGGCCAGATCGACGCCCGACATGAGCAGCGCGACGAAGTCCACCACACACGTCAAGGTCAGCGTCGACACGCCGTTGGCCAGGGGAAGCCGCAGCTTGTAGATCGAGAGGACGATGGCCGCGCAGAGCAGGGCGAGCGCGAGCCCGGGGCTCGGGTACGTGCGCGGCGCGAGGGCCGCCAGGAGCGCGCCGCCGACGGCGATGATGCCGCCCACGTAGAGCGCGGTGGCTACCGTCCGTGACGGCGGTTCGGAGCCGCGCGCGATCAGGCCGAGCGAAGACGAGCTGCCCGCTTCCAGAGCCATGTCAGTCCTCGGTCAGGAACAGAACGCTATCGCCCCAGACGACGCCATCGTCGTAGCCGTCGCCCCACACCACACCGTCGCCGTCGTCGTAGTCGCCCCACACGACGCCGTCATCGTCGTAATCGCCCCAGACGACGCCGTCATCGTAGTTCCCAGAGATGAAGCCATCGCCCCAGACGATGTGGGTGCTCCACACGTCGAACGACTGCATGACGAGGTGGACGCTGTGGTGCAGGCTGTCGCCCCAGACCACGTGGTCGCCCCACACGATGTGGTCGCCCCACACCACGTGCTGCGCCCAGGCCTGCTGGTTCCACATCACGGAGTCGCCCCACACGACGTGGTCGCCCCAGACGATGTGCTGCGCCCACTTGTAGGTCGCGCCCGCGATGGTCGAGTACGGGTCGTAGGCCGCATCCAGCCACACCTGACCCACCTCGATCGCCGGATCGATCGCGCGCGCCAGCGCCATGGCGCCCGCCGCGTTGATGCCGCCGGCCCCCTCGGCGAGCGCCGACGGAATGCCGTCGATGACGAACGTCTGCGGCACGGGGATCGCGGAGAACTGGAGCAGCGCCTTGACCGCGTTGGGCGTCAGCGGCGGCGACGCGTACCACTCGTCCAGCCAGTTCGCTTCGATGAGCAGTGCCACCACGCCCGATGTCACGGCGGTGGCCATGCTCGTGCCGCTCAGCTTGAGGTAGGGCGCCACGTCCGCGTGCAGCTGCGCGTTCTGGTAGAGGGTCGTCGACGGATCGTTGACGGCCACGAGCGCCTGTCCGGGCGCGACGACATCGGGCTTGATCCGTCCGTCGTACCACGTGGGACCCCGCGAGCTGAAGAGCGCGATCTCGTCGTCGGACCGGTCCGCCGTCGCCTTGGTCCGCAGCGCGCCGACCGTGAGCGCCGACGGGGCGTTGCCGGGCGACGCGATGCCGCCGTACCCAATTTCCTTGGTCGTCGGGTTGAAGCCGAAGTTGCCAGCCGAGACGACCACGACGATTCCCGAGGCCACAGCCTTTTCTACCGCCTGCACCAGGGGATCGGTGGCTGGCGGCTCGAAGACGGGATGGCCCAGCGACAGGTTGATGACATGGATGCCGAGCGACTCGCGATTGGCGATGGCGAACTCGATGGCCGCGATCACGTCGCTGGTGTAGCCGCTGCCCGCCGCGTCGAGCACCTTCAACCCGATCAGGCGGGCGCCGTTGGCGACGCCAACGTACTTGCCGTTGGATAGTTCACCGGAACCAGCGATGAGGCCTGCGACGTGCGAGCCGTGCCCGTAGGCGTCCGTCGGATGCGCCGCCACCCCGCCTGCCGTGAAGTCGTAAAAGGCCATGATGTTGTAGGCCAGATCGGCGACGCGCGCGATGCCCGAGTCGATGACGGCAATGCCGACGTCCCAGCCCATGTCCCACGGCTCGATGCCGAGCGTCGCGCGCAGGTGCTGGGCGTCGTACGTCGAGGTGTCGGCATCCGTCGTCATCACGGGCTCGGCGGTGACCGTGTCGGTGGAGCTGCCGGTCGCCGAGGTGTCCGTCGTCGAACTATCGGTCGTCGAATCCGTGGTCTCCTGCGCGTTGGCGCGCACGGGCGCGTCCAGCGAGCAGCCGAGGACGTCCGGATCGCTGCAGACCGCGTTGAGGTTGGCGCGGCGCAGTGCCACGGTGAGTGCCCCGATGCCGCGATGCTCGCCCTTGATCCCCTCGCTCTGCGACCGGACCTTGCTCTTGAGACGGCCGTAGGCTCCTGCCCGGTACTTCACGATGACGCGAAGGAGGTCGTCGGGCTGGCCGGCGCCGCTCAGTGCCTGATCCAGAACGGGCTTTCGCGCGGGGGCCTTGCCCTGGGCGAAGGAAGGGCCGCCCGCAAGGGCGACGAGCGCCAGAGCGCAGAAGGCGAGGCGAAGATGTCGCACCGTGTCCCACTGTTGAGCAAGCCGAACGCCACCGGTAAGTCGTTGAGCCATGTCGGAAAGGCGCCCGAAAGTGTCGTGTCCCCGTCCGTGTCGCTGGGCCGCCGGACCGGGCGACCGAACGACAGTTGCATAATCTGTTAGGAAATCATGGGGGTGTCGGCTTTCCGACACCAGATCCGGATTTCCGACTCGTGTCAGCGAACCGACTCGCCCCAGACGAAGCGGTCCGTGCTGTCGCCCCAGACCACGCCGTCGTCGTCGTAGTCGCCCCAGACCACGCCGTCGTCGTAGGTGCCACTCACGTAGCCGTCGCCCCAGACGATGTGGGCGCTCCACAGGTAGAAGGACTGGCGCACGAGATTGGCGCTGCTGGTGACGTTGTCGCCCCAGACCACGCCGTCGTCGTAATCACCCCAGACCACGCCGTCGTCGTTGTCGCCCCAGACCACCCCGTCCTCGTCGTAGTCGCCCCAGACGATGCCCTGCGCCCAGGCCGGATGGTTTCGGAACACGATGTCGCCCCAGACGATCCGGTTGCCCCAGACGATGTGCTGGCCCCAGGCATGGGTGACTCCCGCGATCGTCGAGAACGGCGACACGGCGGCGTCCAGCCACGGTTCACCAGCCGGCATCGCGGGGTCGATAGCCTGCGCAAGCGCCGTGGCACCCGCCGCATTGAGGCCGCCCGCGCCTTCCGCCAGGGCGGACGGGATGCCGTCCGTGAACGTGTAAGGCACGGGCAGCGCGGTGAACTGAAGGATCGCCTTGACCGTGTTGGGCGTCAGCACCGAGCTGGCGCCTTCGTCGAGGCGGTTGGCCTCGATCACGAGGGCAACCACGCCGGAGGCCACGCCCGCGGCCATGCTGGTGCCGCTGAGCCTCAAGTAGGGTGCGATCTCCGCCTGCAGCTCTGGCTTCTGGTACATGGTGGTGGACGTGGCGTTGATCGCGACGAGTCCCTGTCCCGGCGCCACGACGTCGGGCTTGACGCGGCCGTCGTACCAGGTGGGCCCGCGCGAGCTGAAGAGCGCAATCTCGTCGTCGGATCGGTCAGCCGTCGCCTTCGTGCGCATCGCGCCGACCGTGAGCGCCGACGGCGCGTTGCCAGGCGACGTGATGCCACCGTATCCGACTTCACCAGTGGTCGGGTCGAGCAGACCGATGTTGCCAGCCGAGACAACCACGACAATGCCCGCAGCCACCGCGCGCTCGACCGCCTGGACCAGCGGATCCGTGGCTGCCGGCTCGAAGATGGGATGGCCGAGCGACATGTTGATCACGTCGATGCCCAGAGCCGCGCGGTTCGTCACAGCGAAGTCGAGCGCCGCGATCACGTCGCTCGAATAGCCCTGCCCCAGCGCGTCGAGCACTTTCAGGCCGATCAGATGTGCGCGCGTGGCTACTCCGACGTACTGCCCCGCTGAAAGGGCGCCGTTGCCCGCGACGAGGCCCGCGACGTGTGTGCCGTGACCGTACTCGTCGTAGGGCGCCGTGGCGATGCCGCCCTGTGTGAAGTCGTAGAACGCCGTGATTCGGCCGTTGAGATCGGCGCTGGGGGCAATTCCGGAGTCGATGACAGCCACGCCCACACCGGTGCCCTTGAACGATGAGGTGACGCCGAGGGTCGCCTGCAGCTTCTGCGCGTCATATTCGGGAGCAGGCGCTGCGGCTTGGGAGGGCAGGGCAATCAGCTTTCCTGACCGGAGGAAGTAGTCCTTGCGCTCGGGTTCGGCGGTTGGCCGCAGCGGTGCGTCGATCGAGCAGCCCAGAACGTCCGGATCGCCGCACACCGCGTGCAGATTGGCGCGGCGCAGCGCCACAGTGAGCGCACCGATGCCGCGAAGTTCGTTGGCGATGGCGTCGACGCGCGGCCGCACCCTGTTCTTCAGGCGAGCCGACGCACCGGGCCGATGCTTCACGATGACGCGAAGGAGGTCGTCCGGCTGGCCGTCACTGCGCAGCACGTCGTCCAGGGCAGGGCGGTTCGCCGGGGCCTGGCCCTGGGCGAAGGTCGTGCCGCCTGCGAGGGCGACGAGAGCGAGTACACAGACGCCGAGTCGGAGATTCCGCATGACCTTCGGCGGTTGAGCAAGGCGAACGCCACCCGTAAGTCGTTGACCCGTGTCGGATTTTCTCCTACAAGTGACGCCTTTCCGTCCGTGTCGCGCCTCCGGCGCCTCGGTCGGCACGGCGACATTTGGGTGCTTTTCAGGCGATTTCGAGGGGTGTCGGATGCCCGATACGGGATCCGGGTTTCCGACTCGGAAGTAGGCAGTAGGCAGTAGGCAGCCGGCAGTAGGCAGTCCGCCGAAAGACCAACGTCCACTGCCTACTGCCTACTGCCTACTGCCTACTTGAAATCACGCCTTCCGGTTGGAGAAGAAATGTTCCTGGACGAACTCGTTGACGAGGGTCTGGTCTGCGGCCTCGATCCTGGTGAAGTGCAGGCCCATGCCGAGCCGGCGATTGGTCCAGACCACTCGGGCGTCCGCGTCGATGTCCTTCTTCCCGCCCGGAAGCCGGAACCTGACCTTGACGGTGGTGCCATCCTCCAGGGGACTCGTGGTCCGAATGGCCAGCCCGCCGCGGCTGATGTTGAGCGTCACGGCGGCCGCGATCGTGTTGCCCAGCCGGTAGGCCACCGAGATGCCGAGGACGACGCGAGGGCTCGAGCGGCGATTGTGCTGGTCGGGAAACAGGTACGGTGTCAGCGAGGGGACGATGTGCTGCGCCGCCGTGTATTCGTTGATGTAGCCCGACACGCCGAGCGACGCCAGCTCGCGCACCTCCTGCGCGCTGGCGATCGTGCCGCTGAACACCACGATTGGTGCGCGGAATCCGTCGATGCCGCGCAGCGTGCGCACGAGGTTGGCGCCGTGCGCCTGAGGCAGCCGGAGGTCGAGCACCACGAGATCGAGCCGGCCCGCCTCCGCGCGCACGCGGGCCACCAGCTCGGCGCCGGTGCCGACGGTCGTAGGGTGATGACCGGAGCCCTCCAGCGCGGCCTTGAACCGGTCGCGCACGAACGCCGTATCGTCCGCGACGATGACGCGTTTGGCGCCGGCCAGCGTCGCCGTGGTGGGCATCCGTCTCGGTGTATCGGGATCGGGGGGATTCGGCGTTAGGGTTATAATTCCGGGGTTGTCCGAGCGCGCGGTGTCCGCGCCATGGAGCCAGTATGGCGACCTGCCCCGAGTGCGAATTCGACGAGATCGACACTGAGGACTACGAAGAGGGCGACACCTTGAGTTGTCCGGAGTGCGGCAAGAACCTCGTGGTGGTGGGCGCCGACGAGCTCGACTTCGCCGCCGCCGCCGACGACGACGACGACGACGAAGAAGAAGAAGACGACGACGACGAAGACCTCGACGACGAGGACGATCTCGACGACGACGAGGATCTCGATGACGACGAGGACCTCGAGGAAGAAGAGGACTACGACGAGTGAGTCCTGAGGCCGCCGGCCTCGACGCGGACCTGGCCTCGCGGGAGCGCCGCCTCTACGGCAGGCTGGGGTCGCTCGATTCGGTGATCGTGGCGTTCAGCGGCGGCGTCGACAGCGCGTACCTCGCCTGGGCGGCAACGCAGGTGTTGGGGTCCGCGGCGCTGTGCGTCACGGCCGACAGCCCCAGTTATCCCGACCGCCACCGCCAGCTCGCCCTGACCGTCGCGCGCCGGTTCGGCCTGCGCCACGAGGTGATCCAGACCGCCGAGGTCGCGCTCCCGGAGTACCGCGCCAATCCCGTCAACCGGTGCTACTACTGCAAGCGCGAGCTGTACGAGGTGTTGTCGCGGCTCGCAGCGGCGCGGGGATGCTCCGCGATCGTCGATGGCGCCAACGCCGACGACCGCCGCGACTACCGCCCTGGACGGAAGGCCGCGCGGGAGTTCGGGGTACGCAGCCCGCTGGACGAGACGGATCTCACCAAGAGCGACATCCGAGAGCTGTCGCACCGCGCCGGACTGCCCACGTGGGACGAGCCGGCCTCGGCGTGCCTGTCGTCGCGCATTCCGTACCATTCCGAGGTGACGCCCGAGAAGCTGCGGATGATCGAGCGCGCGGAAGCCTGCCTGCACCGCCTGGGCTTCCGTGTGTGCCGCGTCCGCCATCACGACACGCTCGCGCGGCTCGAGGTCGGCCGCGACGAGCTGCCGCGCGCGCTCGAGGCCGACCTGCGCGACCGGATCGTCCAGGAGCTTCGCGCGATCGGCTACGAGCACGTCACGATCGACCTGGAGGGGTATAGGATGGGCAGCCTCAATGAAGGTGTCCGTCTTCACCCGGCCTGATCCCCTCACGGAGACAACGCCCAACGCCCAACTCCGCAACGCCCAATGTGGGCGTTGGCGTTGTGGAAGTTGGCCGTTGTGGGTTGCCGCGGCGTACGCCGCGGCACACCTCCCTTTTCTCCCCCGCTCCCTCGAAGACATCGATTCGATCAACTTCGCGCTCGGGCTGCGCGAGTTCGATCCGGCCAGCCACCAGCCGCATCCGCCCGGATACCCGGTGTACATCGCGCTCGGCCGCGCGCTGCTGGCGGTGGTGTGGAACATCTGGCCGGGACTGAGCCGCGTGGAGGCGGAAGCGCTCACGCTCGGGCTCTGGTCCGTGCTGGGCGCCGCCGTGGCGATCGTGGCGGCAGCGCACGTGTTTGCGGCGGTATGTTCAGGCGGACCTGAAGGTCCGCCTCCACGATCGGAGGACGGTCCGCCTCTGCGATCCGCCGTCGGACCGCGGGCGACGGTCGTGTGGGCCACGGCGCTGCTGGCCGTGTCGCCGCTGTTCTGGATGACCGGCCTGCGGCCGATGAGCGACATGCCCGGGCTGGCGTTGGCGCTGTGCGCCCAGGCGCTGGCGCTGAGCGGCAGGACCGATCGGCGCCGCTTGACCCAGGCGGCGCTCCTCAGCGGGCTCGCGGCGGGTGTGCGGCTGCAGACGTTGTGGCTGACGCTGCCCTTGCTGGCGATTGCGCTCGTCGAGCAGCGTCGCGCGGGCCTTCGGTGGCTGCTCACGCGGCCGAGTGCCGCGCTGGTTCTCGGAGGACTTGTGTGGAGCGTGCCGCTCCTCATTGTCACCGGTGGCATCGACGCCTACGCGAGCGCGCTTGGTACTCAAGTGGGGGAGGCGCGAGGCGAGATGTTCTGGCTGGATCCTTCGCCGAGACGGCTGGCCTTCGGCGTGTACGAGACGTTCGTGTTGCCGTGGGCGTCCGTGCCCCTGGCCGCCGCCGTGGCTGTGGCGGCGTGCACCGGCGGCCTCGTCATGCTCGCGCGCGAACGGGGCCCGCTCCTGCTCGCGCTGACGGCTTTTGGCCCGTACGCCGTTCTGCACCTGCTCGTTCAGGAAACGGTCACGGTCCGGTACGCCTTGCCGGTGCTCCCGCTCGTGGCGCTCCTCGCGGCACGAGGCCTTCAGACAGCCGGCCGGTTCGCTCCCGTCGCAGCGGCGCCGGTGGCGGCCGGGGCCCTGATCGTCGCGGTGCCCGGTGCTGTCGCGTACGGGCGCGAGCCACACCCGGCGTTCCGCGCGATTGCCGATGCAGCGCGCCGCGCCGCAGCCGACCCCCCCGCGGCGGTGTACGCGCATTTCGGCCTGTGGCGTCCGCTCCAGGCCGATACGGGGACGCTCCCGCTCGTGGAGCCACGGCGGCAATACGAGTGGCTTGGACCGGCCGAATACTGGAAGAACGGTGGCGACGCGCCGATCTGGTTTTTCGCCGATCCACGCCGCACCGACCTCGCGCTGATCGATCCACGCAGTCGGCTCGACGTCGCGCGCTACGAGTGGTCGGCGGCCGACCGGCCGGAACTGAGCGGAGCGCGCCCCATCGGCGCCGAGTGGTACCGTCTGGCGAGGCCAGGCTGGTTCGCGGGCCAGGGATGGTCCCTGACGCCCGAGACGGGGGGATTGGCGCGGGCCACCGCCATGGGGCCGGATCATCGGTCCATAGAGGCCTGGGTTCGACCGAGACCCGGGCCCCTTCACCTCGTCGTCGGCGGCCGGCACCTGGGCGAGCGCGGCGACCCGTCGGCCGAGCTCGAGTTGAGCTTCGAGGGCGTCGTGCGCGACCGATGGACCCTGTCGGTCGAGGACCGCAACTTCCTTCGCTTTCTGGACCTGCCCGGCGGGACGGGCCCGGGCGAGGGCTACGCACGGTTGACGATCGCGTCACGATCCGCCCCGGGTGACGGCCGACGGGCCGCCGTGGCGGTACGGCAGTTCGACATCCAGTCGGCCGATGACATGGTGTACGGCTTTGGCGAAGGCTGGCACGAAGAGGAATACGACCCGCCGTCAGGGCGGCGCTGGCGGTGGACGAGCGAACGGTCGGTAGTGCGAATCAAGGGGCCGCGGGGGGGCGTGCGCCTCACCCTCCGGGGGGAATCTCCACTCCGCTATTTCGACGCGCCCCCGACGGTCCGTGTGACGGCGGCCGGTCGCGTGGTGGATTTTTTCCAGCCTGCTGCCGATTTCGAGTGGAGCGTCACCGGTCCCGCCGACGACGTCGACCGCGCGGGCGGGGCCATCGCCATCGAAGTCGACCGGGTGTACCTCCCGGGGCGGGCGGAAGGGACGCCGGACGAGCGGCGTCTTGGATTACGGCTTTACGAAACCCGTGTAAATCCCGTGTCGCCTTGATTGACAGCTGCGCAAGCCCGGACGTAAGCTCCCCTTCGGCACTAATAAAAAACGCAAGCAACACGCAGGAGAATCCGCTGATGAGACTGCGCCGTTCAGTGCTGCTCACCGCTATTGCCCTGCTGATGGTCATCGCCATCAGCAGCTGTTCCAGGAGGACGCCGCCTCCCGCGCCGCCTCCACCTGCCCCGCCACCGCCGGCCGCCGCGCCCGCACCGCCGCCACCGCCGCCGCCACCGCCGCCGCGTCCGGCGCCCGCACCTCCACCCAGGCCGCTGACCGAGGAGGAGCTGTTCGCGCAGAAGACGCTGGCGCAGCTGAACGCGGAGATGCCGCTGGGCGACGCGTTCTTCGACTACGACAAGTCGGATATCCGGGACGATGCCCGGCCGATCTTGCAGAAGGACGCCGATTATCTGAGACGGTGGACGTCGACGCGGATCACGATCGAGGGCCACTGCGATTCGCGCGGCACCAACGAGTACAACCTCGGACTCGGCGAGCGCCGCGCGGCCGCGGTGCGCGACTACCTCGTCAGCCTCGGCATCGCCGCCGACCGCATGGTCACGCTGAGCAAGGGCGAGGAGGAGCCGGTCTGCACGGAAGAGAACGAGGCCTGCTGGCAGCGCAACCGCCGCGGGCACTTCATCTTCACGGCGAAGTAGATCGAAGGCCGACCTAGAGGTCGGCCTCTACGACCGTCGTCGCACACACGACCGATCGTAGAGGCGGGCCTTTAGGCCCGCCTGAGCTCCTCCACAATCGCTTCCGCCGCCGCGCGCGGACTGCGCGCCTCGATGATCGGCCGTCCGATCACCAGGTAGGTGGCCCCCGCCCGCAGCGCCTCCGCCGGCCCCATCGTCCGCGCCTGATCGTGCCGCTCGGCGCCTGCCGACGCGCCTCGAATGCCCGGAGTGACGATGACGAAGCGCTCGCCGCACGCCGCGCGTACGGGCGCGACTTCACGGGGCGAGGCCACCACGCCGTCCAGCCCGGCCGCCTTGGCCATGCGCGCCAGCGCAGACACCTGCTCGGGCAACGGCCGCTCCACACCAGCTTCGCGCAGGACACCCTCGTCCATGCTCGTCAACACGGTCACGCCGACCACGAGCGGCGCCGGACGTCCCAGACGTTGCGCCGACTCGAGAGCGGCGCGGGCCGCGGCCTCCATCATCGGAATCCCGCCGGAGGCATGAACATTGACCATCCAGGCGCCCGTGGCCGTGGCCGCGTCGACGGCCTGTGCCACCGTGTTGGGGATGTCGTGAAACTTCAGGTCGAGGAAGACGCGGGCGCCCGTGTCGACGAGCCGTCGGACCAGCGCCGGCCCTTCGAGCGTGAAGAGGCGGCTGCCCACCTTGAACCCCCCCGCCGCGCCTTGCAGCTCGGCCGCCAGCTCCAGCGCCCGTTCGCCGCTCTCCACGTCGAGCGCGACTATGAGCTGATCCACTGCTTCTCGCGCGAGGTCGTGTCGATGGTGCCGACCAGGTCGGCCACGCGCGCGATCTCGTGCCGCCGCAGGTACTCGCGGATCCCGTCGAGCAGCTTCGGCCAGATGAACGGGTCGACGAAGTTGGCCGTGCCGACCTGCACGGCGGTGGCGCCCGCGATCATGAACTCGATGGCGTCGCGCGCCGAGGCGATGCCGCCCATGCCGATGACCGGAATCTTCACCGCGCGGCGGCACTCGTAGACCATCCGGACGGCAATCGGCCGGATGGCGGGGCCGCTCAGGCCGCCGACGATGTTCGACAGCTGCGGCCGCCGCGTCTCGACGTCGATGGCCATGGCGAGAAACGTGTTGACGAGCGAGACGGCGTCGGCGCCGGCCTCCTCGGAGGCCCGCGCGAACGCGGCCACGTCGGTGACGTTGGGTGTCAACTTGGGGATGACCGGGAGGTGGGTGACCTTCTTCACCGAGCTCACGACGTCGAATGTACCGTGAAGGCTGCAGCCGAAGGTGATGCCCCCTTCTTTGATGTTCGGGCAGGAGATGTTCAGCTCGAGCGCGGCCACGCCGTCGGCGTCGGAGAGGATCCGCGCCAGCTCGACGTACTCGTCGAGCGTGCTGCCGCAGATGTTGACGATCACGGTGGCGCGGAGATCGCGCAGTTCAGGGAGCTTCTCGCGGACGAACCGGTGGACCCCGATGCCCTGCAGCCCGATGGCGTTGAGCATCCCGGCGGGCGTCTCGACGATGCGCTCGGGTGGATGGCCCTCGCGCTCGGCGAGGAACAGGCCCTTCACCGCGACGCCGCCGAGCGACGACAGGTCCACCGTGCCGGCGTACTCCACGCCGTAGCCGAAGCAGCCGCTGGCCGCGATCAGCGGATTGGCCAGCTGGAGCGATCCGATTTGGACGGAGAGATCTATCACTGCAATCCCAAACGCGGCGGCTCAAGCCGCCGCTCTACACCCGATGTTTTCCAATCACCTGTAGCGCGGGGGCTTCAGCCCCCGCGTGATCAATCCCACACGAGCTCGGCGCCGTCGAACACCGGGCCGCCGATGCACGAGCGCACGTAGTGCCGGCCGCCGCGGCCGTCGCGAACGGGGATCACGCAACTGTAGCAGCCGCCCAGGCCGCACCCCATGACGCGCACGACCGAGACCTGCGACCGCGCGCCGCGGGCGGCGGCGATGCGCGCCACCGCCTCCAGCATCGGTCCGGGGCCGCACGCATCCACGGTGAGGTCGTTCCCGGAGGCCTGAAGGCCTCCGGCGACCCGTGCCGCCTGCCGCGCGCTTCGCAGTTCCCGTTCGAGGGGCTCGGTCACGCGCCCCCGCTCGCCGACGCTGCCGTCCTCGGTGGCGAGCACGAGGCGGACGCCGCGCGCGCGGAACCAGTCGAGGTAGAACAGCTCGCCGCCGGTCCTGGCGCCATAGAACAGGGTCGTGCGCGTGCCGCGGGCGGCCAGCGCGTCGGTCATGATGGCAAACGGCGCCAGGCCGACGCCGCCAGCCACCATCCAGGCTTCCTCCGGCGGATCGACAAGCGCGAACGCGCGTCCGAGCGGTCCCAGGCACGAGACGATGTCGCCCTCGACGGCGTCGAAGAGCATGGCGGTCGTCACGCCCACCCGCTTGCTCAGCAGCGTGAGGCCTTCGACGCGGCCGTTCGCGCGCAGGACCTCGAACACCGAGAAAGGACGTCTGAGCAGCGGGTCGTGGCCGCGCCCTGGCTTCACCATCACGAACTGCCCGGGGGCGGTGGCCGCCGCGATCTCGGGGGCGGCGAGCGCGATGACGTTGTAGTCGGAGGAGAGGCGCGTGTTGCGGATCACCCGTGCCTCGACGTCGACGGGCATCGGCACGAGTATACCGTGTAGGCCTCAGGGCTCTGGCCCACCCCGGAGTTCACTCGTGTTACCGCTGTCCGGCGGGACTGAAGCTGCGATCCGCGCGGCGGAGTGGCCGGGAGGGGCCCCGCCTCCCAGCGGCAACACAAGTGAACTCCGGGCTCAGCCCGTGGGGCCTGCGACCCCCATCGGTAAAGGGGCCAATTCGCGCCGGACGGCATCCAGCACGAAGCCGAGCGATTCGAGCGTCCCCGCGCCCAGTAGCGTCGCATCGCCCGGTTCGCCGAACATCACGGGCGCGGCCCCCCGCTGGTTCTTGTAGAAGAAGAGTGCGTCTCCTCGCTCTCGCTCGATCGTCGAGCCATCCGCCAATCGAAAGTGCTGCCGTGAATGCGGCACGATGCCAAGCCGCCTGAGAACGTCGCGCGGCACGAACGAGTAGACGGCGCCGGAATCCACCATGAACTCGACAGTCTCCCGCGCTTCAGGATTGGCCGGGTTCGCGACGTCGAGCGACACCACCGTGAGCCCCACGAGCCGATTCTACATCGTCGGGTACCAGGTCGGTTCGGTCCGGACCAGCCGGCCTCCGTTATAATCGCGCCGGTTCATGTCATTGACAGGCAGCCGGATCGGCTCGTACGAGGTCGTCGCTCTTCTCGGCGCCGGCGGGATGGGCGAAGTCTATCGGGCGCGCGACACGAAGCTGGATCGCGAGGTCGCGCTCAAGATCCTGCCCGACACGTTCGCGCACGACCCGGATCGACTCGCGCGCTTCCGCCGCGAAGCGCGCGTCCTCGCCTCGCTCAACCATCCGAACATCGCGGCGATCTACGGTTTGGCGTATCGGGACCTGCGGCGCGCCCGCCGGTTGAAAGGGCCGGTGCCGGTCCCCGATGCCACGATCTCGTTTACCGTGAAGCTGTCGCGCAGCTTGGTGCAGCGGGTTCGCGCGCACGCGGACGCGACCGACCGGACGAT
>JACQTK010000073.1 GCA_016210845.1 Acidobacteriota bacterium | reverse complement strand
GTCTGGAGCCGCCCGTCGCGAATGCGGTTGTAGATGGTGCGGCGCGACACGTTCAGCAGCTGCGCCGCCTGATCGATGGACACGCTTCGCCCGAGACGGAGCTCGGTGGCGTTGTTGGGATCGCGCTGAGAGTGAATCGACACCTGGGGCCTCCCCGCCCGCGCCAGTGGCAGGGTTGGTGCCAGCCTTGGCGTCCGGTCCCAAAGACGTCGCTAAGTTGTTGAAGGCCAGAGCGGTTACCTGAGCTGCCTCAAGATTGCCAGGCCGCTGCCGATGACCGGTCGAGGGCCAGTGGTTTAGCCCGTTATGCGGCCCCAACGCGAATTTCGCACTCGTTTGTGCCGACCGCATAACGGGCTAGGCGCGCGGAGCGCGCCAAAAGATACTGGCAACCAGCCAAGGGGCGACGGGGATATCAAGGGGCGAAGCCCCTTGGCTGGTTAGCCGGCCGGCCGTGGCGCCAGGTGCATGGCGGGCACGCCCGGGCGCGCCGCGCCGCTGCGGTCCGCGCGGCCGTCGTGCAAACGGCACACCGATGTGTTCAAATCTGAACGATTCCTTCTACGCGGCCAAGATGTTGGCCGGGGCGGCAGAAAACTGAGCGTCAGATCCTCTCGATTCGCCTCCCCTCGTTTCGCGGGGGCGCTGCTGACCGGCGTGCTGCTGGGCGCCCTGGTCCTCTTCCTGCGCACCCGCCCGGACGAGGGCACGTCGCCCACGGCTGCGGTGCCGCGGGGCGGCCAGATCGTGGGCTCGATCCGGGCGGAGCCCCGGTCGTTCAACCGGTTCGTGGCCAGGGACCAGACGTCCGATCTCGTCAGCCTGCTCACGCAGGCGCGCCTGGTGCGGATCGACCGCGAGACGTTCGAGCTGGAGCCGTGGCTGGCCGAGTCGTGGGAGTCGAGCGCCGACGGCCGCACCCACACGCTGCACCTGCGCCAGGGCGTCACCTGGTCCGACGGCACGCCGCTCACCTCCGCGGACGTGCTGTTCTCGGTGCAGGCGGTGTTCGACCCCAAGGTCCCGAGCGTGCTGGCCAGCACGCTCACCGTGGGCGGGCAGCCGATCCACGCCGCGGCCGCGGATCCGCAGACCGTGACCATCACGTTCGCCGCGCCCTCGGGCCCCGGAGTCCGGCTGCTCGACGGCTTGCCGATCCTGCCCAGGCACAGGCTCGAGTCGCGCCTGGCGGACGGGACGTTCGCGCAGGCGTGGGGCACCGAGACGCCGCCTGCGGAGATCGTGGGCCTCGGCCCGTTCGTGCTGCGCGAGTACCAGCCGGGCCAGCGCCTCGTGTTCGACCGCAACCCGCGCTACTGGCGCCAGGCGCCTGATGGACGCGCGTTGCCCTACCTGGATCGCCTCGTCCTCGAGATCGTGCCGGACCAGAACGCCGAGCTGCTGCGGCTGCAGTCGGGCGCCACCGACCTCACGCAAAGCGAGTTGCGTCCGGAGGATTACGTCCCGATGCGCCGTGCCGAGGAGGAAGGGACGATTCGGCTCATCGAGCTGGGCGTCGGCACCGATGCGGACGCCTTCTGGTTCTGCCTCAAGCCGGAGGTCAAGAGGCGGGATCCGCGCTTCGCCTTCCTGCAGCGGTCCGAGTTCCGGCAGGCCATCTCGCACGCGGTGGACCGCGAGGCGTTCGCCGAAACGGTGTTCCTGGGCGCCGCGGTGCCCATCTGGGGACCGGTGACGCCTGGGAACGCGCCCTGGTTCTGGCCGGACCTGAAGCGCTATCCGCCGAGCGACGACCGGGCGCGCGAGCTGCTGCGCGGCATCGGCCTCGAGGATCGCGACGGCAACGGGGTGGTCGAGGATGCGCGCGGCACCGAGGCGCGCTTCACGGTGATCACCCTGCGCGGCGTCGGCTCGCTGGAGCGCGGCACCGCGGTGCTCCGGGACGAGCTGGCCCGGGTCGGGATCGCGCTCGAGATCGCGCCGCTCGAGCAGGGAGCGGCGATCCAGCGGATGCTGGCGTGCGACTACGACGCGATCTACATGCGGCCGCTCTGGACCGACCTCGATCCGGCGGGCAACATGGACTTCTGGCTCAGCTCGGGCGACGCGCACTTCTGGAACATCGGGCAGCGGTCGCCGGCCGCCGAGTGGGAGCGGCGCATCGACACGATCATGCTGGAGCAGTCGGCCTCGCTCGATCCGGCGCGGCGGCAGCAGCTGTTCCGCGACGTGCAGCAGATCCTGGCGGAGAACCTGCCCGTGCTGTACTTCGCGGCGCCGCGGATGTACTACGCGCACAGCACGCGTGTGGTGGGCGTCCGGCCGTCGGTGCTCCGGCCGCCCGCGCTGTGGAACGCGGACAGCCTCAGCGTCACGCAACAAAGGTAGGCGGACCTGATGGTCCGCTTTCTCTTTCGGCGGCTGCTGTTCGCGCTGTTCCTGGTCGTCGCCGTCTCCTCGTCGGCGCTGCTGCTCACGCGGCTCGCGCCCGGTGACGTCACCACGCAGCTCGGGCCGTTCGCCAGCGCCGCGGAGGTGGCCCGCACGCGCGAGCGCTACGATCTCGACCGCGCGCCCGCCTCCCAATGGGCGCTGTGGCTGGCGCGCGCGTCCCGCTTCGACTTCGGCGACTCCTTTCTCTACAACCGGCCCGTCCGCGACCTGATCGGCCGCGCCGCCGCCAACACCGCGGCACTGGCCGTGGTGGCGCTGGCCGCCGCCACGCTGATCGGGATCCCGCTCGGGATGTTCACGGGCAGCCGGCGCGGTGCCGCGGCGGCGCTGGTACGCGGGGTCTCGCTGCTCGCCCTCTCGGTGCCGCCGCTGCTCACCTCGCTCCTGCTGGTGTTCATCGCCTCGCGCACGCGCTGGTTTCCCGCCGGAGGCATGACGTCGGTCGATGCGCTCGACCTGTCGTGGGCCGCATGGCTCGCCGACGTGGCGCGGCACCTCCCGCTGCCCGCGCTGGCGCTGGCGCTGCCGATCGCCGCCACCTTCGAGCGGCTGCAGGCGCAGTCGATGAGCGAGGCGCTCCATCAGCCGTTCCTGCTGGCCGCGGTCGCCCGCGGCGTGGCGCCGCGCGACCTGATCGTCCGGCACGCGTGGCGGGTGTCGCTGCGGCCGATCTGCGCCGTCTATGGGCTGGCCATCGGCGCGCTGCTCTCGGGATCGTTCGTCGTCGAGTACGTCACCGCCTGGCCGGGACTCGGCCGGCTGATGTTCGAGGCGCTGCGCGCGCGCGACATCTACCTGGTGGCGGGATGCGCCGCCATGGGCGGGCTGTTCCTGGCGCTGGGGAGCCTCGTGGGCGACCTCCTGCTTGCGGCTGCCGATCCGCGCGCCCGCGAGGCTCAAACAGGATGAGAGCGGCCGGCCAGATCCTGATCGTCCTCGTCGTGCTCGCCGCCGTGGGCGCCCCCTGGCTGGCGCCCAACCCGCCGGAGCGCAGCTTTCCCGACGCGCTCTACGCGCCCCCGACGCGCGTGCGCCTGCTCGACCAGGGATTGCACGCGCCGTTCATCTATCGGCAGCGGCTGGTCAGCCGGCTGGAGCGGCGCTTCGAGGAGGACCGCAGCCGCCCTGTGCCGCTGCGGTGGTTCACGGGCGGCAGGCTGGCGACCGTCGACGAGGCACAGGGAGGACCGCTGCTGGTGCTCGGCGCCGACGCGTTCGGCCGCGACATCCTGTCGCGCCTGCTCTACGGCACCCGCGCCTCGCTGGCGCTGGCGCTGGTGGCCACGCTCGGCGCGCTCCTGCTGGGCGCGCTCGTCGGCGGCATCGCGGGCTACACGGGCGGCCTGGCAGACGAGGCGCTGTCGCGGCTCTCGGACTTCATTCTCGTGCTCCCAGCCATCTACGTCGCCCTCGCGCTGCGCGCGGTCATGCCGCTCGTCCTGCCGGCCCGCACCGTGTTCCTCCTGCTCACCGCGATCTTCGTCCTGCTGGGATGGCCGATCGTCGCCCGCGGCGTGCGTGCCATCGTCGCGTCCGAGCGCCAGCGCGACTATGCGGTCGCGGGGCAGGCGCTGGGCGCGGGTCCGGTGCGGCTGCTCGCGCGCCATCTGCTGCCGGCCGCGTCGAGCTACCTGGCCGTCCAGGCCACGCTCTTGCTGCCGGCCTTCATCCTGGCCGAGGCCACGCTGTCCTACGTGGGCCTCGGCTTTCCGAGCGCGGTGCCCACGTGGGGCACCATGCTGCAGGATGCGGCCAACGTGTCGCTGGTCAGCGAAGCGCCGTGGATGCTGGCGCCGGCCGCGGCCATCTTCGTGCTCGTGCTTGCCGTCAATCTCACGGTTCAAGGAACCGGCAGGGCGCCTGTACAATTGCTGGAGCGTTCGAACAGGTGGTGACGGGTCGAAGGACATCTTGCTGAGCATTGGACCGCTATGCGGCCCGTAACGCGAATTCTGTACTCGTTGTCCCGACCGCATAGCGGTCCTGGCCGCGCGGAGCGCGGCCAGAGACGCTGGCAACCAGCCAAGGGGCTCCGGGGGATATCAAGGGGCGGAGCCCCTTGGCTGGTTCCTATTCGATTCGGGGAGACGCGGCAGTGGTGAGGCTGTCAGGGATCTTCTGTCCGATCCCCACGCCGTTCCGGTCCGACGATACGGTGGACGAGCGCGCGCTGCGCTCCAACGTCGCCCGCTGGATGCACACCCCGCTCGTCGGGCTCGTCGTCCTGGGCTCCAACGGCGAGGCGCCGCAACTCGACGATGAGGAGGCCGATCGCATCGTGGCGATCGTGCGCGGGGAAGTCCCGCGCGATCGCGTGCTCGTCGCGGGAACCGGCCGCGAGTCGACCAAGGCCACCATCGCCGCCTCGCGCCGCGCCGCCGCCGCCGGCGTCGACGCGGTCATCGTCCGGACCCCATCCTTCTTCAAGCCGCAGATGACGAGCGAGGCGTTCGTGCGCCACTACACCGAGGTGGCGGACGCCTCGCCGGTTCCCATCTTGCTCTACAACGTGGCGATGTACACGGGCGTGAACCTGCTGCCGGACGCGGTTGAGCCTCTGGCGTCGCATCCCAACATCGTCGGCATGAAGGAGTCCGGCGGCGACATCGGGCAGGTCGCCGAGCTGGTTGCACGGACGCCGCGCGGCTTCGCCGTGCTCGCGGGCTCGGCCACCACGCTGTTCCATGCGTTGTGCGCGGGCTGCGACGGCGCGGTGCTCGCGCTTGCGGCGCTGCTGCCCGACGAGTGCGTCAACCTCTGGACGCTGGTGCGCGAGGGGCGCCTCGATGAGGCGCGCGCGTCGCAGCGCCGCCTGACGCCGATTGCCCGAGCGGTTGGCAGCACCCACGGCGTGCCTGGGCTCAAGGCGGCGCTCGACCTGCTGGGGTTCGTGGGCGGGCCGCCGCGGGCGCCGCTGCGGCCCGCGGGGACGCAGGTCATCGAGGAGATCCGCAGGCAGCTCGACGCGCTCGGCGTGCTGCCGACGGCACGCGTGTAAGTACGGAGGGCGGGCCTTTACGGCCCGCCAGCGTTGACGACGATGACACTTCGAATCGCGATCTCGATTGCATGGCTTTCGCTGCTGGCGGCCTGCGCCGTCAACCCCGTCACGGGACGGCGCGAGCTGTCGTTCATGAGCGAGGCGCAGGAGATCTCGATCGGCCAGCAGTCCGATCCGCAGATCAAGGAGGAGATGGGGGTCTACAACGACGCCGACCTGCAGGCCTACGTCAACGACATCGGCCAGCGCATGGCCAAGATCTCCGAGCGCCCCAACCTCCCCTGGCGCTTCACCATCGTCGACGTGCCCGCTGTCAACGCGTTTGCCGTGCCTGGCGGCTTCATCTACATCACGCGCGGCATCATGCCGTTCCTCGACAACGAGGCGGAACTGGCGGGCGTCATCGGGCACGAGATCGGCCACGTGACGGCGCGCCATTCCGCGCAGCAGTACACGCGGCAGGTGAGCGGCACCATCGGGCTCGTGGCGCTCGGCATCTTCGTGCCTGCGGCGCGGCCGTTCGGCGACCTCACGGGGCAGGCGCTCGGCGTCCTGTTCCTGCGGTACGGCCGGGACGACGAGCTGCAGGCCGACGAGCTGGGGGCGCGCTACGAGGCGACGCTGGGATGGGATCCGGCCGGGGTGCCCGCGTTCCTCTCCACGCTCGGGAAGCTGGACGAGGCCAGCGGCAACCGGCGCGGCGTGCCCAACTGGCTGTCGACGCACCCCGAGCCGCTGGCGCGGGTCGAGGACATTCAGCCCACGGTGGAACAGCTCAAGGCCGGACGCGCCGATTTCTCCACCAACCGCGACGCCTTCATGCAGCGCATCGACGGGATTCTGTACGGCGACAATCCCGAGCAGGGCATTGCGCGCGGCGGCGTGTTCCTCCATCCCGTGCTGCGGTTCCGCATCGACTTCCCAGACGGCTGGGAGATTGCCAACAGCCCGCGCCAGGTGGTGGCCAAGGCGCCCGGGGCCGACGTATTCATGCTGTTGCAGCTCGTGGAGAAGCCGCAGGGGCGCAACCTCCAGGAGATTGCGCTCAACAGCATGGCCAACGCGGGCTTCCGCGCGGTCGAGGGCGCGCGGACGACGATCGGCGGCCTGGACAGCTTCGTCGGGGTGTATCAGGGGCAGATCGAGGGGATGGGCCGCGTGGCCTCGCGCGCCGCGCACATCGCGTACGACGGCAAGATCTATCTGGTGGCGGGACTCGTGGCGCCCGAGACGTTCCGGCAGGCGGACGCAGCGTTCTCGAACAGCATCCGGTCCTTCCGAAGCCTCACGGCGGCGGAGGCGGAGAACATCAACCCCAACCGCGTGGACCTCTATGTGGTGCGGGCGGGCGACACGTGGGCGTCGATCGCGGAGCGGGGCGGCGGGGTGATCTCGCCCGCCACGCTGGCCGTGATGAACAACGCCACGCCAGGCTCGCAGCCGCAGCCAGGCA
The DNA here is from genome assembly GCA_016210845.1 of Acidobacteriota bacterium. GTDB lineage: Bacteria > Acidobacteriota > Vicinamibacteria > Vicinamibacterales > UBA2999 > JACQTK01. Next base: position 676 of record JACQTK010000073.1, on the reverse strand, counting down.
CGCGCATCAAGATCGTCGTCGGTGGCTAAGCGCTCCACGCGCGTGGCTCGGGCCTTTCAGGCCCGCGGGCTCGTCCGCGCGGCCCTCATTGTGTGCGCGGCGGGCTTCGCCCTCCTCGTCTACGTCTATCTCACGCTGCCCGACGTCCGCGCGCTGGCGCGCACCAACCCGACGTCGACCGCGTTCATCGAGCTGCGCGCCGCGGAGGCGGCGCGCGAGGGCCGGACCGTGCGCCGCGTGCGGACGTGGGTGCCGTACTCGCGGATCTCGCCGAGCCTCAAGCGCGCGGTGCCCGTGGCCGAGGATGCGGCCTTCTGGGAGCACGAGGGGATCGACCTGGACGAGCTTCGCGAGTCGATTCGCATCAACTGGGAACAGGGACGGGCCGTGCGCGGCGCGAGCACCATCACGCAGCAGCTCGCGAAGAACCTGTATCTGTCGCCGTCGCGCGATCCGCTGCGGAAGCTGCGCGAGCTGGTCATCGCTCGTCGGCTCGAGGCGGCGCTGCCGAAGACGCGGATCTTCGAGATCTACCTGAACGTCATCGAGTGGGGCGCCGGGATCTGGGGCGCGGAGGCGGCGGCGCGCACCTACTTCGGCATTCCCGCCTCGGCCGTCAACGCGCGGCAGGCGGCGCTGCTGGCGGGCGCCATCATCAATCCGCGGACGCTGAATC
>JACQTK010000071.1 GCA_016210845.1 Acidobacteriota bacterium | reverse complement strand
TCGGCCAGCGCCCGCGCGAAGGCGACGTCCACGGCCCCGTCTCGAAAGAAAGAGGAGCCGACGATGACGGCATGCGCTCCGCGGCCGAGGACCGCCTGCGCGCGAGCGATCGTCCGGATGCCGCCGCCGACGCGGCAGGGCAGCCGCCCGCAAATGGCCGCCACCATGGCGCTGTTGTCGCCCTGGCCCTTGGCGGCGTCGAGATCGATCAGCTGGACGCGCGGAAACCGGGCGAAGCGTGCGATCCACGGCTCGGGATCGGGCGCCTCGACGGCGAGCCGCTCGCCTTGGACGAGCTGGACGACGCGGCCGCCCTGGAGATCGATGGACGGAATCAGCATTGCCACCTGTAGAGCGCAGGCTTTAGCCTGCGCGATCGCTCAGCCCGCGCGATCACGTCACAGCCGAACCGGAATGCCCTCGCGCCTGAGATATCGCTTCAGCTCCGCCACGCTGGTGTCGGCATAGTGAAAGATCGAGGCGGCCAGGGCGGCGTCGGCGCGTCCGCGCGTGAAGACGTCGGCGAAGTGTTCGAGGCCGCCCGCGCCGCCCGATGCGATGACGGGGATGTTGACCGCGTCGCTCACGGCCGCGGTCAGCTCGCAGTCGAAGCCCGCGCGGGTGCCATCCCTGTCCATCGACGTCAGCAGAATTTCACCGGCGCCGCGCGCCTCGGCCTCGCGCGCCCATTCGACCGCATCGCGGGCGGCGTCGGTCGTCCCGCTCCGCACGTAGACCGCGAACCCGTTGCCGCGGCGCTTGGCGTCGACGGCCACGATGACGGCCTGGCTTCCGTAGCGCCGCGCGAGCGTCGTGATGAGCTCCGGGCTTCTCAGGGCCGCAGTGTTCAGGCTGACCTTGTCCGCGCCCGCCTCCACCGCTGCCGCCGCATCCTCCTCCGACCCGATGCCGCCGCCGACGGTGAGCGGCAGGAAGATTTCGTGCGCCACGGCCTCGATCGTGCGCGCCAGCGCCCGTCGGCTCTCGAGCGTCGCCGTGATGTCGAGAATCACGACCTCGTCGATGCCCTCGGTGTTGTACCGGCGAGCGAGGGCGGCGGGGTCGCCCGCGTGGCGCAGCTGCTGGAACTGGACGCCCTTGACCACCTGGCCGTCGCGCACGTCCATGCACGCGATGATCCGTTTCGTGAGCATCTACCCGCAGGCCTCCAGGAAGTTGCGGAGGATCGTGAGGCCCGCCTCGCCCGATTTCTCCGGATGAAACTGCACGCCGAACACGCGGTCGCGCTCCACGGCGGCGGCAAACGGCTCGGCGTGCGTCGTGGAGGCCACGCAGGCGGCCGTGACCGGCGCCGCGAACGAGTGGGTGAAATACACGTGCGCCGCCGGCGCCAGTCCCGACAGCAGGCGCCCGCGAAATCTCTCGGGCGCGGGCACCTGTAGAGCGGCGGCTTCAGCCGCCGCGTTCGGCGGCTCGAGCGCGTTCCACCCGACGTGCGGCACCTTCACGCCGCGGGCGCTGTCGCCGCGCAACAGACGACACCGGCCGCTGAGCAGCCCCAGCCCCGGTACGTCCGGCGCCTCCTCGCTGCCCTCGAACAGCCACTGCATGCCGACGCAGATCCCGAGCAGCGGCGTCCCGCCACGCACCGCGTCGCCGATGGCCTCGCGCCACGGTGCGTCGAGCGCCGTAGTGGCGGAGAAGTGGCCGACGCCAGGCACGATCAGACCCGCAGCACGCCCGCAGCCGGCGGGATCGCGGGGAACGCGGAAGTCGACGCCGAGCGCCGTCAGCGCCTTCTTGACCGACGTGAGGTTGCCCGCCCCGTAGTCGATGAGCGCGATCACAGCGCGGCCCCGCCGCAACCGAATGGCCGCGCTGTGGTCACGATCCTGTGCTGGCTCGTGACACTAACGCGCCAGGAATGTGTGCAGAAAAACAAAGTCCGGCGCGTTAGTGTCACAACAGCCCCTTGGTGCTCGGCAGCATCTTCGCGAGCCGCGCGTCCTTCGCGCAGGCGACGCGGAGCGCTCGAGCGAATGCCTTGAACACGGCCTCGACGTGATGGTGGCTCGAGCGCCCGTACAGCACCTTCACGTGGACGTTGGCGCGGGCTCCGGACGCGAAGCCGCCGAAGAAGTCGTGAATCAGCTCGCTCTGCAGGTCGCCGACGCGCCGCACGCGGAGCCTGAGGTCGACGATGGCGTGCGGCCGGCCGCTCAGGTCGACGGCGGCGAGCCCGAGCGTCTCGTCCATGGGCATCAGGAAGTAGCCCGCGCGATTGATGCCTTTCCGGTTGCCGAGCGCGGCCAGCACGGCCTCGCCGAGCGCGATGCCGACGTCCTCGACGGTGTGATGCTGGTCGACGTCGAGGTCGCCCGTGGCGTGCAGCGTGAGGTCGAAGCCGCCGTGCCTGGCGAACAGCTCGAGCATGTGGTCGAGGAACCGGATGCCCGTGCGGACGTCGTACCGGCCCTGGCCGTCGATGGCGAGGCGGCCGCGAATCCGCGTCTCGGTGGTCCGCCGATCGAAGGCGGCCGCGCGGACCCGCCCTGAGCCGCGTCGAAGGGCCCTTGTCATCGGGCTCCCCTCGCGGCCTGCCCTGAGCCTTGTCGAAGGGCCATCACCGACTCCAACGCGTCGATCGCGGCGGCGGTGTGCTCGAGGATGCCCGTCGTGATGCGAATGCACCCTGGCGTCGTCGGATCCGTCGATCGGTCCCTGACGTGGACCTTCCTGGCGGCGAGCGCGTCGATGAAGGGCGCGGCCTCACCGACCCGCACCATCACGAAGTTCGCGGCGCTTTCCCAGTAGGGCAGCCCCAGGCGCCGCAGCGCCCCGTACAGGCGTTCGCGCGATTCGCGCACGTGTGCTGCATAGCGTGGGAGAAACTCCGAGTCGGCCAGCGCCGCGTGCATCGCCGCCAGCGCCACGCCGTTGATGTTGAACGGCAGCGTCACCGCGCGCACCGGATCCAGCGCGGGCGGCTGGCCGATGACGATGCCGATGCGCATGCCCGCGAGGCCGTAGGCCTTGGAGAAGGTGCGGCCGACCAGCACGTTCGGGTGCCGCGGCAGCTGCGGCAGGAACGTCGTCCCGCCGCACTCGATGTACGCCTCGTCTATCAGGACGATCGCGTGCGGCGCGGCCTCGCCGATGCGGACGAGGTCCTCGACGGCGATCAACTGGCCCGTCGGGTTGTTCGGCGTGTTCAAGAAGATGAGCCGCGTGCGCGGGGTGATCGCCGCGAGCACGGCCTCCGTGGGGAAGGCGTAGTCGCGGCCTGGCGGCACGCGCACCGCCGTGGCGCCGACGGCGGCCGTCGAGTTCGGGTACGGATCGAAGGCCGGCAGCGGCACGATCGTCTCCGCGTCGTGGATGCGGGCGCGCGCGATGTGCCCCACGGCGGCCATGAGGATGCCCTCGTCCAGGCCGTTGGTCAGCAGCACCCAGTCTGGGTCGACGCCGAAGTGCCGCGCGCAGGCGACCACGGCGTCGCGGTACGACGGGTAGGTGGAGACGTCGGCCTGCTGCACGCGGCGGATCGCCTCCAGGACGCGGGGCGAGCATCCGCCCGTGTTCTCGTTCAGGTGCAGGCGGAGGCCCTCACCAGGGCTGGGGTATCCCTGTATCACGCTCATCCGTTGATCCTCACGGCGATCGACTCGGCGTGCGCCTCGAGCCCTTCCGCCCGCGCCAGTGCGTCCACGACCTCGCCGATGCCCCGCAGCCCTGCAGGCGTCAGCCGCTGCACGGTGATCTGCCGGACGAAGTCCGCCGCGGAGAGGCCGCCCCGTCCGCGCGCGGCGCCGGAGGTGGGCAGCACGTGATTCGATCCGATCGCGTAGTCGCCCGCCACCTGCGCCGACCAGGATCCCACGAAGAGGGACCCCGCGCAGGTGACCTTCGCCGCCATCCGGTCGTCGTCGACGACCAGGTGCTCGGGCGCCGATAGGTTCGCCAGGTCGATCGCCTCGCGGATGGACGCGGTGACCACCACGCCGCCGTGCGCGCGCAGCGCCTCACGAGCGGGGCCTGCGGCGGGCAGGCGCGCCTCCACCTCGCGCGCCACGCTATTGGCCAGGCGGCGGCTCGGCGTGATCAGCACGGCGCGGGCATCGGGGTCGTGCTCCGCCTGGGCGATGAGATCCGCCGCGATCCATGCGGCAGGACCCCGCGTCGAGACGATCACGATTTCCGTGGGCCCTGCGTAGAAATCGATGCCGCAGTCGGACGACACCAGCGCCTTGGCCGCCGCCACGTATCGGTTTCCGGGGCCGACGATCTTGTCGACGCGCGGAATCGTCTGCGTGCCGTAGGCCAGCGCGGCCACCCCATGCGCGCCGCCCACGCGAAACAGCCGCGACACGCCCGCTTCGAGCGCCGCGGCCATCACCGCCGGCTCGGGCCGCGGGCAGGACGCGACGACCTCCTTCACGCCGGCGACCGCGGCTGGAATGGCCGTCATCAGCAGCGAGGAGGGGAGCGGATGCCGGCCGCCAGGCACGTAGCAGCCGACGCGGTCGAGCGGCACGATGCGCTGCTCGACGGTCACGCCGGAGGCCACGCGCGTGCGCCAGCCGCGGGGCACCTGGCGCCTGGCCACCGCGCGGATGTGTCGGGCCGCGGTGCGCACGGCCGCCCGAACCGAGGGGGGGACCTGCCGCGCCCTCTCGCGCATCTCGGCGCGCGTGACCTCGAGTGGACCCTCGAGGCCGTCGAAGCGCCTGGCGTAGCGGACGAGCGCGCGGTCGCCCTCGCGGCGCACGTCGGCCACGATTCTGGCGACGCGGCGCTCGGTGGCCGCGTCGCGCGTGCGGGCGGGCGCGAGCAGCGCCCGCACGGCCCGACGATTGGTGGATTCGACGATCCTCAAACGATCCTCACCCTCTCGGCGGCTGAAGCCGCCTGACCGCGGCGGCTAAAGCCGCCGCTCTACAGGTGGACAGGTTCTCGCATGTAGAGCGCACGCTTCAGCGTGCGCGGCTCACACGACGATCTTGTTCAAGGGGTACTCCACGATCCCCTGTCCTCCGGCCGCCTTGACCTTCGGGATGAGGTCGCGGACCGTCCGCTCCTCGATGATCGTGTTGACCGCCACCCACTGCTCGTCGCTGAGCGACGAGATGGTGGGCCGCTGCAGCGCGGGCAGCAGCGCCAGCACCTTGTCGAGGTCGGCGCGGCGGACGTTCAGCATCAGCCCCACGCGGCCCTGCGCCTCGATGGCCGCGCGCAACAGCAGCGCGATGTTCTCGATCTTCGTGCGCTTCCAGCCGTCGGCCAGCGCCTCGTCGTTGGCAACGAGCTGCGTATTCGACTCCATGACCGTGTCGAGAATCCGCAGCCGGTTCGCGCGCAAGCTCGACCCGGTCTCGGTGACTTCGACGATGCCGTCCGCGAGCACCGGCGGCTTGACTTCCGTGGCGCCCCAGGAGAACTCCACGTTGACCGGGACGCTCAGACGATCGAAGTACGCCTTGGTGACGCGCACCAGCTCGGTGGCGATGGTGGCGCCCGAGAAGTCCTGCGGCGCCCTGAAGCGCGACTCCTCGGGGGCGGCGAGCACCCAGCGCACCTTGCCGAAGCTCTGCTTCGCGTAGACGAGGTCGGCGATGCTGGTCAGCGAGTGCCTGCCGCCGCCGCCGAGGCGGTGCTCCGCGATCCAGTCCTGTCCCGTGAGGCCCGCGTCGAGCACGCCGTCGCACACGTACCGCGCCATCTCCTGCGCGCGGATCAGCATGCATTCGATCTCGGGGTCGTCGATCGCGGGGAAGTACGAGCGCGTGCTGACGTAGATGTTGAAGCCCGCCCGGGCGAACAGCTGAATCGTCGCCTCCTGCAGGGAGCCCTTCGGGATGCCGAGCTTGAGCGTCATGGGACCGTCACCCCTTCCGCGCGCTGGAAGAAGCACGTGCGCTCGCCCGTGTGGCACACGTTGCCGTCGCCGAGGCGCTCGGCCTTCACCAGGACGGTGTCCTCGTCGCAGTCGACGAGGATGTCACGCACGGCGAGACGGTTCCCGGAAGTCTCGCCCTTGGTCCAGAGCGCCTGACGGGTGCGGCTGAAGAACGTCACGTACCCGGTGCGGCGCGTCACGTCCCACGCCTCCTGGTTCATGAAGCCCACCATCAGCACCTCTCCGCTGGCGTGGTCCTGCACCACCGCGGGAATCAATCCATCCAACTTCGAAAAATCCATAGTCGTCGTACAACAAAAAACCCCGCCACTGGTCCGGCGGGGCTGCATGCCTTAGGTAAGGGGTGAGCTGGTTCTAGTCCCTCGGCGCGCGCAGTCCTGCCGGACGGCCTGTATGGTCGTGGTGATGATGCGCGCGATGGGAGAGACGAACCATTTGGAACCCTCAGCCTAACAAAAAGAGTCGCCGCGAGGCAAGCGGCGGGTGATATCGTAGCCGCCGACCATGCGGCCCCTCATGGCAGTTGTCGCCTTGTCTGCGGCCCTCGCGGCGGGGCTCGACGCGGCCGACTGGCCGCAGTTCCTGGGCCCGGAGCGCAACGGCGTGTATCGCGGCCCCGCGCTGGCCGAGACGTGGGGCGCGCAGGGTCCGCGCGTGATCTGGCGCAAGACGATCGGCCAGGGCTTCAGCGGACCGGTCGTCGCCGCAGGCCGCCTGATTCTGTTCCATCGCGTGGGGAACCAGGAAGTGGTCGAAGCGCTCGACCCGTCCACCGGCGCCTCGCAGTGGCGCCACGCCTATCCCACCGCCTACCGCGACGACTTCGGGTTCGACGAGGGCCCTCGCGCCGTCCCCGTCGTCGCCGACGGCATCGTCTACACCTTCGGCGCGGAAGGGCAGCTGCACGCGGTCGATCTCGCCACGGGACAGCGCATCTGGAGCGAGGACACGATGGGGCGGTTCCGCGTGGCCAAGGGCTTCTTCGGCGCGGCGGGCTCGCCGCTCGTGGAGGACGGCCGCGTGCTGGCCAACATCGGCGGCGCGGCGGCAGGCATCGTCGCCTTCGAGGCGAAGACCGGGAAGGTCCTCTGGACGGCCACCGACCACGAGGCCAGCTACTCGTCGGCCGTGGGCGCGACGATCGCCGGACGCCGTCTGGCCATCTTCCTGACGCGCGAGGGCCTGGTGGGGCTCGATCCGGCCACGGGGCGCGTGCGGTTCGAGCGGCGCTGGCGCGCGCGGATGGCGGCGTCGGTCAACGCCGCGACGCCGCTCGTCATCGGCGACCTCGTTTTCGTGTCCGCTGAGTACGGCCCTGGCGCGGCGGTGCTGCGCGTCGACGATACGAAGCTCGTCGAGCTGTGGGCCTCGGACGAGGTGCTCACGAACCACTACGCGACCAGCGTCTACCACGACGGGCATCTGTACGGCTTCCATGGCCGGCAGGAGTTCAACCCGAGCTTCCGGGCAGTCGAGATGCGGACGGGCCGCGTGCGATGGAGCGAGGATCGGTTCCGTGCGGGAAGCGTCACGCTGGCCGGCAACCGGCTGCTGATCCTGCGCGAGACGGGCGAGCTCATCCTGGCGGACGCATCACCCACCGCGTTCCGGGCGCTGGCCCGCGCGCAGGTGCTTCCGCCCACCGTCCGTGCCTTCCCCGCGCTCTCGGAGGGCTTTCTGTACGTGCGAAACGACAACACGCTGATCGCCCTGGACCTACGGCGATGAGAACAGTTCCGATCGCCTTAGGAATCCTCGTAGGGGCGACCCTTGTGGTCGCCCTGGCGTGGGCGGGCCCAAGGCCTGCCCGCGCGGCCGGGCAATCACGGGCGCAGGAGCCGCAGGTGCTCCTGGATCGCGCGATCGCCGACTTCGAGAACGGCCGCGTGGCGGAGTCGGTGGCCGGCTTCGACGCGCTCGTCACGGTGCTGCCCGCCTTCGCGCCGCAGCTCTGGCAGCGCGGGATCGCGCTGTATTACGTGGGCCGGTACGCCGACTGCCGCGCCCAGTTCGAATCGCACCGCACGGTCAATCCCAACGATGTGGAGAACGCCGCGTGGCACTACCTCTGTGTGGCGCGCGCGGAATCGACCGCCAAGGCGCGAGCGGCGCTGCTGCCAGTCGGCCCCGATCCGCGCGTGCCCATGCGCCAGATCTACGACCTGTTCCGCGGGGACGCGAAGCCGGACGCGGTGGTCGAGGCGGCGGGGGCACAACCGCGCGCGCAGTTCTACGCGCGGCTGTATCTCGGGCTGTACTACGAAGCGCAGGGCGACGCCCGCCGCGCCCTGGAGCACATCACCGCGGCTGCGGCGGATCGCTTCGCGGCCCCGGGCGGCTACATGCACAGCGTGGCGAAGGTGCACCTGGGGATCCTGCGACGCCGGTAGGCGCTGCCCCACTCCAGGCCCATGAGGACGACCACGCCAGACCGCGCGAAGGGTGCCCTTGAAGCGGTGGCCGCGTCAGACCTTCCTGGTCACGAGGACCTCCTCACCCAGCATGTCGATGATCTTGACAGCCACCGTCGTCGGACGCGGAGGGACGTCTATCTCATAGGATCCCTTCACGAGGTCGCTTTTTCGCTCCGGAATATCGCTGAGCGCGACGTTGAACACACTGCCGTCCCACGCGGCGTCGACCATCACGCAATCGACCATGGCGCGCCAGTCGTCGATCTTCGGTTGAAGCACCCCGGCCTGCTGTCTCAGGCGAGTAACGATGGAGGGGGAGACGAAGTCCTCGATCGCGATTGTGACACGTCCGTCCTTCCGGGTGATTCGCACGTTGGCCTGCGCCGGCTCGTGACGGATGAACGAGCCGTACGTCTCGTCGCTTCGCAGCTCGATGACATGGAGGCGATTCGCAGCGTTCTTCCCCTTGCGGAGCCGGTTCCAGTCGTCGATCCACGAACGCGCGGCAATCTCGATGCCGAGACACACCAGGGTGATTTCCCGATCTTCGTCGGGCCGGCTGTCCAGCTCGCGGCGCAGTTCCTCGAGGTCCACAGGCGACAGCGGGTGGTCGAATGGGATGATCTTGATGAGGTGCCTGCCGAGCGTGCCGTCGAAGAAGGCATCGGCGCGCGTTCGCTCGATGCCGATGTGTTCGCATGCCAGGTTCACGGCCTCGTCGTGCTGGATCTGCAGGTCGTAATCGTTTACCCGCCAGACCGAAAATGAGAGTTGGGGCGGCGTTGATGACTCCTGTGGCTTGGCGTAAGGCGCTTCGAGCAATGACGTTTGCGCGCCTTCTGCTCGTCTCTTCTCCATCGCCTCGCACTGCTCTCGGATCACCGCCTGGATACGTTTGGCGGTTGTGTGAATTGCCCCCTTGTTGATGTCACAGCCAATCCAACGGCGGCCTAGTTTCTGGGCGACGGCTGCGGTGGTCCCAGAACCGACAAAGCAGTCGAGAACCAAACCATCAGCCGGACATCCTATGGTTATGAGCCGCTCTAACAATGCCTCCGGCTTCTGAGTGGGATACCCTGTAGCCTCCAATGCTTGGGAGTTAATGGGAAAGACGTCGGTCCAAACGTCATGGACAGGCATCCCTGGCATTTCATCGAGGAACAACTTCTTGCGTGGCCTTCCTTCGGCTGTAAACACAACACGTCCCGACTGAATCATCTTCTCCATCTTCTCGGGTAGTACAGCCCAAACACGGCCCGGTGGAGGCCAAACACCACGGACGGCGTAGTTTAGGCCGGGCCTCGGTCCTGGCGCGGTTAGATCCGCCAACGTGTAACGCCGTCCCGATTCATCAGTTTGCGTGTAATGAGAGTCAAGATAATCCTGGTCGTAGGAGACATAGTGGCGCAGCAACGTTGTCCCCGGGTCGCTGGCATAACCCAGTATTACGTCGTGGACGTTTGCAATCCCCTTTGTATCCCCGTGAGCTTCTCGCCGTTTCCAGATGATCTCGTTCGTGAAGGACGCAGCCCCAAAGACTTCGTCCAGCACAGCTTTCAGGTAATGGCTGCGATCCGTATTTAGGTGAACAAAAAGAAATCCTGCTGGATGGAGGAGCTCACGCAGAAGACCTGACCGTTCGTACATGAACTGCAGGTAGTTGTCATTCGCCCAGATGTCGGTGTACTGAATCTGCTCGCCGAGCGTGTAGCGCTCGCCATCCAGCTTGGCGCTGCCGGTCGCACCTCGAAGACTGACCTTCCGCACGTAGTCCGCGCCCGAATCGAACGGCGGATCGATGTAGATCAGATTGACCTTGCCGCGGAATCCGTTGGCCAGCAGGTGTGCCAACACCTCCTTGTTGTCTCCGTGAAAGAGCAAGCCGCCCGTGGGATAGGCCGAAGGCCAGTCGCTCCATGGCTTTCGTGTCTCGGCAGATCCACACACTGAGAACTGCTCGATGAGCTGGGCGGGGAAGGCTGTGACCCTCGTGAGCGGCCGCTTGCCCACCCAGACCAGCATGGGGCGGCCCTTCGCCGCTGCAACCTTGACCGCCTCGCCTGGCTTGACGGCAGGCGGGAAGGCGGACCCTCGGTTCCCCCGAGGCGCCTTCGAGGCGCCGCGTCTGGCGGCCGACTTCCTTGCCGTTGACTTGGGCGTTCGCTTCATTCCGGTTCCATCCTGGCGATGGCTTCGATCCGCGGAATCAGTGAGGGGAGGTCTTTCTTGAGGATGTTCCAGACCTCGTCGAGATCGATCTCGTCATAGTCATGCACGATGCGGCTTCGCAAGCCGGCCATTTCCTTCCACTGGATGCCGGGATGCGCGTCTCGGAAACTCTGCGACACGCGCCTGACGGCTTCGCCGAGGACCGTGAGCTGATGGAGCACCGCCGATTGTGTCTTGATATCGTCGAGAAAGGCGGCTTCGGTCATCCCCTCGACGAAGGTCTCCGCCCTCCGCGCCGCTTCGAGCATGTCGAGCACGTGCGCGTCGTCACGAGACATAGATCGTGCGCGCTGACTCGAGAATGCTCCGGCGCCGAATCCAGTTGTGACTCCGTTCGACCGACGGGCGAGTCAGGAGATCGACCTTTCTGCCGACAATCGCCGACAGCTCTTCTTCCATCTGCATGTGATCGAACAGACTCCAGCCATCTTCGGGCGCGAATGTCGCGAGAAAGTCGACGTCGCTGTCGGGCCTGAACTCCCACGGACGAAGGATCGAGCCAAACAGCGACAGCTCGCTGATCTTCCACCTTCGGCAGAAGGCTGCAATGCGCTCGCGGTCCAGCTCGATAGGCAAGTAGGGTTCGCGTTCCTCGCAGAAGCGCCAGACCGGCTTCATCAAGTCGTACTCCACCGCATCGCTCGCCGTGAAGATCATCTCGTATTTCAGCCGATCCGCGTTGAGGCGCTCCCATCTGTGGAGCTCGAGCGACTTGGTCCCCTGCTCGCCATTGATCGGATCGTGGCGGGCGTTGTCGGCCTTGATCTCGACGATGCAGATGCGGCCGGAACCGGGCGGCATGCCGGGTGGCGCTTTCTTACGGATGACGAAATCCGGTGTGTAGCGACGCCACTGCCCCGTGAGGTCCTTGTACTCGACGAAGAAATCGGTCTTGGCGGGGTCGGTGATCCCGCCGGTGAAGTAGATGTCCTCCACTTCCCAGGGCTCGATATTGACTTTGGCCAGGAGCTTCTCGAAGAAGCTCATTTCGGGCATCGAATCGAAATCGAGGGGAGAATAGTGGAAGCCGACATCCCTGGGGTTGATCCCGCGGTGGTCCTCGTAGCGAAGCAGGTACCGCTCCTTGTCGACCGGATATGCGATCTGCGCGGTATAGACAACACTGCCATCGGCATCGGTCTCGCGAGCGAATCCCTCCAATCGAACGAGCGCCAGCGCCACTTCAACCGGGTGCTCGCGGGTCTCGTACCGCGAGGTCTGTTCTTCGATCTGGCGTTGCAGTTCGGGCAGGTCGTCTTCGGGAATCTCATCCCCCTTGTACGCCGTGCGCAACGCGCCGACCACGCGAAGGGTATCGAGGCACGCCGATGACGCGAGTTCGACGGCGGCCCCATAGAGGTCGAGCGTGGCGGGCATCGTATCAATCGACACGCTCTCGCCCATCTGCTGGAGCACGCGCGTGCTCGACTGAAACTCCCCCAGGGTGAGCAACCGCTTGAACGCGGCTCTCGTCGTGGCAGGCGGGCGAGTCAACTCGAGCGTCTCGCTCCTGTGCCCCTGCCGAACGACCGTACGGAGTCGCTTCCGGAGCGCGATCGCCGGGATGTCGATCTTTCGCACCACGAGACGCGCGCGCCGGAGTTCTTGTGTCGAATGCTCCAAATCAGCGATCCGTTCGCCGTACGTCTCCTGAAGCTGGCGGTCCAGGACGCCGTAGTTCTCGTGTGTCAGATAGATGCGGGCGCGGCTCGTGTTGCCGGGCACCTGCCTCAGGCATCGTGTGGCGGCCTGCAGGACGAAATTGTTCGACGCTCGGAGCTTTCGCGCAAGCGCGCTGGCAAACAGGCTCGGACAATTCCACCCTTCGGTCCCTTTGTTGACCAGCAGGATCACGCGGTGGGGCGACGCAGGGTCGTTCAGCCGGTTGAACGCATCGATGTCCTGCTGGCGGGTGAGCGAGGAATCGGAGGTATTCACCAGGCACAGCGCGGGGCTGAGACCGGCGCGGACGAGCGCCTCGTCCACGACGGGCCTCAACTCTCGCAGGTCGTCCATTTGAGGAAAGTAGAGCGCCAGCTTTGACGCCGCGCCGTTCGGGAGGTGAACATCACGGTAATCTCGGAAGAAATCCTCGATGACGTGGGACACGAAGTGCCTGGCGTCTCCGTCGAGGTGCAGCGCCTGGATGCTGCCGGCCACGTCCTTGAGGATGCCGTCCCGGATGCCTTCGGACAGGCCGTACCAGATCACGACGTCTCGAAGCGGCTGTTTCCGAAAGTACGGCGTGCCGGTCGTGTTGACGACGCACAGGACGTTCGTCGTTGCGGACAGATAATCAACCGTCTTTCGCACCTTCTTGAGCTCGGCGTCGAGCGACTGCCCGTAGGTGTGATGCGCTTCGTCCGAGAAGACGGCCAGGTGGGGAAGGCTCGCGATGGCCTGCAGGCGCAAGTTCGCGACCTCGGTCCGTGCTCGATCGACATCTCGGCCGGCCAACAGGCCCGTCAGATCACTGCGGCGAATCGTCTCCTTCTGGATTCGGATCTTCTCCGTGTTCGTCACCACGATGTTGAAATGGGATCCACGAATCACCGGCACGTCCTTCTCGCCGTCCCGTGTGAAGGTCATCTTGACCGACGCCGCGAAGCGCTTCTGAAGCCTGGGCGGGAGGATGCCTTCGTACGGCATCGACAGCAGCTCGCGGAGCGATTCGAGAATGGTCTTGCCCGGCGCGAAGACGAGGGCGTTGTGCACGAAGCCGTCCGAGGGATGCTCGAGCGCCATCGCGAACTCGGTGGCGATGATCGCGCCGATGAGCACCGTCTTTCCCGCCCCCATGGCGAGCGCCAGGATGTAGCTGGGATACTCGAGCGTCAGCGTTTCGCGGACGGCCTCCAGGCGATGGGCGCGAACGAACTCGTCGTCTCGGCGTACGCGTTCGAGCAAGCCATCCACACCATGCTCGACCGCCATCTCCATCAGGGCGCGCTCGCCGAGGCCGATGGCTTTCAGGAACTCGACACTCTTGGGAAAGGAGTCACGGTAGAGATCGACGACGCGCGGCGTTCCACGAGCGAGTCTGAGGTACCAGTACGTCTCGAGGGCCCTCAGCTGAGGCCAACGGAGAAAGCGGACGTTGCCCTGCTCTGTGCCGTGCGCCCATTCCAGGATCTCGGCGATTGTTTGATGAGACTCCGTGGGGTAACCGGCAGCGCGCCATGCGTTCACCGCGATCGCGAGCCGTTCGTGCAGATGCATTCGGATGCATTGTAGCGCGGCGGTTTGAGACTGACCCCTTCTGACCTTCGGCCTGAGACAGCCCTTCTCCCTTCCCCCTGTCCCCTTCCCCCTGTTCTACTCACCCCGCGCGATCATCACCTCGGTGGCCTTGATCACGGCCAGCGCGGCCTGTCCGCGGCGCAGCTTCAGCTCGTCGACCGCGTCGCGCGTGATCACGGCAGTGAGCCGCTGGTCGCCGATGCGCAGCCGGACCTGCGCCAGCAGCCCCTCGACGCGAACCTCCTCGACCACCCCTCGCAGCTGATTCCGGCCGCTGAGCGCGACCAGCACGCCCGGGGGGCGCCTCCGGCCCCTGGGCAGCGCAGGCAGTCGGCCGCGGGACGCCAGGAGCCGCTCCACTTCCTCCTCGGCCACGCGGTGATGCCCGCCGCGAGTGAGCGTGGTGCGGATCGTGCCTTTGTAGATCCACTGCTTCAGGGTGGAGTAGCTCACCCCGAGCCGCCCGGCGGCCGTCCGGGGCGTCAGGAGGGCCATCGATCGAACAGCATAGAATCGTTTCTAATATCGTATAGAATCGTATTGAATTGTTCAACACGTTGTCTCCCAGGGCCGACCTGAAGGTGTCTCCCAGGGCCGACCTGAAGGTCGGCCCCTACATCCTTGTCCTGATGGGCATCCTTGTCCTGATGGGCGGCGTGCTTGCGCTGACGGCCTGCTCGGGCGCGCGCGCGACGTCTGTCCTGCGCGTGGCCGCCGCCGCGGACCTGAAGTTCGCCCTGGATGAGGCCATCGCGACGCTGAGGGCGCGTGATCCGGACCTCGACGTCCAGGTCGCCTACGGATCGTCGGGGACGCTGCACGCACAGCTCGGGCAGCGCGCGCCGTACGATCTGTTCCTCTCGGCCGATGTCGAGTATCCACGCGATCTGGTGGCCCGCGGCATCGGCACCGATGACGATCTGTTCCTCTACGCCGTGGGCCGGATCGTGGTGTGGGTGCCGAGCGACTCGACGCTGCCGATCGAGCGCGACGGTCTGCGTGCGCTCGAGGGCGCGGAACGGATTGCCCTCGCCAATCCGCGCCACGCGCCGTACGGCCGTGCCGCGGAGGCGGCAATGCGGCGCGCGGAGCTCTGGGACCTGTTCGCTCAGCGGCTGGTGCTCGGGGAGAACGTCGCCCAGGCCGCGCAGTTCATCCAGAGCGGTGCCGCCGATGCGGGCGTCATCGCCAAGTCGCTTGCGGTGACCCCGCGGATGCGGGGTGCCGGCCGCTTCGTCGACGTGCCCGAGGACGCCCATCCGCGGCTGGTCCAAGGCGGCCTCATCCTGCCGTGGGCCGTGTCGCGCGAGGCCGCAGACGGCCTGCGTGAGCTTCTGCTGAGCGCGGAGGGGCGCCGGCTGCTGACTTCGTACGGCTTTGACCTCCCTCCGAGATGAAGGGCCTATGGACTGGGTTGCCGTACGTCTCACGCTCCAGCTCGCCGCGCTGACGACGCTCGTGCTCGCCGTGGCGGGCCTGCCGCTGGCCTACTGGCTGGCGACCACACGGTGGGCGTGGCGTCCGGTCGTCGACGCCGCCGTGGCCGTGCCCCTGCTGCTGCCGCCCACGGTTCTTGGCTTCTACTTCCTGATGGCCACCGGTCCGGACAGCGCGGCCGGGCGCGTGTACGCGCGCGTGGCCGAGGGGACGATCCCGTTCTCGTTCACGGGCGTGCTGCTGGCGTCGGTCCTCTACAACCTTCCGTTCGCCGTACGGCCGTTTGCCTCCGGCTTCGCCGCCGTCGATCGGCGTCTGATCGAGGCGGCACGCTGTCTGGGCGCTTCGCGTCTCCGCACCTTCGTCACCGTCGTCCTGCCGCTCTCGTGGCCGGCGGTGCTCGCGGGCCTCGTGCTGGCGTTCGCCCACACGGTGGGCGAGTTCGGCGTGGTGCTCATGGTCGGCGGCAACATCCCTGGCGTGACGCGCACCATCGCGCTCGCCATCTACGACGACGTCCAGGCGCTGGATTACGCCTCGGCCAACGAAGCCTCGGCAGTGCTGCTCGTGTTCGCCGTGAGCGTGCTCGCGGCCACCTACGCGCTGCAGCGGCGGACGCTGCCGTTATGACGCGGCTCGACGTCGACATCGAGTTCAGGTACGAGGCGGGCCGTCAGGGCCCGCCCCACGGTGAAAGCCTGACCCACGCAGCCGGCGTCCTCTGCCGCTGGAGCGATCCCGTCGGCGAAGCCCGCGTCACCGTGCTCCTCGGCGCGTCCGGCTCGGGCAAGACCACGGTGCTGCGCTGCCTGGCGGGCCTGGAGCATCCGCAGCGCGGGCACATCCGCTTCGGCGCGCACACGTGGTTCGACGCGGCGGCCCGCGTGAACCTTCCTCCGGACCGCCGCGACCTCGGGGTGCTCTTCCAGGACTACGCCCTGTTTCCGCATCTGACCGTGGAGCAGAACGTCGCGTTCGCGGCGCCGAGGTTCGTGGGCGGCGCCCGCGGGCCGGCCCAGCGCGCGCGCGTCTCGGAGCTCGTCGACGTCTTCCGCCTGCGCGGCCTCGAGCGGCGCCTGCCGCGGCAGCTCTCCGGCGGCCAGCAGCAGCGGGTGGCGCTGGCACGCGCCGTCTTTCGGCGGCCGAAGCTCCTGCTGCTCGACGAGCCGCTCTCGGCGCTCGACCGTCCCACGCGAGAGGAGGTCCGCGAGGATCTCAGGACGATCGTCCGCACGCTCGACATCCCCACCTACATCGTCAGCCACGATCGCGCCGATGCCCTGACGCTGGCGGATCGGATCGTGCTGCTCGACGAAGGCCGCATCATCCAGAGCGGCACCACGCGAGAGGTGTTCGATCGGCCAGCGACGCCCGCGGCGGCCCGCCTGGTCGGTGTCGACAGCGTCGTCCTCGGCCGCATCGCCAGCGTCGAACGGGGCATCGCGCGCGTGGAGGTGGCCGGCCAGCAGGTATCGGTCGAGGCGCCCGCGCCGCCCGGCCACGAGGCGGCGTTGTGCATTCGCGCCGAGGACGTGGCCATCGCACGCCACGCGCCGGTCGACATCAGCGCCACCAACCGCTGGCGGGCCATCGTCCGATCGGAGGTGCCTGAAGGACCGTTCGTGCGGGTAGGGTTGGATTGCGGCTTCCGGCTGGCCGCGCTCGTCACGCGCGACGCCTGGCAGCGTCTCGCGCTGCGGCCGGGCGACGAGGCCTGGGCGATCGTGAAGGCCGCCACCATCCGTGCGCTGCCCAGGGACTGAGTGAAGGGACCGCTCACGGCGTCGTGATGTCTTGACACGCTGCGCGGGCGTAGGTCACGCTGGGCGTCCTATGCGATCACGTGCGTCAGCGTTCCTTGTCCTCATCGCGGTCGTGGCGACGTCGGCCGCGGCGTGCCGCCAGCCTGATGGGGCCGTGCCCGCACCCGACGACCGAGCGCAGGGTGAAATCCGGGACCTCAGCCGCGACCTGCTGAACGTCGCGCGGCGCGACGCGCAGGCGCCGTCCGAGCTGGCCGACGACGTGCGCCGCAATTCCGCGCGGGCGAACGCGTATCCGGTGATCGACGAGCTGTCACGCCGGACGGCGGACGCGCTGGCAGGGAAGACGCTGTCCGAGGAGACCGCGCAGCGTCTGGCGCAGACCCTGTGGGTATCGGTCGCGGCCCGCGAGCTGAGCGAGCGCCAGGTCGAGGCGCTGCAGAACGATCTGCATTCGCTGCTGGTGTCGACGGGCGTGCCCGAAGCCCAGGCAGAGCAAGTGGCGACGCAGCTGGGCGAGGTGCAGCGTGCCGTCGGGGAACGCACGCGGCGCTGGTACGAACTGCTCTAGCGCGCCACCGCCACCGCCTTCTCGACGACCTCCCACGGCAGGCCCGGCCGCCCGAAGTGGCCGTAGTTGGTCGTGCTGCGGTAGATCGGCCGCAGCAGATCGAGCCGCTCGATGATGGCCCGCGGCCGGAAGTCGAAGCCGTTCATCACGAACTCCGCCGCGGCGCGCTCGTCGCCGGTGCCGAAGGTGTCGACCTTGACCGACACCGGCTGCGCCATGCCGATGGCGTACCCGACCTGGATCTCGGCCTTCCTGGCCAGGCCCGACGCGACCACCTGCTTGGCGACGAAGCGGCAGAAGTAGGCGCTGCTGCGGTCCACCTTCGACGGATCCTTGCCGCTGAAGGCGCCGCCGCCGTGTCGCCCCGCCCCGCCGTAGCTGTCGACGATGATCTTGCGGCCGGTGACGCCTGCATCGGCGGATGGGCCCCCGTGAACGAAGCTGCCCGTCGGATTCACGAAGAGCTTGAGGTCCTTCTTCCACCAGGCGCCGAGCACACGCGGTCCGAGCTCCTCGCGCACGTACTCGGTAATCCGCTTCTGATCGGCCTCCGCCTTGTGCTGCGTGGAGACGACGACGGCCGTGACCTCCTTGGGCTCGTTGCCGTCGTACAGGACCGACACCTGCGACTTGCTGTCCGGGCGGAGCCAGCTCACCCTGCCCGCCTTGCGGTCGTCGGCGAGCCCCTTGGTGAGCTTGTGCGCGAGCAGGATGGGCAGCGGCATCAGCTCGGGCGACTCGTCGGTGGCGTAGCCGAACATGATGCCCTGGTCGCCCGCGCCCTGATCGCCGCTCTGGCTCGTGGCGGCGGTCACGCCCTGCGAGATCTCGTTGGACTGCCGCGTGATGAGCGGGACGAGCTTCAGCGTCGTGTCGCAGAACGGCTCCGAGGGGTCCGTGTAGCCGATGTCCTTCACCGCCTGGCGGACGATGCGCTCGTAGTCGAGCCTGGCGTTCGTGGTGATCTCGCCCGCGATGACGACCGTGTCGTTCTTGCAGAGCGTCTCGCACGCGACGCGGCTCTGGGTGTTCTGCTCGAAGCACGCATCGAGGATCGAGTCGGAGATGTAATCGCAGACCTTGTCGGGATGCCCTTCGGAGACCGACTCGGACGTGAACGTGTAGCGTGACATGACGCTCCTGCAAAAGAAAAAGGCCCGCCGACTGCGTCGCGGGCCGCGGTTCGCGACTTAGATAGTCTGTGCGAGCCAGGAGTGGCTGGCACGGCGCGGCCCATCAAGTCGGTGAAATCGCCGCGCTGACGAAACGCGGCAGTATACCACTCCGAGCCTGCACCTTGTCCACTGAAGACTGAAGACTGTAGGGGTGCGAACGTAGGGCGGAAGCGACGAAACCCGCCCTACATTCGATTATCGCAAGGTCTACCAGCGGAATGTCACGCCGGCCGTCGCACGCCAGAAGTCGAAGCTGCCGGCGTCGAAGCTCTCCTCGAGATCCTCGAACGACCGGACGTATCGCAGGTCGCCGCGGAAGCCTACGTTGTCCGTGACGAATCCCAAGGCGCCGCCGCCCAGATTGAAGCCCCACTCGTTGCTGTTGACGTCGAAGAGGTCGTTCTCACTCTGGACCTCCCGCGCCAGCATCCCGATGCCGCCACTGAAGTAGGGCCGGAAGCCGGGACCGAACTGGCCGCCGATCGGCGCCCCGACGATCGCGTTGAACATCGCGGAGGTGACGTTGCTGCCATCGATGAAGTCGAAGTCGCTGTCGTTGCCCTCGAAGAACTCGGGCGTGTACGACAGGTCGGCCTCCCAGCCGACGATACCCGCGCCCATCCAGCCGATGGACGCGCCATAGGTGAAGTGCTCCCGCCCGTTGGTCGCGCCGCCGAACGTGGTACCCAGATTGGGCGTGAAGAGCCAGTCGGCACCCGCCGACGCCGGCACGAGCATCACCATGAGTGCCGCTACCATCGCGCGCCTTTTCACCATTGCGTTCCTCCCGGACCCAGGTCCTTGACGCGTCGCGAGCCTACGGCGCGACGGTCGGTTCTCCGGGAGGGTCGTGCTGCAAGCGACATTCCGGAGGCGCGATCAGCGAGCGAGCCGAACCGTATGCGAGCGGAGCAGTTCCCACGCGCGCGCCACGTGGGCGTCGGTGGTTCTCAGGTGCCCCACCGCGAGGCGCAGCGCGAAGGCTCCGTCGATGCGCGTGTGCGAGAGGAAGACGTCGCCGCTGGCATTGACCGCGTCGAGCAGCCGCTCGTTGAACGTGTCGAGCTCGGCGGGCGTCAGCGCGGTGCCCTGCGGCCGGGCTCGAAAGCAGACCACGCTGAATGGCGTGGGCGCGAGGCGCTCGAAGTCGGGATCGGCATCGATCCATCCAGCGAACAGTTGAGCGAGACGGATGTGCTCCTCCAGGACGGCGCGAAGTCCATCGGCTCCAAAATGTCGGAGCACCATCCAGAGTTTCAGCGATCGGAAGCGGCGGCCGAGCTGAATGCCCGTGTCCATCAGGTTGCGCACGCCCCGCGCGCCCTCTGCCGTTTCGAGATACTCCGGCACGAGCGCGAACGCCTGGCGGACGACATCCATACGGCGGCAGTAGAAGGCGCTGAGGTCGAAGGGCGTGAACAGCCACTTGTGCGGGTTCACCACGATCGAGTCGGCGGCCTCCCATCCATCGAAGTGGTGCCGATAGGCTGGCAGCATCGCGGCCACGCCAGCGTACGCCGCATCGACGTGCAGCCACACGCCTTCACGGCGGCAGAGGTCGGCGGTGGCGGCGATCGGGTCGACGCTCGTGGTCGACGTCGTGCCCAGCGTGGCAACGACCGCCAGCGGGATCATCCCCGCCGCGCGATCCTCGGCGACGGCGTCGCGCAGCAGGGCGGTGCGCATGCGGAAGCGCTCGTCGGCGGCGATGCGCCGGAGCGCGCGGTGCCCAAGCCCCAGCAGCATCACCGCCTTGTCGATGGAGGAGTGCGCGTGCTCGGAGCAGTACACGCGAACCTTTCCCACACCCGTGCGTCCGGCCAGCCCGTACTCGCGGACGCCGGGCACCGCGGCCTCACGCGCGGCCGCCAGCGCATGCAGGCTCGAGATCGACGCGGTGTCGTAGATGACGCCCTCGAAGGCGTCAGGCAGGCCCAGGAGGGCTCGGAGCCAGTTCAGCGAGACCTCCTCGAGCTCCGTGGCGGCGGGAGAGGTGCGCCACAGCATCGCCTGCTGGTTGAGCGCGGCCGCAAGGAACTCCGCCAGCACGCCAGGGGCGCTGGCGGAGATGGCGAAGTACGCGAAGAAGCCTGGATGGTTCCAGTGCGTCAGGGCGGGAACGATGATGCGCTCGAAGTCGGCAACGATCGCCTCGAACGGCTCGCCGTGCTCGGGCGCCGTCGCAGGGAGCGCCGCTCGCACGTCGCCTGGCGAGACGCGCGGCAAGACGGGGTAGCGCTCGGATCCCGCCAGGTACTCGGCAATCCAGTCCACGAGCGCGTAGCCGTGGCGACGGAACTCGGCGGAATCCATGGCGCTGGAAGCGTACAACGAAAGGGCCGGCGACAGCCGGCCCGAACGTCGAACGCAGAGCGCGACCGGAGCAGCGAGAACCCAGAAGCGCGAACGCGGACTTACTGCTCGACCGTCACCGTCGTCGGCCGCGTGACGCGGACGGTGATCGGCGTCCCGCTGGGCAGCGTCGCGGCGTTGCGGCCGCCCGCCAGCACGGCCGCGGTGCCTGCCCCTGCGCCGACCGAGCCGCCGATCGCCGCGCCCTTGGCGCCGCCCAGAACGCCGCCGATGATGGCGCCGCCAATCGCGCCGCCGCCGATCTTGGCGGCGCTCTCGCCGCCAGGCGGGTCGCCCTCACGGTAGATCGTCTCGGTGTCGAGCGGGATCCGCGTGCCGTCGGCCAGCACCACCGAGGTGAAGCGGATGCCGAGGCGCGCGCGCTCGCGCAGCCGGCCGCCGCGCTCCACGAGCGTCACCTCGCCGACGGCTCGTGCGCCAGCCGGAATGGCCACACGGTCGCCGACGCGCACGTCGCGCGTGACGCGCGCCACCACTTCGTCCTCGACGCGCGCCTGCTCGCTCGACACAGACGACTCGACCTGAAGCCCGATCACGGAGTCGGCCGCCACCACCAGCTCCTCGAACTCGGGTGTCGGCGGCTCCGCCGCACGCGCAGGCTCGGGATCGGGCACGCGCGCGAGCTCGATCGCGGGGAGCTCGACGGGGCGCGGCTCCCGATCGAACGGCGGGAGATCGCTCGCGACAGGCTGGGGCGTCTGCTGTGGGCGTGGGCTCGCCGCCTGCGGTGCGCGCCCACGCCGCGGAGCCGCGGGGCGCGCTGCTGCGGGCGTCGGCGGCGCCTCAGGCGCGCTGGACGGCGCGTCGGTGACGATCGCCTCGGACTGTTCGACCGTGGCCGCCGCCGGATCGGGGCTGACCGACGGCGCGCCCGTCGCGGCCGCGGCAGGGGTCGGGTCGGCGCCACGTGTGGCGAGATAGGCGCCGCCCGCGCCTGCGGCCACACACGCCGCCGCCACCATGCCCACCGCCGCCTTGCTGAATTCCATGCGTCACACTCCTCGCGAGAGCGAGCCGAGCAAGGGCTGTGCCTGCCAACATCGCGCAATCAGGCCAGAAAACGCCGACTTCGCCCAGCGGGCGCCGCCCACTTTTGCGGATCTGTCCTCGGGTGGGCGGTCGCGACGGCCGGAGTCGGCGCCCGCGGCGGCTGAAGCCGCCGCTCTCCAGGAGGCAGGAGACTCGGGCCGCAGGCTGGCTGAGCTGGCGATTGCACGCGCGCTCCAACCATACTCGCGGGGTGACGCGGCCCTCGAAGAAGGCCATCAAGGCCTTCCGCGCGCACGCGAGCCCTGCGCCCAAACCCGATCGAACTCGTGCTCTACGTCAGCCCCATGTCGCGATACTCCCACGTCGCGCAGCGCAACTGCGAACAGCTGCTGTCACGGCTCGATCGAGGCCTCGTGCGGTTCGAGGTGTGCGACGTGAGCCAGCATCCCGAGCGCGGCGACGAAGACGCCGTCTGCTACACGCCCGTCCTGGTGAAGCGGCGCCCCCTGCCGCGCGCCCACGTGCTCGGCGATCTCTCGAATCCCGCGGCGCTGGTGGTTGGGCCTGCTCGAGGCGTGTGGCCTGAATCTCTCCCAATCGACATGATGACCAAGATCATCGCGGCCAGGTGAATCGCCCGACCGTGTCACTGATCGGGGTGGCGCTCAGCCCGCGAACTTGTAGCCGAGGCCGTGGACGGTGAGGATGAACTGCGGATGGCGGGGGTTGTCTTCGAGCTTCTGGCGGAGCCACGCCACGTGGACGTCCACGGTGCGCGTGGTCGGCATCGCGTTGTAGCCCCACACCTCGTT